>NZ_JBEPAM010000038.1:0-84938 GCF_040298605.1 Kitasatospora sp. NPDC001527 | reverse complement strand
GGGACTATCCGCTGGAGCGGATGATGCGGGACGCGAAGATCACGCAGATCTACGAGGGCACCAACCAGATCCAGCGCGTCGTGATGGCCCGCAACCTGCCGTAACCCCTGCCGCGCCCGGGCACCCGGGCCGGCCGTCCGCGGCCCGGTCCGGGTGTTCGAGGCCGATGCTATGTTCCGGGAATGAGCGAGAAGGAAGAGCAGGACCGGCCCATGAACGACGGGCACCCGAAGCCCGCGATGCGCGAGGCGTTGGTCGCCGCCGCCTTCGAGCTCTTCCTGGAGCGCGGCTTCGAGCAGACCACGATCGACGACATCGTCTCGCTCGCCGGAGTGGGCCGGCGCTCCTTCTTCCGCTACTTCCCGGCCAAGGAGGACGTGGTCTTCCCCGACCACGAGCGCGGCCTCGCCGACATGACGGAGTTCCTGGAATCCGGCACCGGCGAGGAGGACCCGGTCCGGCACGCCGGCGACGCCGCCCGCCTCGTGCTGCGGATGTACGCCGAGCAGCCGTCCTTCTCCGTCCAGCGCTACCGCCTCACCCGCAAGGTCCCGGGCCTGCGCGCCTACGAGCTGTCCGTGGTCTGGCGCTACGAGCACACCCTCGCGCACTACCTGCGCGGCCGCTTCGCCGAGCGCCCGGACGGGCCGCTGCGGGCCGACGTGGTGGCCGCCGCGGTGGTCGCCGCGCACAACCACGCCCTGCGCACCTGGCTGCGTTCGGGCGGGGAGAGCGACTGGATGGCCGAGGTGGACCGCGCGATGTCCTTCGTCACCGACACCTGGAGCGAGCGCCCCGGCACCGGCGGCGCCCGCGAGGGCACCGGGGCGGGGGAGCAGGACGACGTCGTGGTGCTGGTCGCCAGCCGCCGCGCGCCGCTGTGGCGGATGGTGCAGGGCATCGAGAGCGCGCTCGGGGACGCCCGGCAGGTCCACCGGGACTGACCCCTCGGCCGTTCACCCGGACGGCGCAATCGGCGCGCGGCCGCACCCGGGGTTGCGTGCGGGTCCCCCGGGTGCGGGCGAGACTCGGTCGCAGGACGCGGCCGGAGCGGGACCGGCGCGGGGAACGCGACGGAGGCGGACGATGCCGGAGCCCAGCGCTGGTCCGGGCGGCACCGAGGACCCGGCGCCGGCCACCGGCCCCGCCCCGGCCACCGGCGCCGGCCCCGTCGCGGCGGCGGCCCCCGACCGGGCGCCCGCCCCGGCCCTGCGTCAGGTGCTGCTGACCAAGGGCTACCTGGGCCTGCTGCTGATCTCCGCCCTGGTCGGCGTCCCCGTCTCCCTGGCGGCCTTCTGGTTCGTCGGCCTGGAGCACCAGCTCCAGCACTGGGTCTGGGAGAGCCTGCCGGACGCCCTCGGCCACGACCGCGCGCCCTGGTGGTGGCCGCTGCCCGCGCTGTTGCTGGCCGGCCTGCTGCTGGCCCCGGTCGTCACCCGGCTGCCCGGCCGCGGCGGACACATCCCGGTGGACGGCCTGGGCGGTCCGCCGGCTCCGCCGGAGGCCGTGCCCGGCGTCGTCCTGGCGGCGCTCGCCTGCCTGCCGCTCGGCGCGGTGCTCGGTCCGGAGGCACCGCTGATGGCGATGGGCGGCGGGCTGGCGCTGCTCGCCGTCCGCCCGGCCCGCCGGGCGGCCCGGCCGCAGCTGGTGCCGGTGCTCGGCGCGGCCGGTTCGACGGCGGCGATCTCCACCATCTTCGGGAGCCCGCTGGTGGCCGCCGTGATGATGATCGAGGCGGCCGGCCTCGGCGGGCCCAGGCTCCTGCTGCTGATCATGCCGTGCCTGCTGGCCAGCGGCGTCGGCGCGCTGGTCTTCACCGGCTTCGGCCACTGGACGGGACTCTCCATCGGCGCGCTCGCGCTGCCCTCGGTGCCGCACAGCGGGACCCCGGACCCTGGCGACTTCCTGTGGGGCGTGCCGGTCGCCGCCGTCGTCGCGGTGGTCTGCGTGGCGGGGCAGACGCTGGGCCGGCGGGTCAAGGCGTTCACCACCGGCGGTCCGGATCCGGCCGAGGCGCCGCCGACCGCGTGGCGGACGGCGGTGCGCACGGTGCTGTGCGCCGTCGCGGTCGGCGCCTGCATCTCCGCGTACGCGCTGCTGACCGGCCGTTCGCCGCAGGAGGCGGCGCTCTCCGGCCAGGCGACCCTGGGGACGCTGGCCGCGGACCCGGCCGCCTGGTCGGTGTTCGCGCTGCTGGCGCTGACGCTCTGCAAGGCGACGGCCTGGGGCATCGCGCTGGGCAGCCTGCGCGGCGGCCCGATCTTCCCGGCGGTGCTGATCGGCGCCGCCGTCGGGCTGGCCTGCGCCCCGCTGCCCGGCCTCGGCACCGCTCCGGGCCTGGCCGTCGGCCTCGCCGCCTCCGCCACCGCGGTCACCCGGCTGCCGGTCACCAGCACGGTGCTGGCGACGGCGCTGCTGGGGGCCGAGGCACCCGATCTGCTCCCGTTGCTGCTGGTCACCGCCGTGACGGCGTTCGTCGCCGGCGAGCTGGTGCGCGGTCACCGCGGGCGGACCGCCGCCCCGGCTCCTGCCCCGGAGCCCGCTCCGGCGAGCGGGCCCCGCTGAACCCGGACGCCACCGGCCCGCGTTGAACCAACGGCAGGAGCAGGGCGTTTGCCCACGGTGTCATGGTCTGGTCGAATGGGCGCCGCAAGCGCTCAGGGGGCGGTGTTCGTTTCAGTTCGAACTGAGCGCACGTCAACTGCGCGGCCCTGATGGTGGGCTGCGGAGGGCGTTTCATCCGATGATATGATCACGGCGCTTGCCGGGGGGATCGGGCGGGTGTGAGACGGAAGGTCACCAGGGGCAGTCCGGGCGGTGAACCCGGTGCGGACGCCCGCCGGCCCACCCCCGCTTTGACGGTAATTCAGCAGCTGGCCGCCACTCTCCTGAAGAGAGTCCTATGACGCATTCCCTGCAGAATCCCATTCTCTGGGCTCTTCTCGTCGTCCTCCTCGGCGCAATCGCCGTCATTGTCCTCCAGCGCCGGGCGGCAGCGTCCGCGCGCCGGGAGTCCGAGGGGCTGAGAGCCCACTACGCCGCGTTGGAGAGCGATTTCTCGCAATCCGTCGAGGCGGCTCACGTGCGCGCCGACGAGGAGACCAAGACGGTCCTCAAGTCCGCCATGCGAACCCTCCAGGGCCTCGCCGCCGAGCAGCAGCTGGTCATTTCCCGGCTGCAGAACAAGTACGGCGACTCGGTCATCCTGGAGGACCTCCTGGAGATCGACCACACGAACTCGCAGTTCGGCCGGCGTGCCCAGTCCATCGCCGTGCTGTGCGACGGCTGGCTCGGCCGGCAGCGCGAGGTGGCCTCGATCTACGACGTGGTCCGCAGTGCGCAGGGCCGCATCCGGCATTTCCGGCGGGTGGAGATTCTCTCCCAGGTCGATTACGGAATCACCAGCCGGGCCGTCGAACCGGTGGCGCTCGCGCTCGCCGAACTTCTCGACAATGCTACCAGCTATTCCAGCCCCGACACGATGGTGGAAATCAATATCCGCACCGTGCCGAAGGGTATTTGCATCGTCGTCGACGACGCCGGTATCGGCATGAACGACGAGGAGCGCACCCGGGCGGAAGGGCTCCTGTCGAGCGAGCGGGCCCTCGGGGTCTCCTCGCTCGGAAACCCGCCGCAGTTCGGTTTCGCGGTGGCCGGTGTGCTCAGCGAGCGCTTCGGCTTCGAGGTTTCCGTGGATTCCTCCTCCCCCTACGGCGGTGTGCGCGCGGTTCTCCTCCTGCCGCACGAACTCCTCACCGCGATGCCGGAGCAGAAGCCGGCTCAGACCGGCCCCGGAGCCGCCGAGGCGGCCCGCAATCCGTTCGAGGCCGCGCCGACCGCGAGTGCCACCGGGCCCGACGGCCTGCCGAAGCGTCGCCGCAAGCGGCCGATGTCCGTCGTCCCCGCCGAGCCGGCCCCCGTCGGTGCCGAGGGCTTCGGGGCACCGGGCTTCGCCACCCAGGGCTTCGGCGGCCAGAGCTTCGCGGGCCAGAGCTTCGGCGCTCCGGCCACCGGGGCACCGGTCCGCTCGGGCGCGGAGACGGCGGCGATCATGGGCGCCTTCCAGCGAGGCACCCAGTCCGGCCGGGCCACGAATCCGGACGCCGCGGAAACGACGAGCAGCGCAACCGCTGCAAGCAGTGAAGGACATGAGTACCCGTGAACAACGATCTGTCATGGATGCTTGACAGTGCCCTGGAGATTCCCGGAGCCCTGCACGCGGTCCTGATATCCGCGGACGGCCTGCTGATGGCCCGGACGAAGGAGATCGGCAAGGACGACGCGGACCGGGTCGCCGCCGGGATGAGCGGAGTGCAGTCGCTGAGCCGATCGCTCGCGTTCTTCTGCAACGGCTCCCAGCAGCAGTGGCGGCAGACCCTGGTGGAGTTCGACGGCGGCTGGGTCTTCCTCATCTCCGCCGGCCAGGGCGCCTACCTCGGCGTCTCGGCCTCCCCGGACGTCGACATGGCGGACATCACCTTCCGGATGCAGCAGCTCGTCGGCCAGCTGGGCAAGGCGCTCATGGCGCCCCCGCGCGAGAACCTCGGCGTGCGCCCATGACCAGGCACGGTGAGCAGGCGCCCGACGCCGCCCCGCCCCTGGTGCGGCCCTACGTCATCACCAAGGGGCGGGGGCTGCCGGACGACCAGCAGCTCTCCCTGGTCACCCTGGTCACGGCGGCGGCCGGCGATCAGCAGCGCCCCAGCCGCAGACTCTCCCCCGAGGAGCAGGGCCTGCTCGAGTTATGTGCGGCGGGCTACCTCACGGTGGCCGAGATCGCCGGGCACACCCGGCTGCCCCTGGGCGTGGTGAGGATCCTGCTCTCGGGCCTCACCGAAGGCGGCTTCCTGCTCGTGCGGCCGCCCGTCGAGCGTGCCTCCCTGGTGGACACGCGCATCCTTGAGGAGGTGCTGCATGGACTTGAGGCCAAGTTTGGATGAGCGGGCCTACGTCCGCGACGGAGCCAACCAGACCGCCGTGAAGATCCTCGTGGTCGGGCACTTCGCGGTCGGCAAGACCACCTTCATCGGCTCGATCTCCGAGATCACCCCGCTGTCCACCGAGGAGACCATGACGCGGGCCGGGGAGGCGGTCGACGACCTCAAGGGGGTCAGGAGCAAGACCACCACGACCGTCGCCATGGACTTCGGCCGGCTGACCCTCAGCGACCGCGTCGTGCTGTACCTGTTCGGCACCCCGGGACAGCTGCGCTTCGTGCAGATGTGGGAGGACATGGCACGCGGCGCGCTCGGGGCGCTGGTGCTGGTCGACCCCGACCGGCTGGCCGACTCCTTCGCCGTGATCGACCTCATCGAGCAGTACGGCCTCGACTACGCGATCGCCGTCAACCGCTTCGACGGCACGCCGGTCTACCAGGAGGCAGCCCTGCGCGAGGCGCTGGACCTGCTGGACGACACCCCCGTGGTCACCTGCGACGCCCGCGACGAGAAGTCCTCCGCCGAAGCATTGATCAGACTGGTCCGTCACTTGCTGGACCGTGTCCACTAGGAGCAAAGAAAATGGACGCTGAGTCCACCGCACTCGTGCCCCCGCCCGGGTGCCCCGCCCACGGCACCGGCGAACGCATACCCCTCTACGGCTCGCAGTTCGCGGCCGACCCGCAGGCCTACTACGCCTACATGCGCCAGTTCGGCGCGACCACGCCGGTCGAACTCGCCCCGGGCGTCGAGGCCACCCTCGTCACCGACTACACCGCCGCGCTGCAACTGCTGCAGGACCCGGCCTCCTTCCGCAAGGACTCGCGCCGCTGGCGCGACCTCAACGAGGGCCGGATCCCCGCCGACAGCCCGGTCCTGCCCCTGCTGGCCTACCGGGCCAACTGCATGTTCAGCGACGGTGTCGAGCACCTGCGGCTGCGCCAGGCGGTCACCGACAGCCTCGCCCGGATCGACACCCGCCGGCTCACCCAGCGCATCGGGCAGATCTCCGACTACCTGATCGCCCAGTTCAGCGCCCGCGGCTCGGCCGACCTGGTCGGCGAGTACTCCAAGCAGCTGCCGCTGTTCGTCTTCAACGAGCTCTTCGGCTGCCCGGCCGACATCGGCGACCGGGTGCTGTTCGGCATCTCCGGCATGTTCGACGGCGTCAACGCCGCCCGCGCCGCCGACGTCCTGATGCAGGCCGCGGCCGACCTGGTGGCCCTCAAGCGGACCAGGCCGGGCGAGGACGTCACCTCGTGGCTGATGCAGCACGAGGCGGCCCTCGACAACGAGGAGATGGTCCACCAGCTCGCCCTGCTCCTGGGCGCGGGCGCCGAGCCGCTGCGCAACCTCATCGGCAACACGCTGCACCTGCTGCTCACCCAGGACCAGTACGCCCACAAGGGCGGCCTGATCGCCGAGGCGCTCGACGACACGCTCTGGGGCAACCCGCCGCTGACCAACTACGCGCCGCACTACCCGGCGGCCGACATGGAGTTCGCCGGCACCAAGCTGAACGCCGGCGACCTGGTGCTGGTCAGCATCGCGGCCGCCAACACCGGCGGGGCCGGCAGCAACCGGGCGCACCTGGCGTGGAGCGCGGGCCCGCACGCCTGCCCCTCCAAGGAGCCCGCCCGGCACATCACCGTGACGGCCATCGAGAACCTGCTCAACCGGCTGCCGGACATCGAACTGGCCGTGCCGGTGGACAGCCTGACCTGGCGCCCGGGCCCGTTCAGCCGGGCGCTGTCCGCGCTGCCGACCCGGTTCACCCCGGTCCAGGAGGTGCCGCGGCCCGCCACGGCGACCCGTCAGGCCGCGGCCACCCGCGAGGACCACTCCGCGGGAGCCCGCAAGGAGCGCGGGCTGTGGAGCTCCTTCCTCAGCTGGCTGGCCAAGTGACCGGGAAACCGGAAAGACCGGGCGTGCTGACGCTCGGGGAGTTCACCGCGGGTCAACTGCGGGGCCTGTGCGAGGTCGCGAGCCTCTCGGCGGACGACGCGCGGACCTATGCGGACGTCCTCACCGGGGCCCTGGGCCCGGAGGCCGGACGGCGGCTGGACCTGCCGCCGTCCGGCCGGACGTTCCTGTCCGACGACCACACGCCGGTGGAGTACTCGCTCTCCTTCCGGCCGGACGGCCCGCCCGACCTGCGGGTGCTGCTGGAGCCCGGCTGCGGCACCGCCGGCCTGGAGGAGAACGGCCGCGCCGGACTCGACGCGGTCCGTGCCATGTCCCGGCGCTGGGGCTTCTCCACCACCTGGCTGGACAAGCTGGAGGACCTCTTCCTGCCGCCCGCCCCGGAGGGGCCGCTGGCCCTGTGGTGCGCCCTGGAGCTGCGCCCCGGCGGCGTCCCCAGGGTCAAGGTGTACCTGAACCCCGCCGCCCGCGGCGCCGACCGGGCCGCCACGACGGTGCGCGAGGCGCTGGACCGGCTCGGCCACCCGCGGGCGTTCGCGGCGCTGCCGCCGGGTGACGGCTACCCGTTCTTCGCCCTGGACCTCGGCGACTGGGAGCAGCCCCGGGTCAAGGTCTACGTCCGCCACCCCGGCCTGCCAGCCGGCGCGGTCGGCGGGCTGTCCCGGATGGCCGCCGGGCCGACGGCGGAGGTGCTGCGGGAGTTCGCCGCCACGGCCGCCGGCACCGGGAGCGCCGACGACCGGCTCTCCGGGCTGCCGGTGCTGTCCTGCCACGTCTTCACCGACGCGCAGGACGACCGGCCGAGCGGCTTCACCCTGCACGTCCCGGTGCGCGACTACGCCCCGCACGACGGCGAGGCGCTGGACCGGGCGGTGGCCCTGCTCGGCCGGCACGGCATGGACCCGGCCCCGCTCCTGCGCGCCCTGCCCTCCCTCACCGGGCGGCGGCCGCAGGACGGCGCCGGGCTGATCGCCTACCTGGCGCTCGCCCACCAGCGGGGCCTGCCGGCCCGGCTCACGGCGTACCTCTCCGCGGAGGCCTACGCCGTCCGGCCGCCGTCCGGCTGACCGGACAGGGCCACCCGGGCAGGGGCTACGGCGTGCGGAACTCCTCCACGTAGGGCACCACGTCGATCTGGACGGAGGCGCCGAGCCCCTGCCCGTAGCGCGCGGCGATGCCGGCCAGGTACTCGTCGATCTCCTTGCGCATGACGTCCTCGGACGGCAGCGCCGCCTCGCCGGCGACGAGCCGGGCGACCCAGTCCGCCTGGGCCTCCAGGGCCCGGGTGATGGATCCGACCGGCCGGATCAGCCCCACGAAGTACAGGCCGGCCCGGTCGGGCACGACGATCCGCCGGTACAGCTCCACCCGGCCGCTCGGGCCGACCGGCCAGCCGGCGGGCAGGTACGGGTAGGACATCCGGTAGCCGGTGCACCAGACCACCGCGTCGGCCTCCACCTCGGACCCGTCGGTGAACCGGACCACGCTCCCGGCGAAGGATTCGATCCCCGGCTTCGGGGTCACCGCGCCGTGCCGGATCCGGGTGAAGATCTCGTCGGAGACGGTCACGGCGGAGGAGAAGATCGGGTGGTCGGGCTCGGGGAGGCCGTAGTCCGAGAGCCGGCCGCGGGCGACGATCAGGGCCTGCTCGATGTACTCGCGCCGCTCGGCCAGCGACATCCCGGTGAACCACGGCTCCTCGGCGATGACGTCGCACGATATGCCGAAGAGCTGCTTCGGGACGACGTGCAGCCCCCGGCGGACCGACAGCACCGTCCGGGAGGCGTGCCGGGAGAGGTCCGCGGCGATGTCCACGGCCGAGGCGCCGAGGCCCACCACGACCACCCGCTGCCCGCGGAACCCGTCGCCCTCCAGGTAGTCGACGGCGTGCAGCATCCGGCCGGTGAACGACTCGGCGCCGTCCGGCACCGGGTCGGGCAGCTGCGGCTCCGCGTTGGCGCCGGTGGCGACGACCACCCGCGCGAACCGCCGGGTGGCGCAGTCCCCCCGTGCGTCGCGGGTGGCGACCAGCCAGGAACCGTCGGTGTCCTGGTGGACCGACAGCACCTCGGTGCCGAACTCGACGCGCGGCAGCAGCCCCGCCCACTCGGCGAAGGCCCGCAGGTAGGCGGCCATCTGGTCGTGTCGCGGATAGGCCGGGTAGCTGTCCGGCATCGGGAAGGCGGCGTAGCCGGTGAGTTCCCTGGCGGTGTTCAGGTGCAGGGACCGGTAGCCCGGCCCGCGCTCCCCGGCCCCGGGTTTGCGCCAGATCCCGCCGACCTCCGGAGCCTGTTCCAGGCAGACGAAATCGATGCCCCGCACCGCGAGCGCGTGCGCGGCGGCCAGGCCCGACAGACCCGCTCCGATGACGCACACCGGCGCGTCTCCGCGCACATCAACGGCATACGACCCACCCGGGAAATTCCCCACGGAACACCCACCTTCCCATCAACCGGCATGGCCATCCCCCGTCGGCACCGCGCTGCGGCGGTGCGACGCCGACAAAGTAAACCTCAGGTCACGGCGGTCGAACAGGGACCAATGGCGTACAGGAAGTGCGTGGCCGGAAAACAACCAGGGCCGGGCGGGCGGAACGCAACACGAAAAGCGGGCCAGGATTTCTCCTGGCCCGCTCAGCGGTGTCCGAGGGGGGACTTGAACCCCCACGCCCGATAAAGGGCACTAGCACCTCAAGCTAGCGCGTCTGCCATTCCGCCACCCGGACGGGGTGTTGTCCTCACGGCTTCCTTCTGTTCGTCGGCCGCGCTGACAGATGTAACTGTAGCAGTGATCGGCTTCCGGTCCCAAAACGGCTCCGGACGGGGGAGCGCAGGTTGCGGCGGTGTGTCGCCGCGTTTCACGGGGGTGGATCCGGCCCGGGGGCTGGGAGAGGATGGGCGGACGTGCTCGTGCGGCCCCGGCGGAGGTCCCGGGGGTGGCGCTGGGGCGCCGGTGCGGGCCAGAGACGAGGAGTGACCGTGAGCGAGCGGAGCGAGTCGGCGGAGCGGGCGGCGGCGGCGCCGAAGGTGACGGGCGAGTCCGAGGTCGCGGACCTCTGCCGCGATCTGATCCGGATCGACACCAGCAACTACGGCGACGGCTCCGGTCCGGGGGAGCGGAAGGCCGCCGAGTACGTGGCCGAGCAGCTCGCCGAGTTCGGCCTCGAACCGCGGATCATCGAGTCGGCCAAGGGCCGGGCGTCCACCGTGGTCCGGATCGAGGGCGAGGACCGTTCGCGTCCGGGCCTGCTGATCCACGGGCACACCGACGTCGTGCCGGCGAACGCGGCGGACTGGACGTACGACCCGTTCTCCGGGGAGATCGCGGACGGCTGCGTCTGGGGGCGCGGCGCGGTCGACATGAAGGACATGGACGCGATGACCCTCGCGGTCGTCCGCGACCGGCTGCGCACCGGCCGCAAGCCCCCGCGCGACCTGGTGCTGGCCTTCCTGGCCGACGAGGAGGCGGGCGGCACCTACGGCGCCCGGTACCTGGTGGACAAGCACCCGGACCTGTTCGAGGGCGTGACCGAGGCGATCGGCGAGGTCGGCGGCTTCTCCTTCACGGTCAACGACCGGACCCGGCTCTACCTGGTCGAGACGGCCGAGAAGGGCATGCACTGGATGCGGCTCACGGTCGAGGGCCGGGCCGGGCACGGGTCGATGGAGAACGACGACAACGCCATCACCGAGCTGTGCGAGGCGGTCGCCCGCCTCGGGCGGCACCAGTTCCCGCTGCGGATCACCAAGACCGTCCGCGCCTTCCTGGACGAGCTGTCGGACGCGCTCGGCGTCGAGCTCGACCCGGAGAACATGGACGAGACGCTGCGGGTGCTCGGCGGCATCGCCAAGATGATCGGCACCACGCTGCGCAACACCGCCCAGCCGACCATGCTCGGCGCCGGCTACAAGGTCAACGTGATCCCCGGCCAGGCCACCGCGCACGTGGACGGCCGCTTCCTGCCCGGCTACGAGGAGGAGTTCCTGGCCGAGCTGGACAGCGTGCTCGGCCCGCGCGTGAAGCGCGAGAGCCTGCACTCGGACAAGGCGATCGAGACCAGCTTCGACGGCGCCCTGGTCGAGGCGATGCAGACCGCGCTGCGCGCCGAGGACCCGATCGCCCGCGCCGTGCCGTACTGCCTCTCCGGCGGGACGGACGCCAAGTCCTTCCAGGACCTCGGGATCCGCTGCTTCGGCTTCGCCCCGCTGCAGCTGCCGCCGGAGCTGGACTTCGCCGGGATGTTCCACGGCGTGGACGAGCGGGTGCCGGTGGACGGCCTGAAGTTCGGTGTGCGGGTGCTGGACCGGTTCATCGACGCCTGCTGAGCACGGGCCGGCGGCCCGCTCCCGGAGGGTCCGGGAGCGGGCCGCCGCCGTTCTGACAGATCGATTTCCTGTTCGTCGTATCACCGGTCTGGGTGAAGGGCGGGACTGCTCCGTACCCCGTTTGCCGCAACGTCGTTCCTTCCTGTGACGACCCGGAACCGATATCCGGGTGTTCATACAGGAGGAATGATGAAGGTCAAGAAGATCGCCGCCGTGACCGCCGCCGCCGGTGGCCTGGTGCTCGCCGCGACGGGTGTCGCCTCCGCCCACGGCGGTGCCGGTGCGCAGGGTGTGGCCGCGGGCTCGCCGGGTGTCGTGTCCGGCAACCAGATCCAGATCCCGGTGCACGTGCCGGTCAACGCCTGCGGCAACACCATCAGCGTGATCGGCGTGCTGAACCCGGCGTTCGGCAACACCTGCTTCAACGTCTGAGTCCAGGTCGGTCCTTGAGCCGGGCCCCCGGGCGGCGTGCGCGCCGTGCCGGGGGCGCTTGTATTTTCGGCACGCCCCATCGGTTCGTCCTAAACCTCCCTCGAAAGGGTGAATGGGAGCCCCGCCGGCCAACCTCGGCGCGCGTTCCTTCGTTCTATCCCATACAGCCGAGGACCTCTCCGCCCGATCGGAAATTCCGACTTTCGGGAGGTCATCACGTCGTCTCGAAATGTCAGGGGAAAATATGAGGAACGCAGCCAAGAAGGGGCTCCTCACGGCCGTGGCCACCGGCAGTGTGCTGGCCTCGACCGCCGGCTACGCCTATGCGGGCGCCGGCGCGGAGGGGGTCGCGGCGGGCTCGCCGGGCGTCGCCTCCGGCAACTCGGTGCAGGTGCCGATCGAGGTGCCGATCAACGCCTGCGGCAACACGATCGACGTGATCGGCGCGCTGAACCCGGCCTTCGGCAACAACTGCGCCAACACCTCCGGGCGTCCGGCCGGCGGCGCGCACGCCGGCGGCGGCCAGTCGGGCGGCGCCCACGCCGGGGGCGGCCAGACCGGCGGCTCGCACGCGGGCGGCGGCCAGGCGGGCACGGGAAGCGGGACGGGAGCGGGTACGGGCGCGGGTAGCGGCGCGGCCGGTGCGGGTACGGCGGCCTCGGGGGCGAGCGCCTCCGGCACGGCCGCGGGCTCGCCCGGCGTGGTCTCCGGCAACAGCGTCCAGGCGCCGGTGCACGTCCCGGTCAACGCCTGCGGCAACTCGGTCGACGTGGTCGGCGCCCTCAACCCGGCCTACGGCAACACCTGCGTCAACGCGGCCGCCCCGGCGCCCGCCAAGCCGGCGAAGCCCACCAAGCCCACCCAGCCGCAGGAGAACTGCCAGGAGGCCTGCCCGGAGGAGCACGTCCCGCACAACGCGCCGCCGCCCGCCGCGCCGCCGGTCACCCAGAGCGCCGCCGCGGCCACCGAGGGCGTCGCCCGGGCGGGCGGTCCGGCCGAGGCCGCGCAGCCCACCGGCGCCCCGTCGGCCGCGGAGCGGGCCGTCCCGGCCGCCGCGCGCGCCGCCGCCCCGGCCACCGCGGAGAACGGCCACCAGCTGGCCGCCACCGGCGCCGGCAGCACCGAACTGCTCGGCGCGGCCGGCCTGGCCCTGCTGATCGGTGGCGGCGTCCTCTACCGCCGCGCCCGCGCCGGCGCCCGCTGAGCACCCCGGACCCTCCGGACGCACCGGACGCGCGGCGGGCCTGCCCGCCGCGCGTCCGCCGTCACCAGCTCCGTACCTGCCGGATGATCCGCCGGCGCAGCAGCACCGTGCGGCTGCCGTCCGGGAACAGGCGGAGCCTGTCCAGTTCCCAGTGCCCGTACTCGGCGTGATCGGTGAGCAGTTGGCGGGCCGCGTTGCGGGACGTTCCGCGCGGCATGCGCAGCGACTGGTACTCGTACTCCGGCTGCCGGACCGGCTTCGGTGGGGTCAAAACGCTCCTCCTGTGGGACACCTGCGAGCAAGCCTACGGCCTGCCTCCGACAACGGGCCCGGGTATTTTCGGCCGCCCGGCCCCGCGCCTCGCTGACAGCGCATCAGTTCCGTTGCTCCTGGGGACGGCATACCCCCGGCGCGCCGCGCGAAGCGGCACCCGGACGGACCGCGCGGACGTCCCGCGCGGGCGCCCGGCGCGCGCCGCGGGGCGGCACCCCGGGGGACAGAACCACCCGGAACGGACATCGCGGGGGAAGTTGCGGTGAAATCGCGGGTGTAGGTGACAACCGCTGTGCGTACCGGCACCGAGGGGAGATAGCGTCTGCACCATGTCTGATGCCGCGCAGCCCACCATTGCCGAGGTACGCGCCGCCGCCGAGGCGGTCAAGGCCGCCATCGACCGTCATCTGGAAGCGGTGTCAAGCCAGAGCGCAGCGGACGATTCCGCTGTGTCCACCGCCTACGAGCAGCTCGCGACGGCGGCCATCGCGTACGACCAACTCCTGTACGAGGTCTACGACGAGGTCACCCCCTTCGAGGTCCCCGGCGACGAGGGCCCGGGCGGGTACCACGGCCCCGAGCAGCCCGAGGCGATCAGCGTGCTGATCCGCCGCGACTACCACGTGGTCGACCCGAAGCGGCTGCGCGCCCAGGCCGAGCGGCTGGACGACTCGCTGACCCCGGGCGGAGGCTCGGACGGCGGCGGGGTGAACGCCGCGATCGGCGTGCTGTTCGGCGAGTTCGAGCCGGACGAGATCGCCGCCCGCAGCGAGGAGTTCGGGCTGGAGGAGGCCGACTCCACGCTCTGGGTGGCGGCCGCCGAGCCGAGCGAGCCGGGGGAGTGGCTGCCGGAGCCGTTCGAGCACGCGGACCCGCAGCTGCTGATCTGCCGGTTCGACGTGAGCGAGGTCTACGACGACGAGGACCTCGACGACTGACCCGCGGAGACCGACCCGCGGTCCCCGGCCCCGCGCGCGCCCGCCGCGCGCGGGGCGGCGGGCGCGCCGCCGGGCACGGCGGTGACGGCGAGCGGACCGGCCACGGCGGTCGCGAGGGCGGCGGAGACGGACCGGAACGGGCGCTTCGAGCGCATGGTTTCGGACGTTCCTCCCGGGGCGGGGACGGGCGCGGCGGTCCCCGCCGGGGCGGCGCCCACCCTTCGCCGGGCCCCGGCCATGCGCCCAGGGCTTGCTCTCTGCCGCAGCGATGAGTCCTGTTCATGGCTCTGCGGGCCGGACACGACGCAGGGCCACCCCGGAAGCCCGGGGTGGCCCTGCGGCCGTTGCGGCGCGCGGAGGCGGCTGTCAGGAGGCCAGGACGCCAGGACGCCAGGACGCCAGGACGCCGGGCCGTCCGGTCGTCAGAAGGACTCGGCCGCGTTCTCCGCGAGGATCGCCCGCAGCCGCGTGGTGCGGGGTGCGGCCGGGCGGGTGGCGACGGCCTGCGGGAGCGCCTGGCCGGCGGCGTGGACCACCGAGAGGTGGCGCTCGCCGCGGCCGAACGCCGTGTACACCCACTGCCGGGTGAGCGCCGAGGCCGCGTCGTCCGGCAGCACCACCACCGCGCCCGGCCAGCGGCGGCCGACAGCCTGGTGGACGGTCAGCGCCCAGCCGTGCCGCAGCTTTCCGGCCTCGGCGGGCGGGACGGTGCGGCGGGTGCCGTCCGGGTACTCCAGGTGCAGACCGGTGGCGTCGCCGTCGAGCACCCGGGCCGTCCGGGTGTGGCCGGGCGCGGGCGAGTCGACGACCCGGTCGCCCGGGTCGAAGCCGGCGAACCGGCCCGGGCCGGGGTTGAGCCGGGCCTTGGCGGCGGCGTTCAGCGCCCGGGTGCCGGCCCCGCCGCCGTGCCCCGGGGTGAGCAGGACGACCTGCTCGGAGGGGATGCCGAGGGCGCGCGGGATGGAGTCGGTGAGCAGCTGGACGGCGCGGTGGACGGCCTCCCCGGCGTCCTTGGCGGTCAGGATGACCACCTCCTTGTCGGGCGCCTCGACCGGCTGCAGCTCGCCGATGCCGACGCCGGAGACCAGCTCGCCGATCGGGCCGAAGTCGGGGGTGCGGGAGGCGACGGCCGGGCAGGCCTTGGCGGCCAGCAGGTCGGCGAAGAACCGGCCGGGGCCGGCCGACCAGAGCTGGCCCGGGTCGCCGCTGAGCACCAGGCGGGTGCCGTCCGCCAGCGACTCCAGCAGGGTGGCGGCCAGCTCGACGTCCAGCAGCGGGGCGTCCGGCACGATCAGCAGGTCGAGCGCGAGGGTGCCGTCGGCGGCCCGGCCGGGCCCGGCCGGGCCGGCGAGCAGTTCGGCCAGCGTGGCCACCGGCGCCGGTGCCGGGGCGTCGGCGAGCGGGGCGAGCGCGGTGAAGGCGTCCCGGCCGTGGTCGGTCCAGGTGGCGGCCCAGGCGCGCAGGCCGAGGCCGGTCGCGGCGGCCAGCAGGGCGGCCGGTTCGGCGCGGGCGGCCTCGCCGCCGGTGTGCAGGACGAGGGCGTGCTCGGCGGCGGCCCGGATCAGGGCGGCGGCGGAGGAGGACGGGGCGGCGGCCGCGGCGGCCTCCCAGGCGGCCGGCCCGGGGGCGACGGGCGCCTCCTCGGCCGCCTCGGCGCCCTCCTCGGCAGACGCGTCGCCGTCGGCGTCGCGCTCCGGGTCCTCCGCCGGGTCCTCCGCCGGGCCCTGCGCCGGGACCTCCGCCGGGTCCTCGCCGGGGACGAAGGTGGACATCAGCCGGACCAGGCCGTCGGCCAGGCTCTCCTCGGCCAGCGCGAGCCGCTCCAGGGCGAGCAGGGTGCGGGTCGGCGGCTCGTCCTCCTCGTCGCCGCCCGCCGCGTGCGCCTCGGCGCCGGTGAGTTCCTCCTGGAACGGCATCGCCCGGCCGTCGAGCACGGCGGCCTGGACGGCGGCGCCGGGGTCCGGCACGCCGAGCCGCTCCAGTCCGGCGGTCACTTCGCCGATCTCCAGGGCCGAGTGACCGCGCAGCGCCGCCTGCTCCAGCAGCCAGCCGACCAGCGCCTGGGCGCGCCGCTGGTCGCCGGGGCCGGCGGCCGGGCCGAGCAGGCCGCGGGCGAAGCCGTCCGCGTGCTCGGGACGGACGCCGGGCAGGGTGAGCACCGCCCAGGGGTCCTCGCGCAACTGCTCGGCCGCGCCGTCGCCGAACACCGCCACGGCGGCGCCGGCCAGCTCGGCGGGAGCGCCGCCCGCCGTCAGCACCTCGGCGGTGGCCCGGAGCGCCTGCGCCCGCTGCTCGTCGGTCACCGCCCGGTCGGTCCCGGCGGCGGACGCCCCGCCCTCGGCCGGGGCCCCGGCCGCCGGGCCGTCGGAGCCGCCGTCGGACCGCCCGACCGAGCGCACCCGCTCCGCCAGCGCCGCGACCGCCGCCGCCCGGTCCGCCGGGTCGGCGTCCGCCCGCTCGCCCGCGTCCGCCGCGCCCTGTCCGCCCCCGCTCTGCTCCTCCACGGGCTGCTCGCCCGCGCCCCGCTCCGGCGACGTCTGCTCGGGAACGGCACCCGCGCCGCCGGCCGTACCGCCGCCGCCCGAGCCCGCCGGGGTCCCCTCCGGAGCGCCGTTCTCCGCGTCAGTCATCGTCCGCTCCACAAAAGCTCAACTCCACATGCTGGGCGCCGCCCGCCCCGTGGTGCGGGCGGTCGGCCGGGTCGGGCCGGTCCGGGGCCGCGCGGGGCGGCCGGTCCGGCGGTCGGTCGGTTCGGGCAGGCTCGGGTCGCGGGGTCGAGCGGCCGCTACAGCTCGCTCCACCCCTGGTCGGGGTAGCGGTGGACCGGCGCCGAGATGTCGTCGAGCGCACCGCGGATCTCCTCCGGAAGCGTAAGCGCCTCCACCGACAGCGCCGCCTGCAGCTGCCCGACGGTCCGCGCCCCGACCAGCGCGCTCGCCACGCCGGGGCGGTCCCGCACCCACGCGAGCGCGACGGCCAGCGGGCTGCTGGCGAGCCCGTCGGCGGCGGTGGCGACGGCGTCCACGATCCGCCGGGCCCGCTCGCCGAGGTAGGGCTGGACGAACCCGGACAGGTACGGCGAGGCGCCGCGCGAGTCCTGCGGCAGACCGTGCCGGTACTTGCCGGTCAGCACCCCGCGTCCGAGCGGGGAGCCGGCCAGCACGCCCACCCCGGTCTCCCGGGCGGCCGGCAGGGCCTCGCGCTCGATGCCGCGCTGGAGCAGCGAGTACTCCAGCTGCGCCCCGGCCAGCGGCACCCGGCCGTGGTGGGCGTGCTGCCAGGTGGCGGCCCTGGCGAGCTGCCAGCCGCTGAAGTCGCAGACCCCGACGTAGCGGGCGCGGCCGGAGGAGACGGCGATGTCCAGGGCGCTCAGGGTCTCCTCGACCGGGGTGGCCGGGTCGAAGGCGTGCACCTGCCAGAGGTCGACGTAGTCGGTGCCGATCCGGCGCAGCGAGGCGTCGAGCGCGCCGAGCAGATGGCGGCGCGAGCCGTCGAAGCGGCGGCCGGAGGCCGGCACGCTGCCCGCCTTGGTGGCGATGACCAGGTCGGAGCGGGGGATCAGGCTGTCGGTGAGCCGGGAGAGCAGGTACTCGGCGTCGCCGTCGGCGTAGACGTCGGCGGTGTCGACGAGGTTGCCGCCGGCGTCGACGAACTCCTTGAGCTGTTCGGCGGCCTCCTGCTCGTCGGTGTCGCGACCCCA
Organism: Kitasatospora sp. NPDC001527; assembly: GCF_040298605.1. Classification (NCBI taxonomy): domain Bacteria; kingdom Bacillati; phylum Actinomycetota; class Actinomycetes; order Kitasatosporales; family Streptomycetaceae; genus Kitasatospora; species Kitasatospora sp. NPDC001527. The sequence continues at coordinate 67,206 of NZ_JBEPAM010000038.1, read as the reverse complement.
GGTCATGGTGCCGAGGCCGAGCCGGGAGACCTGCAGGCCGGTGCGGCCGAGGTGACGCTTTTCCATCGGACGGGCCCTCTCGCTGGCCGTGGGTGTGCTGACGGAACGCTGCGGGCGGCACCCGCGCCGGGGACAAACCCGCAGGTGGGACGCTGCGCCCCACGTCGGCTGAGCGTAGCGGCCGGTGCCCGGGCAGGTGTGCAGACCCGCAGGACGATCACGGTCGGCCGCACCGGGCCGGGGTGCCGGGAGCGGCGGCCGAAATGTGACCCGGAACACCGCTACCGGCCAGTAGCATGTCGCCGGACGCGTCGTCGCGCTCCCGAGCAACCCGACTGGAAGGCAGTGCCCCCATGCGACTCGGCATCAACCTCGGCTACTGGGGACTCGGCATGGACGCCGACAACATCGCGGTCGCGCAGGAGGCCGACCGGCTCGGCTACTCGGTCTGCTGGGCCGCCGAGGCGTACGGCTCGGACGCGGCCACCGTGCTCTCCTACGTCGCCGCCCGGACCGAGCGGATCGACGTCGGCTCGGCCATCTTCCAGATCCCGGCCCGCACCCCGGCGATGACCGCGATGACCGCCGCCACCCTGGACACCCTCTCCGGCGGCCGCTTCCGGCTCGGCCTCGGCGTCTCCGGCCCGCAGGTCTCCGAGGGCTGGTACGGCGTGAAGTTCGACAAGCCGCTGGCCCGCACCCGCGAGTACGTGGAGATCATCCGCAAGGCGATGTCCCGCGAGCGGCTGGTCCACGAGGGCGCCCACTGGACGCTGCCGCTGCCCGGCGGCCCGGGCAAGCCGATCAAGCTCACCGTGCACCCGGTGCGCGAGCACATCCCGCTGTACATCGCCGCCATCGGGCCGAAGAACCTGGAGCAGACCGGCGAGATCGCCGACGGCTGGCTCGGCATCTTCTTCGACCCCGCGCACGCCGCGCTCTCGCTCGACCCGCTGCGGGCCGGCCGCGCCAGGGCCGGCGCCGAGCCCGGCCGGGAGTTCGACGGCTTCGACGTCTGCCCGACGGTCGCGATCGCGGTCGGCGAGGACATCGAGGCCGGGGTCGACTCGCAGCGGGCCTACACCGCGCTCTACATCGGCGGCATGGGCAGCAAGGAGAAGAACTTCTACAACCAGCTCGCCCGCCGGATGGGCTACGAGCAGGCCGCCGACGAGGTCCAGGAGCGCTACCTGGCCAGGGACCACGCGGGCGCGGCCGCCGCCGTGCCGCACGACCTCATCGACGCCACCTCGCTGATCGGCGACACCGCCCGGATCGCCGACCGGATGCAGGCCTACGCGGACGCCGGGGTCACCACGCTCACCCTGGCCCCGGCCGGCTTCACGCTCGACGAGCGGATCACGGCGCTGCGCACCGGCGTCGAGGCCCTGGAGCGCGCCGGCCTCGCGTGACGGCTCCCCGGTGACGGCCCCCGCGCGACGGCCGCCGCCTCTTCCCGCGCCCACGGGGAGGGGCGGCCCCGCCCGGTCAGAGCCAGTCGTGCCGCTTGAACACCCGGTGCAGCAGTACGCAGACCGTGACCATCAGCGCGACCGCCGCCGGGTAGCCCCACGGCTGGCGCAGCTCGGGCATGTGCTCGAAGTTCATCCCGTAGACGCCGGCGATCATCGTCGGCACGGCGGCCAGCGCCGCCCAGGCGGAGATCTTCCGCATGTCGTTGTTCTGCTGCACGCTGACCTGCGCCAGATTGGCCGCCAGGATGTCCGACAGCAGCCGGTCCATGCCCTCCACCTGGTCGTTGGTGCGGGCCAGGTGGTCGGCGACGTCCCGCAGGTAGGGCAGCGCCTCGGGCCGCACGTACGGCACGCCGCCGCGTTCCAGCCGCAGCATCGGGTCGACCAGCGGGCCGGTGGCCCGGCGGACGGTCACCAGCTGCCGCTTGTAGCCGTAGATCCGGCCCGCGATGTCGCGCCCCACCCGCCCGGGCGCGAAGACGTCCGCCTCCAGCTCGTCGAGGTCCGCCTGGATGCCGACGGCCACGTCCACGTAGCCGTCCACCACCGTGTCGCAGACCGAGTGCAGCACGGCGCTCGGGCCGAACCTGAGCACCTCCGGCTGCCGCTCCAGCTGGGAGCGCAGGTCACCGAGCGGGGTGTCGGCGCCGTGCCGGACGGTCATCACGAAGTCCTCGCCGACGAAGAGCATCACCTCGCCGCTGGTCACCGCGTGGCCGCCGGGGTGGTAGCCCAGGGTCTTGAGCGCCACGAACAGCGAGCCCTGGTACGGCTCCACCTTGGGGCGCTGGTGGGCGCCGACCGCGTCCTCGACGGCCAGCGGGTGCAGGCCGAACTCGGCGCCGACCCGGTCGAGTTCCTCGGTGGTGGGCTCGAACAGGCCTATCCAGACGAAGCCGCCCGGACCCGCCGCGCGCGCGGCGGCGAGGCTGCCGGCCGGGTCCGCGGGCGTCGCGACCGGTCGGCCGTCGCGGTAGATGGCGCAATGGACGATCATGCGGGCCATTGTGGCCTCTCGGCCTCTTCCGGGACATCCGCCGCGACGGCGGTTCGCCCCGGGACCGGCCCGTCCGCCCGCTCCCGGGCAGGACCCGGGGGCGGGCCCGTCCCGGCGCGGGAGGCCGTAGGGTAGGCCCCATGCCCACCCTGCTGCTCGTCCGCCACGGCCGCTCCACCGCGAACACCGCCGGAATCCTGGCCGGTTGGACGCCCGGGGTGGAGCTCGACGACACCGGGCGCGCGCAGGCCGCCGCCCTCGCCGACCGGCTCGCCGCGGTCCCGCTGGTCCAGGCGGTCAGCAGCCCGCTGGAGCGCTGCCGGCAGACCCTGGAGCCGCTGCTCGCCGCCCGCCCCGGCCTGGCCGGCCCCGCGCTGGACGAGCGGCTCGGCGAGTGCCACTACGGCGAGTGGACCGGCCGGCCGCTGGCCGAGCTGGCCAAGGAGCCGCTGTGGCGCACCGTCCAGGACCACGCGGCCGCCGCCGCCTTCCCCGGCGGCGAGTCGCTGCGCGAGCTGAGCCACCGCACGGTGAACGCGGTCCGCGAGTGGAACGAGAAGATCGCCGCCGAGCACGGCGAGGACGCGGTCTGGATCGCCTGCTCGCACGGCGACGTGATCAAGGCGGTGGTGGCCGACGCGCTCGGCCTGCACCTCGACCACTTCCAGCGGATCAACGTCGACCCCTGCTCGGTCACCGCGATCCGCTACACCGCGCGGCGCCCCTTCGTGCTGCGGATGGGCGACACCGGCGACCTCGCCGCCCTCGCCCCGCGGCCCGCAGGCCCGGCCGGGCGCGGCGGCCCGAGCGGGGACGCGGTGGTCGGCGGTTCCACCGGCGCGGCCTGAGCCGCCCGCCCGACCCGCCCGCCGGGCGGCCCGCCCGAACCCCGCCGGCCCGCGTCCCGGCCCCCGCCCCGGGCCTCGGCTCCCCGGCGCGGCCCCGGAGGTCGTAGGGTGACCAGTGGGTCCCCGCGCCGCAGGCCCGGGCACCCCGGACCACCCAGCCCCGACCCCCGACCGACCCCAGCGGCGTCCGCGGACGTCCACGACGATCGATACGACCCGGAGCGAGAGCGTGACCCGTCAGGTCTTCTTCTACGACCAGCCCGAACGGTTCGTGGCCGGCACCGTCGGCCAGCCCGGCGCCCGGGCGTTCTACCTGCAGGCCAGCGCCCGTGGGCGGATCACCAGCGTGCTGCTGGAGAAGACCCAGGTCGCCGCGCTCGCCGAGCGGATCGACGAGGTCCTCGACGAGGCGCTGCGCCGCAGCGGCGGTGACGCCACCATCCCGGCCACCGCCCCGCAGGACCTGCTCGACACCGCGCCGCTGGACCTGCCGCTGGAGCAGGAGTTCCGGGTCGGCACGATGGCGCTCGCCTGGGACAGCGTGGACGGCTGCCTGGTCGTCGAGGCCCAGGCGCTGGTCGAGGACGAGGAGGGCGAGGACGAGGGCGCCGCCGTCTTCGAGGACGACGAGAACGGCCCCGACATGCTCCGGGTGCGGCTGTCCGGCGCGATGGCCCGGGTGTTCGCCAAGCGCGCCCTGGACCTCGTCGCGGCCGGCCGCAAGCCCTGCCCGTTCTGCAACCTGCCGCTCGACCCGGAGGGCCACCTGTGCCCGCGCGCGAACGGGTACCGGCGCTGAACGCCCCGACCGCGCGGCCCGCCGACCCGCCGGAGCCGCCGCGGTCCGACCCCGCCGAGGCCGCCGCCCTCGCCGCCGACCCGCCGAGCGCGCTGCGGCTGCTGCGCGAGGGCGAGCTGACCGTGCACGGCCGGCTCACCGACGCCTCCAACGCCGCCCTCTACTGCACCGTCACCGCGCCCGACGGCGGCGCGGCGCAGGCCGTCTACAAGCCGGTGGCCGGCGAGCGCCCGCTGTGGGACTTCCCGGACGGCACCCTGGCCGGCCGCGAGGTCGCCGCGTACGAGCTGTCCGCCGCCACCGGCTGGGGTCTGGTCCCGCCCACCGTGCTGCGCGAGGGCCCGCACGGCCCCGGCATGGTGCAGCTGTGGGTGGAGCCCGACCCGGACGCCGCCCCGCTGCTCGCGCTCCAGGACCCGCGCGGCCCCGAGGACGGCTGGCTGCCGATCGTCCGGGCCGAGGTCGGCGACGGGCGCACCGCGCTGCTGGTCCACCCCGACGACGGGCGGCTGCGCCGGCTCGCGGTGCTGGACGCCGTCCTCAACAACGCCGACCGCAAGGGCGGCCACCTGATCCCGGCCGCCGACGGCCGCCTCTACGGCATCGACCACGGCGTCACCTTCAACACCGAGGGCAAGCTGCGCACCCTGCTCTGGGGCTGGGCCGGGCAGCCGCTGCCCGCCGAGGCGCCCGCGGTGCTGGCCGGGCTGGCCGACGGGCTGGACGGCGCGCTGGGGGAGCGGCTGGCCCCGCACCTGACCGCCGCCGAGCTGGACGCCACCCGGGCCCGGGTGGCCGCCCTGCTCGCCACCGGCACCCACCCCCTGCCCTCCGAGGACTGGCCCTCCATCCCCTGGCCGCCGGTGTGACTCGCCCGCTCGCCCGATCCCGCTCGGGGCGGGCTCTCCGGCCCGAGCCGAAGGCCCGGCAGCGGTCCACCCCTCGATCCCAAGGTCCACGGGGCGGCTCAGCCGGTATTGGTCTGGACCGGTGAGCCGCCCTGGCCGCACACTGCGACGATGGACGAGCGACGGACCACCCCCCACCTGGACCTGCCGCTGCACCGCCTCCAGGTCCCGCTGCCGCATCTGCTCCCGTTCGCGATCGGCAGTTTCGACGCGATCGGCCCGTTGTCCCGGGCCGGCTTCCCCCACCGGCACTCCTTCTACGAGATCGTCTTCCTCACCGGAGGGCGCGGCGCCCACGTCCTGGACCTGGTCCAGCGGCCGCTGCAGCCCCCGCAGTTGTGCGTGATCGCACCCGGCCAGGTGCACTACTGGGCGGACGCGGACGACCTCACCGGACAGGTCGTGCTGTTCAACGAGGACTTCCTGCTGTCCCACCCCCAGGACCTCGTCGCGCTGCGCACCCTCGCCTCCCGCCCGGCGGTGCGGCTGGGGGAGCAGGCCGGGCCGATCGCCGGACTGCTGGCGGACATGGAGGCCGAGTACCGGGCCCGGGCGACCGGCTACCCGGGTGTGCTGCGGGCCAGCCTGCACATCCTCGTCGTGCGCGCCCTGCGGGCCTGTTCGCCCGGCGGCGCGGGCGCGCTCCCCGGCCGCACCGGGGACCTCGCGGCCGCCTTCACCCGGCTGATCGCCACCCCGGGCGGGGTGCAGCGCTCGGTCGCCTCCTGCGCGCACGAGCTGGGCGTCTCCCCGGGGCACCTGCAGGCGACGGTCAAACAGGCGACCGGCCGCACCCCGGGCCGGCTGATCCGCCAGCAGCAGACCCTGGAGGCCAAACGCCTGCTGGCCTGCACCGAACTGACCGTGCGGCAGGTCTCCCGGGAGGCCGGTTTCGGCGATCCGGCGTACTTCTGCCGGTTCTTCCGGCGGGAGACCGGGATGACGCCGGGGGAGTTCCGGGCGAGGGTCGGAGGAAATCACCACGATCCCCGGATCACGTCCATCGCGGCGGCTCCGGACGGCCCGTAGGTTGACTGCTGGCCACCGGCGGACCGCCCGGCGCGAGCGGGCGGCCCGCCGGCCCGGTCCTTGTCATGCCCCCACCATGGCAAGGGCCGCCCCCGGACAGCACCACCGGATCCCCCACACTGACAGCAAAGGAGTCGGCGCATGCCCGCGTCCGAAGAGCCCCTCACCGGGACGGACGGTCCGATCGACCGCCGGATCAGCCGCAAGACCGTCCTCAGGGCCGCCGCCGTGCTCGGCACCGCGCCGCTGCTGGTCGGCGGAGGCGTCGCCCTGGCCCGTGACCGGGTGGGGACCGGCGAGATGCCGGACTTCACCCCCGAGTGCCACGACGGCGACGCCCCGACCATCGAGCAGACCGAGGGGCCCTACTTCAAGCCCAACTCCCCGCTGCGCACCTCGCTCATCACCGACAGCACCCCGGGTACCCGGCTCACGGTCAGCGGCTACGTCTTCGGCCGCGCCTGCCTTCCGGTGGCCAACGTCCTGATGGACTTCTGGCAGGCCGACGTGAACGGCAACTACGACAACGTCGGCTTCACCTTCCGCGGGCACCAGTTCACCAACGCCCAGGGCGCGTTCAGCCTCACCACGATCGTGCCCGGCCTCTACCCGGGCCGCACCCGGCACATCCACGTCAAGCTCCAGGCGCCCAACCGGCCGGTGGTCACCACCCAGCTGTACTTCCCGAACGAGCCGCGCAACAGCACCGACACCATCTACGACGCGCGGCTGCTGATGAACGTCCGCCAGGTCGGCTCGGCCAAGGAGGGCACGTTCGACTTCGTGCTCAACGTGGCGCAGACCCCGACCCCGACGGCCACGCCCACCACGCCGACGCCCACCTCGCCGACGCCGACCCAGACCGGCGGCGGCACCTGGGCCGCCGGCACCTTCTACAACGCGGGCGACCGCGTCACCTATGGCGGCGCCTCCTACCAGTGCCTCCAGGGGCACACGGCCATCACCGGGTGGGAGCCGCCGAACGTGCCGGCCCTCTGGCGGCGGTTGTAGCGGCTCCGGCCGCGCGCCAAGAGGGTCGCGGGCGCCCGGTCGGCGGCAGGGCCGGCCGGGCGGCCCGTCCGCCCGGTCCGCCCCGCGAGGCCGTGCGCGGGGCGGATCCGGGACGGTTGCCCGGCGCTGTCAAGCGCCGGGCACTATCGGTCCGGAACCGACCGGGCCACGAAAAGAAGCGAATCCAGTCGATCTTGCCGACTGGTTAGGCTTTCAAATGTTCTCACGGTTAAAGTCAATGCCATGCATGCCTGGCCCGCCTCCGAGGTTCCCGCCCTGCCTGGTCAGGGGCTCCCCCTCCGAATCCACGACACCGCGACGGGAGGCATCCGGGAGGTCGTGCCGCAGGACGGCACCGCCCGGATCTACGTCTGCGGCATCACGCCCTACGACGCGACCCACATGGGCCACGCCGCCACCTACAACGCCTTCGACCTGGTGCAGCGGGTGTGGAAGGACGCCGGCCACGACGTCCTCTACGTGCAGAACGTCACCGACGTCGACGACCCGCTGCTGCAGCGCGCGGTCGAGACCGGCCAGGACTGGGTGGCCCTCGCCGAGCGCGAGACCGCGCTCTTCCGCGAGGACATGACCGCGCTGCGGCTGCTCCCGCCGGCCCACTACATCGGCGCCGTCGAGTCCATCCCGTGGATCGTCCCGCTGGTCCAGAAGCTGCTCGCGAGCGGGGCCGCCTACGAGCTGGACGGCGACATCTACTTCTCGGTCGAGGCCGACCCGCGCTTCGGCGAGGTCTCCGGCCTCACCCGCGAGGCCATGCACCCGCTCTTCGCCGAGCGCGGCGGCGACCCGGAGCGTCCCGGCAAGCGCCACCCGCTGGACGCCCTGCTCTGGCTCGCGGCCCGCCCCGGCGAGCCCGCCTGGGACACCGAGCTCGGCCACGGCCGCCCCGGCTGGCACATCGAGTGCGTCGCCATCGCGCTGCAGTTCCTCGGGATGTCCTTCGACATCCAGGGCGGCGGCAGCGACCTCTCCTTCCCGCACCACGAGATGGGCGCCTCGCACGCCCAGGTCGCCACCGGCGCGCACCCGTACGCCCGGGCGTACGTGCACGCCGGCATGGTCGGCCTGGACGGCCACAAGATGTCCAAGTCCCGCGGCAACCTGGTCTTCGTCTCGGCGCTGCGCCGCGAGGGCGTCGACCCGGCCGCGATCCGCCTCGCCCTGCTCTCGCACCACTACCGCGAGGACTGGGAGTGGACCAAGGCGACCCTGGACGAGGCCGTCGAGCGGCTCGCCCGCTGGCGCGCCGCCGTCTCCCGGCCGGACGGCCCGGCCGCCGAGCAGCTGCTCGCCGAGGTCCGCGCGGCGCTCGCCGACGACCTCGACGCGCCCGCCGCGCTGGCCGCCGTGGACCGCTGGGCCGCCGCGCAGCAGGCGGAGGGCGGCACCGACACCGGCGCCCCCGGCCTGGTCACCCGCACCGTGGACGCGCTGCTCGGCGTGGCGCTCTAGCGGATCCGTACGCCGAAGGGGCGCCGGGACCACTGGTCCCGGCGCCCCTTCGGCGTCCGTGCGGGGAGGGGACTCACTCCTCCTCGGCACCGTCCTGGCTCTCCCGGGCGGACGGCGGCTCCGGATCGGCGGGCCGCTCCGCGGTGGCGTGCCCGGCGACCGGCTTCTCCCCGGTCGGCCCGACGTTCTCCCGGCGCCGCAGGTAGCGCTCGAACTCCCGGGCGATCGCGTCGCCCGAGGCCTCCGGCAGCTCCGCGGTGTCCTGCGCCTCCTCCAGCTGCTGGACGTACTCGGCGACCTCGCTGTCCTCGGCGGCCAGCTGGTCCACGCCCAGCTGCCAGGCCCGGGCGTCCTCGCCGAGGTCGCCCGGCGGGATGCGCAGGTCCAGCAGGTCCTCCAGCTTGTTGATCAGCGCCAGGGTGGCCTTCGGGTTGGGCGGCTGCGCGACGTAGTGCGGCACCGCCGCCCAGAGCGTCACCGCCGGCACCCCGGCGTGCGTGCAGGCCTCCTGCAGCACCCCGACGATCCCGGTCGGGCCCTCGTAGCGGCTCTCCTCCAGCTCCAGCCGACGGGCCAGCTCGGGGTCGGAGGTGACGCCGCTGACCGGCACCGGACGGCTGTGCGGGGTGTCGCCGAGCAGCGCGCCCAGGATCACCACCAGCTCGACGCCCAGCTCGTGCGCGAAGCCGAGCAGCTCGTTGCAGAACGAGCGCCACCGCATGCTCGGCTCGATGCCGCGCACCAGGACGACGTCGCGGGTCTTCGGCTCGGTCACCCGGATCACCGAGAGTCTGGTGGTCGGCCAGGTGATCCGGCGCACCCCGCCGTCCAGCCACACGGTGGGCCGGTTGACCTGGAAGTCGTAGTAGTCCTCCGCGTCGAGCGCGGCGAACACCTTGCCGCCCCAGGTCTCGTCCAGATGCGCCAGGGCCGCGGAGGCGGCGTCGCCCGCGTCGTTCCACCCCTCGAAGGCGCAGACCATCACCGGGTCGATCAACTCGGGAACATCTTCCAGCTCGATCACCCAGCGTCTCCCTCCGGTCGGCCGCCTCCGCCCCGCCCGGCCGGGACTGCCCGGGCGCCGGCGGGCCGGATGCCGACGGTCGAACCTCTCGTCACCCATGGAACGCCTCGCTCCATGGTTCCCTACCTGCCCAGCCTACGGGCTTTGAAGCCCCGTTCCGCCGGGCCACCGGGACAGTCTGGGGGAGGGGACGGCCACGATCCACCGGTTATCCGCCCGCCCGCCGGCCCCGCCGCCGTCCGCCCCGTGCCGGAGCACGGCGGCGGCGCGATGATGGGAGGCGGGGGCCGGGCGGCGAGGCTGCGAGGAGCCGGCGGATGTGCGGATGGCGGTGGACGGGCGGCGCGGTGGCGGTGCTGGCGGCCGGTGCGGCCGCGGCGGTGGCGGCGACCCTGGCCGCGGGACGGCGGCTGCCGGTGGAGCACGTCAGCGGGGGCGGTCTGGACCTGGCGCAGCCGCCCGGCGCGGTCTGGGAGGTGCTGACCGACGTCGAGCTCTTCCCGGCCTGGCGCCCGGACGTGTCGCGGGTCGAGCGGCTGCCCGCCACCGCGGCCGGCCTGGCCCGCTGGTGCGAGTACGGGCGGCACGGCCACACCGTGTACGAGGTGCTGGAGAGCGAGGCCCCGCACCGCCTGGTGACCGGCATCGCCGACCCCGACCTGCCGTACGGCGGGACCTGGACGTTCGTGCTGACCGGGGCCGGCGGGGGCTGCACGCTCACCGTCACCGAGCGCGGCGAGGTCTACCAGCCGCTGTACCGGGCCGTCTCGCACTACGTGACCGGCGAGGGCGCCGCCGTCCACCGCTTCCTGGCCGCGCTGGCCCACCGGATGTCCCCGGCCTGAGCGCTACCGCACCCACTCGCGCCGGTAGTCGGCCCAGTTCTGCTCGGTGGCGGCGAAGTCCACGTACAGGCCGACGCCGAAGCTTTGCCGCTGCAGGTCGTACCGGCCCAGGCCCAGCCGGATGCCCCGGATCCCGGCGGTCACCGTCTCGGCGTCGCCCCAGTGGCCCCACTTGTCCTCCCAGTAGAACGGCAGGCCCATCAGCAGGTCGACGTCCTCGGGGGTGGCCTCCAGGGCGAGTTCGGTCTGGTAGGCGTTGTAGGCGCCGTAGAACCCCTCGGTCGGCATGCTGGAGTCGTAGGTCATCAGCGCGATCTGGTCGACCCGGCGCGCGGTGGCCGCGAAGTACGCCTGGTCCCACCACTTGCCGTGGCCGGTGAGCGCGATGCCCACGGTGTGCTGGTACGGCAGCGGGTCGATCTGCGGGGCGGCCACCGAGAGCACGGCGCCGCGGCCGGCGGTGACCGGGCGCACCCGCTCCAGCAGGTCGAGCCAGCCCTTCGAGCCGGGCCGGATCGGCTCCATGTCGAAGTGCACGCCGTCGAAGCCGAGGTCCAGCACCTGGACGGCGGAGGCGGTGACCCGCGCGCGGGTGGCGACGTCCTCCAGGTCGAGGGCGTCCTTCTCCGGCTTCACCTCGTCGCCGAGCCAGCTCTGCACCCGGATGCCGGGCAGCGCCCGGTGGGCGGCGTCGGTGAACCAGCGGGCGCGGGGGTGGACGGAGGGCGGCAGCGAGCCGTCGTGCTCCAGCGGTCCGGTGTGCACGTACAGGTCCCGTACGCCCGTGCCGGCCAGCCGCCGGGCGAGGTCGGCGATGTCGGCGTCACCCTTCCGGCCGTCGACCCAGGCGTGGCCGAGCCAGACCGCGTCGCGCCCCCGGGTACGGGCCTCGGGCGAGGGATCGCCGACGTACTGCAGGCGCAGCGCGAGGGCCGCCGAGCCGACCGGCAGGGCGACCACGGCGAGCGCCGTCACCGCCACCACCAGCGTCTTCCGCCACCACGACCAGCCGCGCCAGCGGGCCCGCAGCGCCCGCGCCCGGGCCGCGGCCCACCCCGGCGCCCGGCGCGCCCCGTCTCGTAGTCGTGTCCGGAATGCGGTCATGCCGTCGTTCCCCCCTCATGGCCGAGCGTTCAGGATACGGAACTGGTGGTCGCCACCGGCCCCGGGCCCGATACCCTGGCCACGTGCGTCCCCGATCCAGCGGGTGCGCAAAGCCGACAGCCGTCGCACCCAGGGAGAAGCCCCATGGCCACTGCAGCCACCCCGTCCGTCACCCGGCAGAGCCGCGCGAACGCGCTGCGCGAGGCACTGGCCACCCGTGTGGTGGTGGCCGACGGAGCGATGGGAACCATGCTCCAGGCACAGGACCCCACGCTGGAGGACTTCCAGAACCTGGAGGGCTGCAACGAGGTCCTCAACCTGACCCGGCCCGACATCGTCCGCTCGGTGCACGACGCCTACTTCGCGGTGGGCGTGGACTGCGTGGAGACCAACACCTTCGGTGCCAACCACTCCGCGCTCGGCGAGTACGAGATCGCCGAGCGGATCCACGAGCTCTCCGAGGCCGGTGCCCGGCTGGCCCGCGAGTCCGCCGACGCGCACACCGCCGTGGACGGCCGGCCGCGCTGGGTGCTCGGCTCGATCGGCCCCGGCACCAAGCTGCCGACCCTCGGCCACGCCCCCTACGAGACGCTGCGCGAGGGCTTCCGGCAGAACGCGGCCGGTCTGATCGCCGGCGGCGCGGACGCCCTGCTGGTGGAGACCAGCCAGGACCTGCTGCAGACCAAGGCCGCGATCCTCGGCTCCAAGCAGGCGCTGGCCGATGCGGGCGTGGACCTGCCGGTGCTGGCCCAGGTGACCGTCGAGACCACCGGCACCATGCTGCTCGGCTCGGAGATCGGCGCCGCGCTGACCGCCCTGGAGCCGCTGGGCGTCGACTACATCGGCCTGAACTGCGCCACCGGCCCGGCCGAGATGAGCGAGCACCTGCGCTACCTGGCGAAGAACGCCCGGATCGGCCTGTCCTGCATGCCGAACGCCGGTCTGCCGGTGCTGGGCAAGGACGGCGCGCACTACCCGCTGAGCCCGTCCGAGCTGGCCGACGCGCACGACGTCTTCACCCGCGAGTACGGGCTGTCGCTGGTCGGCGGCTGCTGCGGCACCACCCCCGAGCACCTGCGCCAGGTGGTCGAGCGGGTGCAGGGCCGTCCGGTGACCCCGCGCGACCCGCGCCCGGAGCCGTCCGCGGCCTCGCTGTACCAGTCGGTGCCGTTCCGTCAGGACACCTCGTACCTGGCGATCGGCGAGCGCACCAACGCCAACGGCTCGAAGAAGTTCCGCGAGTCGATGCTGGCCGGCGACTGGCAGGCCTGCGTGGAGATCGCCCGCGACCAGATCCGGGACGGTTCGCACCTGCTGGACCTGTGCGTGGACTACGTCGGCCGCGACGGCGTCGCCGACATGAAGGAGATCGCCGGCCGGCTGGCCACCGCCTCGACCCTGCCGATCGTGCTGGACTCCACCGAGCCGGAGGTGCTGCGGGCGGGCCTGGAGGCGCTCGGCGGCCGCGCGGTGCTCAACTCGGTCAACTACGAGGACGGCAACGCCCCGGAGTCGCGGTTCGGGCGGATCGCCTCGCTGGCCCGCGAGCACGGTGCCGGCCTGATCGCGCTCACCATCGACGAGGAGGGCCAGGCCCGCACCGCCGACAAGAAGGTGGAGATCGCCGAGCGGCTGATCGCCGAGCTCACCGCCGACTACGGCATCGACGAGGGCTCGATCCTGGTCGACTGTCTGACCTTCACCCTGGCCACCGGCCAGGAGGAGTCCCGCCGGGACGGCATCGAGACCATCGAGGCGATCCGCGAGCTGAAGCGCCGCCGCCCGGCGGTGCAGACCACGCTGGGCCTGTCCAACATCTCCTTCGGCCTCAACCCGGCCGCCCGGGTCGTCCTCAACTCGGTCTTCCTGCACGAGTGCGTGGAGGCCGGCCTGGACTCGGCGATCGTGCACGCCTCCAAGATCCTGCCGATCTCGCGGATCCCGGAGGACCAGCGCGAGGCCGCGCTCGACCTGGTGTACGACCGCCGCCGGGACGGCTACGACCCGCTGCAGCGCCTGCTGGAGCTGTTCGAGGGCGTCTCCTCGGCCTCGGTCAAGGCGTCCAAGGCGCAGGAGCTGGCGGCGCTGCCGCTGGACGAGCGCCTGCAGCGCCGGATCATCGACGGCGAGCGGGCCGGCCTGGAGGCCGACCTGGACGAGGCGCTGACGGCCCGTCCGGCGCTGGAGATCATCAACGACACCCTGCTGTCCGGCATGAAGGTGGTCGGCGAGCTGTTCGGCTCCGGCCAGATGCAGCTGCCGTTCGTGCTCCAGTCCGCCGAGGTGATGAAGACCGCGGTGGCGCACCTGGAGCCGCACATGGAGAAGTCCGACTCGGAGGGCAAGGGCACCATCGTGCTGGCCACCGTGAAGGGCGACGTCCACGACATCGGCAAGAACCTGGTCGACATCATCCTGTCCAACAACGGCTACAACGTGGTCAACCTGGGCATCAAGCAGCCGGTCTCGGCGATCCTGGACGCCGCGCAGGAGCACAACGCGGACGTCATCGGGATGTCCGGCCTGCTGGTCAAGTCCACCGTGATCATGAAGGAGAACCTGGAGGAGCTGAACCAGCGCAAGCTGGCGGCCCAGTTCCCGGTGATCCTCGGCGGCGCCGCGCTGACCCGCGCCTACGTCGAGCAGGACCTGTACGAGATCTACGAGGGCGAGGTCCGCTACGCCCGGGACGCCTTCGAGGGCCTGCGGCTGATGGACGCGCTGATCGCGGTCAAGCGCGGCGTGCCGGGCGCGGTGCTGCCGGAGCTCAAGCAGCGCCGGCACGCCCGGGTGGAGGTCGAGGAGCCGGAGGAGGTCAACCTCGGCCAGATCCGCTCCGACGTGGCGGCGGACAACCGGGTGCCGGCCCCGCCGTTCTGGGGCGAGCGGATCGTCAAGGGCGTGCCGTTCGCCGACTACGCCTCCTGGCTGGACGAGGACGCGCTGTTCAAGGGCCAGTGGGGGCTGAAGGCCGCCCGCAGCGGCGAGGGGCCCTCCTACGAGGAGCTGGTGGAGACCGAGGGCCGGCCGCGGCTGCGGATGTGGCTGGACCGGCTGCAGACCGAGGGCTGGCTGGAGGCGGCCGTGGTCTACGGCTACTTCCCGGCCAACTCCAAGGGCGACGACCTGATCGTCTTCCACGAGGACGGCACCGAGCGGACCCGCTTCACCTTCCCGCGCCAGCGGCGCGGGCGGCGGCTGTGCCTGGCGGACTTCTTCCGCCCGGAGGAGTCCGGGGTGCGCGACGTGGTCGGCCTCCAGGTGGTCACCATGGGCAACCGGATCTCCGAGGCGGCCAACGAGCTGTTCGCCGACAACTCCTACCGCGACTACCTGGAGCTGCACGGCCTGTCCGTCCAGCTGGCCGAGGCGCTGGCCGAGTTCTGGCACGCCCGGGTCCGCTACGAGCTGGGCTTCGGCGACGAGGACCCGCAGGACGTCAAGGACATGTTCGCGCTCAAGTACCGCGGCGCCCGGTTCTCGCTGGGCTACGGGGCCTGCCCGGAGCTGGAGGACCGCGCCAAGATCGCCGAGCTGCTGAAGCCGGAGCGGATCGGCGTGGTGCTCTCCGAGGAGTTCCAGCTGCACCCGGAGCAGTCCACCGACGCGATCGTGATCCACCACCCGGAGGCGAAGTACTTCAACGCCCGGTAACGCACGGGTTGCGCAACGTTCGCCCGATCCGGGCGCTCCGGGCGTATCCTTGATGATCCTGAACGGGCCGGTCCGCTCACCAGCGGGCCGGCCCGTGCCATCCCCGGGGCCGATCCGGGCACGGACGGAAGGATCCCGCCATGACCACCATCTCCACCGCCACCCAGCTCCTCGGCGACGACGACCGGGGCCTCCAGGCGGTGCTGCTGGACATGGACGGGACGCTGGTCGACACCGAGGACTTCTGGTGGCAGGCGGAGGCCTCGCTCTTCGCCGACCTGGGCTACCAGCTGACCGCCGAGGACCGTGCCCACGTGGTCGGCGGCCCGATGACCCGGGTGATCGACCACCTGCTGAGCAGCACCGGGGTGGACCTGTCGCCGGCCGACCTGACCGTGCTGATCAACCAGCGCTTCGTCGACCTGCTCGGCGGCGGGGTGCCGCTGATGCCGGGCGCCGAGCGGCTGCTCAACACGCTGGCCGCGCACGGCGTGCCGGCCGCGCTGGTGTCCGCCTCGCACCGGCACATCATCGACATCGTGCTCCGCTCGCTGGGCGCCGAGCACTTCGCGTTCTCGGTCGCCGGGGACGAGGTGCCGCGCACCAAGCCGCACCCGGACCCGTACCTGGAGGCGGCCCGCCGGCTGGGTGCCGACCCGGCCCGCTGCGTGGTGGTGGAGGACGCGCCGACCGGGGTGCGGGCCGCCGAGGCGGCCGGCTGCCCGGTGGTCGCGGTGCCCTCGGTGGCGCCGATCGAGCCGGCCCCGGGGCGGCTGGTGCTCTCCTCGCTGGAGCAGGTCGATCTGGAGCTGCTGCGCTCCCTGGTGGCCTCGCGAGTGTGATTGTCGTCTCATTGCGGAGCGCCACTACCGACCGGTAAGCGGGCAGGGCCGCCCGGCCCGGGGGAGCGCCCCGGGAGAAAACGGGCATTGCCTGACAACTCGTCGGACGGGCCAGCCCAGAGCCCCGTCGCCGTGTCCCAAACGTCACCTGTGCGGGTGTCGGGGGTGTGTGTTCGATATGGCACGCTACTCCAGTTCGTTCCACCCCCGAGCCCAGGCACCGCCGCTGACGGGCACCCCCCGTCGTGCCCGCGATCGCAGCCGGACCGCACCCCAGAAGGACGCGACCCGTGAAGACTTCAGCTGAACGACTGGCCGTGCTCGGCTGTGCCGGAATCGTCGCCGCCTCGGTGGCCGGCTGCGGCTCGGTCACCGACGCCGTCAAGGGGGACGGCGACAAGGCGATCACCATGGGCACGACCGCGCTGACCAGCTCCCTGGACCCGGCCATCGCCTACGACGCCGGCTCCTGGCTGCTGATGCGCAACACCTTCCAGTCGCTGCTCAGCTACCCGGCCGCCTCCAGCGCGCCCACCCCGGACGCCGCGCAGTCCTGCGAGTTCACCGCCGGTGACGCCACCCAGTACCACTGCACGCTCAAGTCCGGGCTGAAGTTCTCCAACGGCCACGCGCTCACCGCCGCCGACGTCGTCCACTCGATCCAGCGGACCCTGAAGATCAACGACCCGAACGGCCCGGCCGGCCTGCTGTCGTCGATCAAGTCCGTCGAGGCGCCCAACGACACCGAGGTGGTCTTCCACCTCGGCCAGCCCGACGCCACCCTCCCCGCGAAGCTGGCCGGCCCGGCCGGCGCCATCGTCGACCAGGAGGTCTACCCGGCCGACAAGGCGCTGCCCAACGACAAGCAGATCGGCTCCGGCCCGTACCGGATCGAATCGGTCGAGGCGATGGCCAACGGCGGCCCGGCGAAGGTCGTGCTGCTGCCGAACGACAAGTACACCGGCGACGCCAAGCTGCGGAACAAGAAGTTCACCCTGCGCTACTACGACAAGCCGGCCGACCTCAAGACCGCGCTGGACAACGGCGACGTCGACCTCGCCGACAACAGCCTGGAGCCGAACACCGCCGCGCAGATCCTCTCCGACCAGCAGGGCGGCAAGACCGACCTGCGCGTCGTCGAGGGCGACAGCAACGACACCCGCTACCTGGTCTTCAACACCAAGGACGCCACCGGCGGCAACGTCGCCGTCCGCCAGGCCGCCGCCCAGCTGATCGACCGCAAGTCGCTGGCCCGCGACGTCTTCGCGCGCACCGTCCAGCCGCTGTACTCGATGGTCCCGGCCGGCGTCACCGGCCACAACACGGCCTTCTTCGACCGCTACGGCGACCAGGACGTCACCAAGGCCAAGGCCATCCTCACCGCCGCCAAGGTGTCCACCCCGGTCAAGCTCACCCTCACCTGGTCGCGCTCGCGCGCCGAGGCCGCCGAGGCCGAGACGCTGAAGAAGCAGCTGGAGGCCGGCGGCCTGTTCCAGATCACCGTCCAGCAGGAGCCCGACTGGGACACCTACAAGAAGGGCTGGAACGAGGGCAAGTACCAGCTGTACACGATCGGCTGGTTCGCGGACTACCCGGACCCGGACAACTACGTCGCCCCGCTGATCGTCGACGGCGGCTCGTACCACCACGGCTGGGACGACCCGCAGATCAGCCAGAAGCTGGTGCCCGACACCCTCAAGCAGACCGACCGGGCCGCCGCGACCGGCACCTACGCCCAGATCCAGGGCATCGTCGCCACCAACGCCCCGCTCATCCCGCTGTTCCAGAACAAGGCGTTCTTCACCTCCCGCTCCAACATCACGGGTGTGGAGTCCACCGTCGACACCACCGGCTTCTTCCGCTTCTGGGAGATCGGCCGCAGCGGCAAGTAGCAGCGCGGCGGCACGCAGCCCCCGCGGCGCTGAGCGGCCCGCCCGCCCCACCCGGCCACCGGCCGGGGGAGCGGACGGGCCGCTCGCCGTCCCTCCGGGCCCTACAGCGTGCCCGGGCGCACCAGCCCGCTCTCGTAGGCGTACACCGCCGCCTGCACCCGGTCGCGCAGCTGGAGCTTGGTCAGCACATGGCCGACGTGCGTCTTCACCGTCGTCTCGCTGACGAACAGCTCCGCCGCGATCTCCGCGTTCGACAGCCCGCGCGCCACCAGCTTCAGCACCTCCAGCTCCCGCTCGGTCAGCGCGTTCAGCGCCTGCGGAGGCGTCTCGTCGCCCGAGGGCAGCTTGGTGGCGTACATGTCCAGCAGCCGCCGGGTGATCGACGGGGCCAGCATCGCCGCGCCGTCCGCCACCACCCGGATCGCCTGCACCAGCTCCTCGGCCGGCACGTCCTTCAGCAGGAAGCCGCTCGCCCCCGCGCGCAGCGCCTCCACCACGTACTCGTCCAGGTCGAAGGTGGTCAGCACCAGCACCTTCGCCGGGCCGTCCCGCCCCGGACCGGCGATCCGGCGGGTCGCCTCGACACCGTCCATCCGCGGCATCCGGATGTCCATCAGCACCACGTCGGGCTGCAGCGCCCGCACCTGGTCCAGCGCCTGCTGGCCGTCGCCGGCCTCGCCGACCACCACCAGGTCGGACTCGGCCTCCAGGATCATCCGGAAACCGGTGCGCAGCAGCGGCTGGTCGTCGACCAGCAGCACTCGGATCGTCACCTAGGACTCCTTGTTCATGGGATCCCCCGTGGGATCGCCCTCGTCGGACGTACGCGCCAGCGGCAGCGGGTACGGCGGGGGCGTGCCGCCGAACTCCGGACAGCTGGCCCGGTGGTCGCACCAGTCGCAGAGCCGGTTGCGGGTCGCCGGGAAGTCGCCGGTCGCCACCGCCCGGCCGATCCGCTCCCACAGCGCCAGCAGCTTGCGCTCCACCGCCAGCAGGTCCGCCTCGTCCGGGTCGTAGCTGACCACGTCCCCGCCGCCGCCCAGGTAGACCAGCTGCAGCCGCTTGGGGATCACGCCCTTCCAGCGCCAGACCACCAGTGCGTAGAACTTCATCTGGAACATCGCCTTGCCCTCGAAGTCCCGCGAGGGCGCCCGGCCGGTCTTGTAGTCCACCAGCCGGACCTCGCCGGTCGGGGCGACGTCCACCCGGTCGATGTAGCCGCGCAGCAGCAGCCCCGAATCCAGCGCCGTCTCCACGTAGAGCTCGCGCTCCACCGGGTGCAGCCGGGTCGGGTCCTCCAGCCGGAACCACTGGGAGAGCAGCTTCTCCGCGTCCGCCAGCCAGCGGGCCAGCGCGGCGCCGTCCGGGTCCTCCGGGAACAGCCCGGCCAGCTCCGGGCGCTCGCCCAGCAGCCGCTCCCACTGCGGGCGCAGCAGCCCCAGCGCCCGCTCCGGCGTCCGGTCGGCCGCCGGCGAGTCGAACAGCCGCTCCAGCACCGCGTGCACCAGGGTGCCCCGGGTCGCCGCCGCGCTCGGCGGCTCGGGCAGCCGGTCGATCACCCGCAGCCGGTACAACAGCGGGCAGGTGAGGAAGTCGCCGGCGCGCGACGGGGACAGCCCGGTCGGGGCCGCCGCCGGACGGGGCGGGGCCGCGGCGGGACTGCTGGTCTCGGTCTGCTGCATATCCCAGACCCTATTGCCCCGCGCTGTCATCCCGCTGCCACGGTGCTGCCGCATCGCGGCCGCCACGGGGTATGAACGAAGGGGAAGGCGAGGGGCGAGCGCCGGGCGGCCGCCCCGATCACGTAGCGTGGGCGCACCGGCGCGCGGCGCGCTGCGGGGGCGACGGACGAAGGGAACACGGTGAGCGACTCCAGGGGGCAGCAGACCTCCGACCAGCCACCGCAGGGCGGCAACACCCGGCCGGGGACCCCGCCGCCCCGCGAGCCGGAACCCCGCGGCGGCATCCTGATGGGCCGCCCCTTCGGCGTGCCGATCTACGTCACACCGTCCTGGTTCATCATCGCGGCCCTGATCACCTGGGTCTTCGGCGGCCAGCTCGACCGGGTGCTGCCCGACCTCGGCGGCACCCGCTACCTGGTCGCGTTCTCCTTCGCCGTCGCCTTCTACGGCTCGGTGCTGGTCCACGAACTCGCCCACACCGTCGTCGCGCTGCGCTACAAGCTCGGCGTCCGCCGCATCCAGCTGCAGTTCTTCGGCGGCGTCTCGGAGATCGAGAACGAGGCCGAACGCCCCTGGCGCGAGTTCTGGCTGGCCTTCGTCGGCCCGCTGCTCTCCCTGGTCCTCGGCGGCGTCTTCTACCTCGCCCTGCAGGCCGTCGAGGTCTCCACCGTCCCCGGCGTCCTGCTGACCGGCCTGATGGTCTCCAACCTCATCGTCGCGGCCTTCAACCTGCTGCCCGGCCTGCCGCTGGACGGCGGCCGGATGCTGCGCGCCGTGGTCTGGGCCGTCACCGGCCGGCCGATGGCCGGCACCGTCGCCGCCGCCTGGGCCGGCCGCGCGCTCGCCATCGCCGTCCTCGTCGGCCTGCCGCTGATCAGCTCCGCCCGCGAGCTCGACCGCAGCCGCACCGACACCCTGGTCGACGCCGTCCTCGCCGCCGTGCTCGCCGCGATCATCTGGAACGGCGCCACCGGAGCGCTGCGCAACGCCCGCCTCAAGGAGGTCCTGCCCGGCCTGCGGCTGCGCGACCTCGCCCGCCGGGCCGTCGAGGTCACCGCCGACACCCCGCTCGGCGAGGCCATGCGGCGCGCCCACGAGGCGCAGGCCGGCGCGGTCGTCGTGGTGGACGGCCGCGGCGAACCGATCGCCATCCTCCGCGAGGCCGCCGTGCGCGGCATCCCCGAGCACCGCCGCCCCTGGGTCGCCGTCGGCCCGCTCGCCCGCGACCTCGAACCGGGGCTGCGGCTCTCCGCCGACCTGGCCGGCGAGGACCTGCTGCGCGCGGTGCGGGCCACCCCCGCCGGCGAGTACCTGGTCGTCGAGGAGGACGGGCGCACCTACGGGGTCGCCGCGCTCACCGACATCGAACAGCGGCTGACCGCCGCCGTCACCGGCCGCTGAGCCGGTCACCCGGTCACCTGGTCAGCCGGACGGTCGGCTTCCCTTAGGATTGTCCGCATGTCCGAACCGACCGGTGCCACCCGCCGACGCGGGCCCTTCCAGGTCGGGGACCAGGTCCAGCTGACCGACCCCAAGGGCCGCCACTACACGTTCACGCTCCAGGCCGGGAACCAGTTCCACACCCACAAGGGTGCGTTCCCGCACGACGAGCTGATCGGCGCTCCCGAGGGCACGGTCGTGCGCACCACGGGGAACGTCCCGTACCTCGCGCTGCGCCCCCTGCTCCCCGACTACGTCCTGTCCATGCCGCGCGGCGCGGCCGTGATCTACCCCAAGGACGCGGGGCAGATCCTGGCCATGGCCGACATCTTCGCCGGCGCCCGCGTGGTCGAGGCCGGCGTGGGCTCCGGCGCGCTCTCCACCTACCTGCTGCGCGCCGTCGGCGACACCGGCATGCTCGCCTCCTACGAGCGCCGCCAGGACTTCGCCGACATCGCCAAGGGCAACGTCGAGCGCTACTTCGGCGGGCCGCACCCGGCGTGGAAGCTCACCGTCGGCGACCTCCAGGACAACCTGGTCGAGGCCGACGTCGACCGCGTCATCCTCGACATGCTGGCCCCCTGGGAGTGCCTGGACGTCGCCTCCAAGGCGCTCGTCCCCGGCGGCCTCATCTGCTGCTACGTGGCCACCACCACGCAGATGTCCAGGACCGTCGAGGCGCTGCGCGAGCACGGCACCTTCACCGAGCCGCAGGCCTGGGAGACCATGGTCCGCACCTGGCACCTGGAGGGCCTGGCCGTCCGCCCGGACCACCGGATGATCGGCCACACCGGCTTCCTGCTCACCGCCCGGCGGCTCGCCGACGGCGTCGAGCCGCCGCTGCGCCGCCGCCGTCCGGCCAAGGGCGCCTACGGCGAGGACTACGACAACGGGGCCCCCGAGCCGTCCCTGCAGGAGCGCGCGGCCGCCCGGGCCGCCGCCCGCGCCGAGGCCGCCGACCAGGCCGGCCTCGACTGAGACACCTCCCGGAGGGGTGGTACGGCGCCGCCGTACCACCCCTCCCGCGTTCCCGCACCCGGGGCACCGCGAGGCCGCCCCGGTGTGGGACGATGCTCGCTCACGCAGACCTCGGAGGGGACGCCTGGTGGAGACCGCGGTCGGGACGACGGCTGGACAGCAGACCGCCACGGGCCGCACCGGCCCCCGGCACGGGCGCACCGCCCCCTGGCACTGGGCCGTGACGGTGGCCGGCTGCGCCGCCGTGGTGGCCGCCGCGCTCGCCGCGGGCCCCGCCAGTGGCGCCCCCGGGCCCGCCCGGCCCACCCCCAGGGCCCTGCCCGCGGCCGCCGCCCCCGACCCGGCCCGGGCCGAACTCCCGCTCGACTGCGGACCGTTCCCGGTGACCGTGGCGGCCCACTTCGCCGCCGACCTCGGCGACGGGCGCCCCGGCACCGTCGTCGCCGCGCACTGCGCCGCCGAGAACGGCACCCCGCCGGACGCCGTCTACCTGCTCGGCGACGGCGCCGGCGGGCGTCCCGCCGTGCTGGCCACCCTGCTCTCCGAGCGGGAGGGCCTCACCGTCAGCCGCCTCGCGCTGCGCTCCGACGGCACCGTCACCGCCCACGCGCAGGGCTACTCCGGCGACGACGTGCCGCGGTTCGCCCCCGACATCTCGGTCGACCTCACCTGGACGCGCAAGGGCGGCGGCTGGGAACGCTCCCAGACCGCCGCCCCGCTCAGCCTCACGTAACTCGCCCGCGCGGCACCGGCGCGCCCTTCGGCTCGGGGCGGGGCCGCGCCCGCTCGCCGGGTTGTTACTCGGCGTCAGGCCCGTAGACCTCGACGCGGTCGGAGGCCCGGCGCACGTGGATGCAGTCGCCGGGGCAGTCCTTCACCGAGTCCACCACGTCCTGAAGCAGCGTCAGCGGCACCGGCACCGTCTCGCCCGGCTGCTGGCGCAACTCGTCGTCCTCGCCCTTCACATAGGCGAGGCCGTCGATGTCCAGCTCGAACACCTCGGGCGCGTACTGCGCGCAGATGCCGTCGCCGGTGCACAGATCCTGGTCGATCCACACCTCCAGCGGCTCGGCCGCCGTCGTCGACTCGCTCACCGACATGATGATTGTCCGCCGTTTCTGTCCCGAGACGCCCCGTCCTGGGGCATTCCCGCCATTCGTACAACGATCGGACCCCGTGCGTCGGTCGCGATCGGATATCGACTCGATCGACGATACATCTGGCCCGCTTTGGCCCGTGCGCGGTGGGTATCCCCCTAGCAGAGGGGAAGCACGCGAGGGCGAAGATCGGACACGCCCGTTCCATCTTTCTTGATCTAGGGGTTTACGGACCCCTGGTCCCAGGTAGGGTCTGGAAGCGTCCAGCTCCCCGGAGGAGGTGAGGACCGTGGCAGCCCACGATGACGACTACAACCGCAGCACCGGCAGGCCCGCTCGTGGTTCCGACGAGGCCGCTCAGGTCTCGTACCTTGAGCAGGAAATCGCCGTGCTGCGCCGCAAGCTCGCCGACTCGCCGCGCAATTCGAGAATCCTCGAAGAGCGGATCGTCGAGCTCCAGACCAACCTGGCCGGCGTGACCGCCCAGAACGAACGGCTCGCCTCCACCCTGCGTGAGGCCCGCGACCAGATCGTGGCCCTCAAGGAGGAAGTGGACCGGCTGGCACAGCCCCCGGCGGGATTCGGCGTCTTCCTCAGCTCCAACGAGGACGGCACCGCCGACATCTTCACCGGCGGCCGCAAGCTCCGCGTGAACGTCAGCCCCAACGTCGCCCTCGACGAGCTGCGCCGCGGCCAGGAAGTCATGCTCAACGAGGCCCTCAACATCGTGGACGCGATGGCCTTCGAGCGCATCGGCGACCTCGTCACCCTCAAGGAGGTCCTGGAGGACGGCGAGCGTGCCCTGGTCATCGGCCACACCGACGAGGAGCGGGTGGTCCGACTCGCCGAACCGCTGCGCGAGGCCACCCTCCGGGCGGGGGACGCCCTGCTGCTGGAACCGCGTTCCGGCTACGTGTACGAGGTCGTGCCGAAGGCCGAGGTCGAGGAGCTGGTCCTCGAGGAGGTCCCGGACATCGACTACCGCCAGATCGGCGGCCTCGCCAACCAGATCGAGCTCATCCGCGACGCGGTCGAGCTGCCCTACCTGCACGCCGAGCTCTTCAAGGAGTACGAGCTGCGCCCGCCCAAGGGCGTGCTGCTCTACGGCCCGCCCGGCTGCGGCAAGACGCTGATCGCCAAGGCCGTGGCGAACTCGCTGGCCAAGAAGGTCGCCGAGGTCACCGGCCGGCCCCAGGGGAAGAGCTACTTCCTCAACATCAAGGGCCCCGAGCTGCTCAACAAGTACGTCGGCGAGACCGAGCGGCAGATCCGCCTGGTCTTCCAGCGGGCCCGGGAGAAGGCGGGCGAGGGCACCCCCGTCATCGTCTTCTTCGACGAGATGGAGTCGCTCTTCCGCACCCGCGGCTCGGGCGTCAGCTCGGACGTCGAGAACACCATCGTCCCCCAGCTGCTCGCCGAGATCGACGGCGTGGAGGGCCTGGAGAACGTCATCGTCATCGGCGCCTCGAACCGCGAGGACATGATCGACCCGGCGATCCTGCGGCCGGGCCGTCTGGACGTCAAGATCAAGATCGAGCGCCCGGACGCCGAGGCGGCCAAGGACATCTTCTCCAAGTACCTCAAGGACTCGCTGCCCTTCCACCCGGACGACGTCAAGGAGCACGACGGCTCCGTCGAGGCCACGGTGGCCGCGATGATCCAGTCGGTGGTGGAGCGGATGTACTCCGAGACGGAGGAGAACCGCTTCCTGGAGGTCACCTACGCCAACGGTGACAAGGAGGTCCTGTACTTCAAGGACTTCAACTCCGGCGCGATGATCCAGAACATCGTCGACCGGGCCAAGAAGATGGCCATCAAGGACTACCTCGACCACGGCCAGCGCGGTCTGCGGGTCTCCCACCTGCTCAACGCCTGCGTGGACGAGTTCAAGGAGAACGAGGACCTGCCGAACACCACCAACCCGGACGACTGGGCCCGGATCTCCGGCAAGAAGGGCGAGCGGATCGTGTTCATCCGCACCCTCGTCACGGGGAAGCAGGGCGCCGAGTCCGGCCGCTCCATCGACACTGTCGCCAACACCGGGCAGTACCTGTAGCCGACCCGCTCCGGGTCCCCCGGAACGCACGCACCCCGTCCGGCTGTGGCGCCTCGCGGCCCCGCAGCCGGACGGCGCGTCTCGGGGCCCGCCGGTCGGCACCGCGTTCTAGGCTCGACCCACCGTTCGCGGGCAGACGGCCGGCGTCGGTGCTGTTCAGCGGTACGTCAGCGTGGACCGCCCGCCGGGGGCGGCACACCGGGCAAGGAGGGCCGCATGACCGTACGGCGCGTGATGGGCATCGAGACCGAGTACGGAATCTCCGTGCCCGGGCACCCCAACGCCAACGCCATGCTCACCTCGTCCCAGATCGTCAACGCGTACGCGGCGGCGATGCACCGGGCACGGCGGGCCCGCTGGGACTTCGAGGAGGAGAATCCGCTGCGCGACGCCCGGGGCTTCGACCTCGCACGGGACGTCGCCGACGCCAGCCAGCTGACCGACGAGGACATCGGCCTCGCCAACGTCATCCTCACCAACGGCGCGCGGTTCTACGTGGACCACGCGCACCCGGAGTACAGCTCGCCCGAGGTGACCAACCCGCGCGACGCCGTGCTCTGGGACAAGGCCGGCGAACGGATCATGGCGGCGGCCGCACAGCGCGCGCTGGAGCTGCCCAACGGGCAGAACATCCACCTGTACAAGAACAACACCGACAACAAGGGCGCCTCCTACGGCACCCACGAGAACTACCTGATGAAGCGGGCGACCCCGTTCGCCGACATCGTCCGCCACCTCACCCCGTTCTTCGTCTCGCGCCAGGTGGTCACCGGCTCCGGCCGGGTCGGCATCGGGCAGGACGGCTCCGCCCACGGCTTCCAGATCAGCCAGCGCGCCGACTTCTTCGAGGTCGAGGTCGGCCTGGAGACCACCCTCAAGCGGCCGATCATCAACACCCGGGACGAACCGCACGCCGACGCCGAGAAGTACCGCCGGCTGCACGTGATCATCGGCGACGCCAACCTCTCCGAGATCTCCACCTACCTCAAGCTCGGCACCACCTCGCTGGTCCTCGCCATGATCGAGGACGCCTTCATCACCTCCGACCTGGCCGTCGACCAGCCGGTGCGCACCCTGCACCGGATCTCGCACGACCCCACGCTGAAGCACCTGGTCACCCTGCGCAGCGGGCGCCGGCTCACCGCCGTCCAGCTCCAGCTGGAGTACTGCGAGCTGGCCCGCAAGTACGTCGAGGACCGCTTCGGCACCGACGCCGACGAGCAGACCGTGGACGTGCTGGCCCGCTGGGAGGACGTGCTGGGCCGGCTGGAGCGCGACCCGATGTCGCTCTCCCGCCAGCTGGACTGGATCGCCAAGCGGGAGATCCTGGAGGGCTACCGCAGCCGGGACGCCCTGGAGTGGGACAATCCGCGGCTCCAGCTGGTCGACCTCCAGTACAGCGACGTACGGCCCGAGAAGGGCCTCTACAACCGCCTGGTGGCCCGTGGCCGGTTCGACCGGCTGGTGACCGAGGAGGAGGTCACCAGGGCCGTCACCAAGCCCCCGGAGGACACCCGGGCGTACTTCCGCGGCCGCTGCCTGGAGCAGTACGCGGAGCACGTCGCGGCGGCCTCCTGGGACTCGGTCATCTTCGACCTGCCGGGCCGGGACTCGCTCCAGCGGGTGCCCACCCTGGAGCCGCTGCGGGGCACCCGCAACCACGTCAAGGAGCTGCTGGACCGCTGCCGCACGGCGGAGGACCTGCTCCGGGTGCTCTCCGGCGGGTAGCCGGGTCACTTTCCGATCACCACGGGTGAACGCCGGGCAAATGGGAATCATCCGGGGGGACGGCGGGTGTTGGACAGGAAGCGCCACCGGCAAACCGGAAGCGGGTTGTCGCACCTTGTGTATAGGGTCGATGCAGCAAGCAACGACCAAACCGTGCCAGACGATCGAGCGGGGTGAGGTAAATGGCGAGCAAGGACACCGACGGCGGCCAGCAGCGGGCGAACCGCTCCTCCGAGGAGGTCGAGGAGCAGGCCGCGGAAGCGCAGAATTCGGACGACCTCAAGGAGCGCCAGGAAAAGCTGAGCGACGACGTCGACGCGGTTCTGGACGAAATCGACGAGGTCCTGGAATCGAACGCCGAGGATTTCGTGCGGCAGTTCGTGCAAAAGGGCGGGCAGTAATCCCGGGCGGATTCCGGGCGGCCGCCCCGCGGCTTTTCGGGAATCCGAGGTTGTGACCGACGACGGCGGGCGGGCGGCGCGAGCCGTCCGTCCGTCCGGTCCGGCCCTCCGCCGTGCTGGACAGTGATCGTCCGGCCGGTAGGGTGCGGGCAGTGCGCGCTTCAAGCTACCTGGAAGGAATCGTGTGGAAGCCAACACTCGTGGCACCGGGCGTCTACCGGCTGCCTTCCTGACCCCGGGGTCCTCGTCGTTCCTCGACTTCCTGGAGGCCCACCGGCCCGAGCTGATCCCCGGCCGGCGCAGCCTGCCGGAGGGCGTCATCGAGGCCCCGCACGGCACGACCATCGTGGCCGCGGTCTTCGACGGCGGCGTGGTCCTCGCCGGCGACCGCCGCGCGACCATGGGCAACGTGATCGCCCAGCGGGACATGGAGAAGGTCTTCCCGGCGGACGAGTACAGCGCGGTCGGCGTCGCCGGCACCGCCGGCCTCGCCATCGAGATGGTCCGGATGTTCCAGCTGGAGCTGGAGCACTACGAGAAGATCGAGGGCACCGTGCTCTCCCTGGAGGGCAAGGCCAACCGGCTCACCACCATGATCCGGGGCAACCTCGGCATGGCGATGCAGGGCCTCGCCGTGGTCCCGATGTTCGCCGGCTACGACGTCGACCTCGGCCGCGGCCGGATCTTCACCTACGACGTCACCGGCGGCCGCTCCGAGGAGCGCGGCTTCGCCGCCACCGGCTCCGGCTCGGTCTTCGCCCGGGGCTCGATGAAGAAGCTGCACCGCGACGACCTGACCGCCGAGCAGGCCTCCACCATGGTCGTCCAGGCGCTCTACGACGCGGCCGACGACGACTCCGCCACCGGCGGCCCCGACCTCGCCCGCAAGATCTTCCCGATCGTCTCGCTGATCACCGAGGACGGCTTCCGCCGGCTCACCGAGGCCGAGGTCGCCGAGATCGCCGTCTCCATCACCGACCAGCGCCTGGCCCACCCCAACGGGCCGCAGGCCCCGCTGCTCTAGCCATCAACTGAGGAAGGAAGGGACGACCGCCGGTGTCGACACCGTTCTACGTCTCCCCCCAGCAGGCCATGGCGGACCGCGCGGAGTACGCCCGCAAGGGCATCGCGCGCGGTCGCAGCGTGGTCGTGCTCACGTACGCCGACGGCATCGTCTTCGTCGCCGAGAACACCTCCCGGGCGCTCCACAAGGTGTCCGAGATCTACGACAAGATCGCCTTCGCGGCGGTCGGCCGGTACAACGAGTTCGAGAACCTGCGGATCGGCGGCGTGCGCTACGCCGACCTGCGCGGCTACACCTACGACCGGGCCGACGTCACCGCCCGGGGCCTGGCCAACGTCTACGCACAGACGCTCGGCACCATCTTCTCCTCGGTCGGCGAGAAGCCCTACGAGGTCGAGCTGATCGTCGCCGAGGTCGGCCGCACCGGCGACGACGACCAGATCTACCGGCTCACCCCGGACGGCTCGGTCGTCGACGAGAAGAACTACGTCGTGGTCGGCGGCAACGCCGACTCGATCGGCAACTACCTCGGCCAGCGGCACCGCAGCGGCTTCTCGCTGACCGAGGCGGTCAAGGTCGCCGTGGACTCGCTCGCCCGCGACCCCAACGGCGGCAGCCCGCGCGTCCTCACCCCCGACCAGCTGGAGGTGGCGGTCCTGGACCGCCAGCGCTTCCAGCAGCGCAAGTTCAAGCGGATCCTGGGCGGCCAGCTCGCCCGGCTGCTCGACGGCGACCAGTCCGCGGAGACGGACGACACGGACGGCCCGGCCGGCTCGGCGGAGCCGGACGGCACGGAGAAGCCGGCGGCCACCCCGCCGGGCGACTCCGACCAGTAGTGCCCACGGGGTCCCGTGCCGCGGCCGTCACCGGCGGCGGCACGGGACCCCGGTGCCCCTGCGGCGGCCCGGACGGGCTTTCGCGGAGGCGGTTTCGGACAGCTCCCATCAGAGAATGGATGGCCCATGGACCGCCGAATTTTCGGGCTGGAGAACGAGTACGGCGTCACCTGTACGTTCCGCGGGCAGCGCAGGCTGTCCCCGGACGAGGTCGCCCGGTACCTCTTCCGCCGCGTAGTCTCCTGGGGCCGCAGCAGCAACGTGTTCCTGCGCAACGGTGCCCGCCTGTACCTCGACGTCGGCTCCCACCCCGAGTACGCCACCCCCGAGTGCGACGACGTCGTCGAGCTGGTGACGCACGACAAGGCGGGCGAACGCATCCTCGAAGGCCTGCTGGTCGACGCCGAGCGGCGGCTGCACGAGGAGGGCATCGCCGGGGACGTCTACCTCTTCAAGAACAACACCGACTCCGCCGGCAACTCCTACGGCTGCCACGAGAACTACCTGGTGGCCCGGCACGGCGAGTTCTCCCGGCTGGCCGACGTGCTCATCCCGTTCCTGGTGACCCGGCAGCTGATCTGCGGCGCCGGCAAGGTGCTGCAGACCCCGCGCGGCGCGGTCTACTGCGTCAGCCAGCGCGCCGAGCACATCTGGGAGGGCGTCAGCTCGGCGACCACCCGCTCCCGGCCGATCATCAACACCCGCGACGAGCCGCACGCCGACGCCGAGCGCTACCGCCGGCTGCACGTCATCGTGGGCGACTCCAACATGTCGGAGACCACCACCCTGCTCAAGGTGGGCTCCACCGACCTGGTGCTGCGGCTCATCGAGGCCGGCGTGGTGATGCGCGACCTCACCCTGGAGAACCCGATCCGGGCCATCCGCGAGGTCAGCCACGACCTCACCGGCACCCACCAGGTCCGGCTCGCCAACGGCCGGGAGGCCAGCGCGCTCGACATCCAGGAGGAGTACTACACCAAGGCGCTGGAGTTCGCCGACCGCAAGGGCATCAACACCGGCACCGTCGCGCGCGTCCTCGACCTGTGGGGCCGCACCCTGGAGGCGGTCAAGACCGAGCGCCTCGACGGGGTCGCCACCGAGATCGACTGGATCATGAAGTACAAGCTCATCGAGCGCTACCGCGAGAAGCACCAGATGAGCATGAGCAACCCGCGGGTCGCCCAGATCGACCTCGCCTACCACGACATCCACCGCCGCCGCGGCCTGTTCTACCTGCTCCAGGCGAAGAACCAGGCGCAGCGGGTGACCACCGACCTCAAGACCTTCGAGGCCAAGTCGATCCCGCCGCAGACCACCCGGGCCCGGCTGCGCGGCGACTTCATCCGCCGGGCGCAGGAGCAGCGCCGCGACTTCACCGTCGACTGGGTGCACCTCAAGCTGAACGACCAGGCGCAGCGCACCGTGCTCTGCAAGGACCCGTTCCGGTCCGTGGACGAGCGGGTGGAGAAGCTCATCGCCGGCATGTGACCCGGCGTCGGCGGGGAACGGCCCGCGGGCCGCCGTCCCCCCGGCGGTGTGATCTTCGTGGCGTCCGGTCCCGGTGGTGTCTACCGGGACCGGACGCCGTCTGCGCATACGCTGTCCGTCGAGTCCGGAGCCGGAGTCCGGAGAGCCGACTTTGACCGACAGTTAGGAACGCCGTGCGCCGCACCGCCGGGTTGCTTCTCACCCTGCCCCTGCTGCTGGCGGTGGCCTGCAGCAGCTCCACCAAGCCTGCCGGCCAGGCCACGCCCACGGCGTCGCCGACCGCCGCGCCCACCGTGCCCACCCCGGTGAACGAGGCCTCGCCGATGCCGACGCTGTCCGGCGGGGGCTTCGGGAGCAAGGCCACCATCACCATCCCCGAGGGCCAGCAGCCCAGCGGGCAGTTCGTGGTGAACACCGTCAGCGAGGGCGACCGCTCCGCGGTCAACAAGGGCGACTGGGTGACGGTGAACTACACCGCCAAGGACTGGACCACCGGCAAGGACCTGCCGAGTTCCTACGACTCCGGCGGCAAGCCGCAGCTCTACCAGGCGGGCAGCGGGCAGCTGGTGCCGGCCTTCGACCAGAGCGTGATCGGCAAGAAGGTCGGCAGCCGGCTGCTGGTCGTCGCCCCGCCGGCCGCCGCGTTCGGCACCCAGGGCTCCACCCAGCTCGGCGTCGGCCCCGGCGACACCGTGGTCTTCGTGCTCGACATCATGGAGAGCCTGCCGCCGGACTCCACGCTCTCCGGCACCATGACGCCGCCGCCGGCGAACCTGCCGCAGGTCAAGGACAACGGCAAGGCCCCCGTCACCATCACCGTGCCGGCCGGTCAGGCGCCGCCGACCGACCTCCAGCAGGCCGTGCTGATCAAGGGTGAGGGCAAGCAGGTCAAGTCCGGGCAGACCCTGGTCGTGCAGTACACCGGGGTGCTGTGGAGCGACGGCCAGCAGTTCGACTCCTCCTGGACCCACGGCGGCGCCCAGGCGCTGCAGATCGGCACCGGCAGCGTCATCGAGGGCTGGGACAAGGGCCTGGTCGGCCAGAACGTCGGCAGCCGGGTGCTGCTGGTGGTGCCGCCGGCGCTCGGCTACAAGGACCAGGCGCAGGGCGCCGTGCCGGCGAACTCGACCCTGGTGTTCGTGGTGGACATCCTGGAGGCCGTGTAGCGCCCGGCGGATCCGTGGAGATCCCTTGCGCGGGCTGGTTCGAGCCCGGGGGGATTCCGTACGCTTGGGCGGGCGCTCGCACGGGCAAGCGCCCGCCCTCATCCTGACCTGTCATACTGCCCTCGCACTGTGGTAGGCGCCGCCGGCGTCCGGGGTCCGGGCGGGCAGTGCGACAGCACCCCGGCGCCACCACGCCGGCCGTAGACCTCGAAGACCTCGTGGCGAGATGGATGGGGAGTCATGTCTGAGAAAGCGTCGAGCCCGGGCGGGTCCGGTACCGCGCACGGTAACTCCGCCGGAGACCCGGCCGACTCGCGGCCCGGCGGCCCGCTCCCGGGCGACGGCGAGTCGATCGTCGTGCCCCCGGCGATCCTGAAGCAGCAGGCCGGGTGGGGCGGGTCCGGGGAGGCTCCGCGGACCGCGGGGACGAAGACCGAGGACGCCCCGCAGATCTTCGCCTCCACCGTGCGCCGCCAGGACACCTCCGAGGCCGGGTACGACGAGAACCCGGGCAACGTCGGCAAGCTCGGCGTGATCCTCGGCACGGTCCTGGGCGTCCTGCTCATCGGCAGCGCCGTCACCCTGTACCTGGTGAACAAGGACGGCTCGTCGGACGAGGCCGCCGCCAAGCCGGACACCGCCAAGTCCGCCCCGGCCACGCCGACCACCGAGCCGGTCCCGCCGATCAAGGACAGCGCCAAGGTGCTGCCCAACGTCACCGGCGACTTCGGCAGCAAGGCCACCATCGAGGTGCCCGCCGAGCAGGCCGACGGCAGCTTCGTCGTCAAGGTCCTCTCCGAGGGCAACGGCCCCAAGGTCGAGAAGAACTCCTGGACCTCGGTCGACTACACCGGCAAGGACTGGAACACCGGCAAGGACATCCCCTCGTCGTACGACGACAAGGGCAAGCCGCAGATCTTCCAGGCCGGCACCGACGCGCTGATCCCGGCGCTCGACCAGGCCGTCGTCGGCAAGAAGGCCGGCTCCCGGCTGCTCGTCGTCGCCCCGCCGGCCGCCGCCTTCGGCGCCCAGGGCAACCCGAGCATGTCCATCGGGGCGAAGGACAACCTGATCTTCGTCATCGACATCCGCAACAGCAACGCCCCCGACGCGGTGGTCAGCGGCACCGTGACCCCGCCGCCCGCGGACTTCCCGCAGGTCAAGGACAACGGCAAGAAGCCCGCCGAGATCACCCCGGTGCCGGGCGCCGCCGACCCGACCGAGCTGAAGAGCCACGTCCTCATCAAGGGCGAGGGCCGCAAGGTCGAGAAGGGCGAGAAGATCCTCGTCCAGTACACCGGCGCCCTGTACAAGGACGGCAAGGTCTTCGACTCCTCGCTCAGCAAGGGCCAGGCGTTCTCCTTCCCGCTCGGCGGCGGCCAGGTCATCGCCGGCTGGGACCAGGGCCTGGAGGGCCAGACCATCGGCAGCCGGGTCGAGCTCGTCATCCCGGCCTCGCTCGGCTACAAGGACCAGGCCCAGGGCGACATCCCGGCCAACTCCACGCTGGTCTTCGTCGTCGACATCCTCGACGCCGGTCAGGGCTGATCCACTTTCGGGTGACAATGGTGTGCGTGTGACCTTCGGGCCCGGCCGCGTGGCCGGGCCCGTACGGGCGGCGGGCGCCCGTACCGTGGTCCGGGAACGGACCGGGTGCGGGCGCCCGCCGCTTGGTCATGGACCGAACCAACCGTGAGATGAGGCACTAGTGAGCAAGCCCGAGATCGACTTCCCGGTCGGCGACGCGCCGACCGAGCTGAAGATCCGCGACATCACCGTCGGCACCGGTGAGGAGGCCAAGCCGGGCCAGGTCGTCGAGGTCCACTACGTGGGCGTGACCTTCGCGACCGGCGAGGAGTTCGACGCCAGCTGGAACCGCGGCTCGACCTTCAAGTTCCCGCTCGGCGGCGGCCGGGTCATCAAGGGCTGGGACCAGGGCGTCGCCGGCATGAAGGTCGGCGGCCGCCGCGAGCTGGTCATCCCGCCGCACCTGGCCTACGGCAACCAGTCGCCCAGCCCGCTCATCCCGGCGGGCTCGACCCTGATCTTCGTGGTCGACCTGATCTCCGTCTGAGGACGCTGATCGCCAGGGCCGCACCCCGCACGCGGGGTGCGGCCCCACGTCTTCGTGGACTCGGCTTTTGCAGTGCGTACCGCTACCGGTACGGTCGGTCCCGCCGGGTCCACGACGCCCCGGCGGGCGCACCCCGCGCGCTGCGCGGCACACCGGAAGGGTCAGCGATGGCGATCGCCAAGGCAGAGCGGCTGATGAATCTCGCCCTGTGCCTGATGAACACCAGACGTCCGCTCTCCAAGAAGGAGCTGCGGGAGTCCATCGAGGCCTACCGCGAAGCCTGGCAGCACAGCAGCGAGGAAGCCTTCAACCGGATGTTCGAGCGGGACAAGGACGACCTGCGCGAACTCGGACTGGTCATCGACGTCGACGAGAACGCCCTGGACGGCGAGCTCGGCTACCTCGCCCGCGCCGACCGCAACCGCCTGCCGGAGATCGCCCTGGACGCCGAGGAGGCGGCCGCGCTCACCCTCGCCGCCCGGGTCTGGCAGCAGGCCAAGATGAGCGGCGCCGCCAGCGGCGCGCTCCAGAAGCTGCGGGCCGCCGGCATCCCCTTCACCGAGACCGAGCGCCGCCCCGCCCTCGAACCGCGCATCCCCGCCCGCGAGGCCGCGTTCGAGCCGCTGCTCACCGCCGCCCGCGACCGCCGCCCGGTCACCTTCGAGTACCGCAAGGCCGGCGCCGCCGCCGTCGAGCAGCGCACCGTCGAACCCTGGGCCCTGGAGTGCTGGCGCGGCCACTGGTACCTGGCCGGCTGGGACCGCGACCGCGAGGACGCCCGGGTCTTCCGGCTCAGCCGGATCACCGGCAAGGTCCGCGCCCGCTCCGGTGCCTTCCTCGGCGCCGTCCCCGAGCACGTCGACGTGCGGGCCACCGTCGCCAAGTTCGCCGGTGAGGGCGCCACCGCCACCGCCGTGGTCCGGGTCCGCCGGGGCGCGGGCTTCCCGCTGCGCACCAAGGCGCTCGCCACCCGGCGGGCCGACGACAGCTGGGACGAGCTGGAGATCCCGTACGGCAACGGGCTCGGCGCCGACCTCGCCGAGTTCGGGCCGGACGTGCTGGTGGTCGGCCCCGAGGAGCTGCGGGCCGACGTCATCGACCGGCTGCGCGCGGTGGCCGGCACCGTGGTGGAGAGTGTGGACGCATGAGCGAGCGAAGCGAGCGGATCACCGGAAGGCGCGTCCTGTGCGCAGCGCCTGCCGAGCGTAGCGAGGTGGCCGCATGAGTAACGCGATCGACCAGACCCGGCGGATGCTGTCGCTGGTCACCTATCTGCGCGAGCGCCCCGGCGCCGAGGTGGCCGAGGTGGCCCGCGCCTTCGGCATCAGCGAGCGCGAGCTGATCGGGGACCTCAACGTCCTGCCGATGTGCGGCACCAGCTTCCGCGGCGGCGACCTGCTCGACATCGACACCGACGGCGAGCGGATCTGGTGGCACAACGTCGACGACGTCGCCCAGCCGCTGCGGCTGGCCGCCGACGAGGCGACCGCGCTGCTGGTGGCCGCCCGCGCCGTGGCCGGCCTGCCCGGCCTGCGGGCCGGCGACCGCGAGGCGCTCACCCGGGCCGTCGCCAAGATCGAGAACGCGGCGGGGGAGAGTGCCGAGGGCAGCGCCCGGGTCGGCGTCACCTTCGAGGCCGAGAGCCACGTCTTCGCCGACATCGACCGTGCCCTCAGCGAGGGCCGCCGGCTCTGGCTGCGCTACTACTCGCACGGCCGCGGCGGCATGACCGAGCGCGAGGTCGACCCGATCCGGCTGCTCACCGAGGGACACACCTACCTGGAGGCCTGGTGCCGGACCTCCGAGGACCACCGGATGTTCCGGCTCGACCGGGTCGCCGAGATCAGGGTCCTGGACGTCCCCGCCGACCCGCCCAAGCGCGAGCCGCGCGACCTCTCCGGCGGGCTGGTCAACCCCTCCGCCGACGACCCCGAGGTGGTCGTCGAGGTCTCCTCCGGCGGCCGCTGGGTCGCCGAGTACTACACCCACGACCGGGCCGAGGAGCTGCCGGACGGCGGTCTGCGGATCACCCTGCGCAGCGCCGACCCATCGCAGCTGCGTCCGCTGGTGCTGCGGCTGGGCCGCGACGGGCGGATCGTCTCGCCGCCGGAGCTGGCGGAGCAGGCACGCGCGGCGGCGCTGGAGGCGCTGGCGCACTACGGGGAGGGGCAGGTCTGAGCCGTGGAGCCCGGTACCAGATTCAAGGTGTACTGCTCGGAGTGCCGGGAGAA
The DNA here is from genome assembly GCF_040298605.1 of Kitasatospora sp. NPDC001527. Classification (NCBI taxonomy): domain Bacteria; kingdom Bacillati; phylum Actinomycetota; class Actinomycetes; order Kitasatosporales; family Streptomycetaceae; genus Kitasatospora; species Kitasatospora sp. NPDC001527. The sequence continues at coordinate 31,104 of NZ_JBEPAM010000038.1, read as the reverse complement.
GGTGGAGCTGCCGGTCGAGGCGTTCCGCCTCACCTTCGGCCGTACGGCGGCGCAGACGCACTACAGCTTCGGGTGCCCGCTGTGCGGGGCGGCGGTGCGCAAGCCCGCAGGGGAGAAGATCGTCGCGGCGCTGACCGGGGCCGGGGTGCGGACCATGCGGCTGGTGCCGGCCGAGGGGTGAGCGGGGCCCGCTAGGGTGGGGGCATGTCCTGGATGCTCGTCGCCGCCGTCCTCCTCGCCACCGCCGGCCTGCTGGTGCTGGGTGTCCTCGCGGTCCGGCTCTGGCTGGACGTGCGGGCGCTGGCGAAGGGCGTGGACGCCGCCTCGCGGGCGCTGGCCGAGGCGGCCGGCGACCTCGCGGCCACGGCGGCGGGCCGCTCCTGACGGGGCGCGGGCCGCGCGGGCCGGGCGTACGGGGCGTCCGCCCCGGCGCACGGAGCGCGGCGGCCCGCCGCCGACCTGCCGGCAATGTCGAACAGGGGGTACCGGGGGCTGCTGCGCGCGGGCGGTGGCGCGTTACGCTCTCAGATGGCTCCTGAGCGCGAACGGGGGCCGCTGTCCTGTTCGGGCGGCCGTCGTCACGGCGTCACCCGCAGCGGTTACCATCCCCGCAGCGGGCGGCCCGTCGGGTGCCGCCAAGACTGAAGGTGGTCGAGCATGCGGGTCTCGTTCACCGCGATCCTCCTGGTCGCGGTCATTGCCATTGTGCTCTTCGGGGCCAAGCGGCTGCCGGAGCTGGCGCGTTCGCTGGGCCAGTCGGCACGGATCCTCAAGAGCGAGGCCAAGGCGATGCGCACCGACGGCACCGCCGACGCCGCGGTGCCGCCCGCCCCGGCGGTCGCCGACGGCGGTACGGCGAAGACCATCCAGTCCGCTCCGGGCGCGTCCGCGACCGCCCGTCCGGTGAGCGAGCAGCCCGCCGGGCGGTCCGCGCAGGACGGCGGGGCGCGCTGAGCGCGCACGCGCGACCACTGGAGGCCCGTCGACCGGCGGGCCTCGACGCACGAGTTGAGGACCGGGGTTGAGCAAGCTCACCAAGGCGTCGAAGACGCCCAAGGATCCCGAGGGGCGGATGGCCCTCGCCGACCACCTGCGGGAACTGCGGAACCGCGTGGTCAAGTCGGTCCTGGCGATCGTGGTGATCACGATCGTCGCGCTGATCTTCCACAAGCAGATCGAGACGCTGCTGCTCAAGCCGCTGCCCCAGTGCACCCCGGACACCATCGAGTCCACCAAGGGCAGGTGCGCGCAGGTCTCGACCATCGGTCTGACCGCGGGCTTCAACTGGATGCTCAAGGTCGCCCTGACGGTGGGCGTGGTCGCCACCGTCCCGATCTGGCTGTACCAGCTGTGGGCCTTCGTGGCGCCGGGCCTGCACAAGCACGAGCGCAAGTACACGGTCATCTTCATGGCGTGCGGCGCGCCGCTGTTCCTGGCCGGTGTGACCCTGGCGATCCTGCTGCTGCCGCTGACCGTCGAGGTGCTGATCTCGTTCACCCCGGACGAGACCACGCCGATCCTGCCGCCGGCGGACTACTTCGACATCGCCACCCGGCTGGTCCTGGTCTTCGGCCTGGCCTTCGAGTTCCCGCTGCTGCTGGTCATGCTGAACCTGGTCGGCATGGTCACCGGCAAGCGGCTGCTGGGCTGGTGGCGCGGCATGGTGATGGGCATCACCGTGTTCGCCGCCTTCGCGACGCCCAGCGCCGACCCGCTCAGCATGCTGGCGCTGGCCGCACCGATCTGGGGCCTGTACTTCCTCGCGGTGGGCGTGGCGATGGTGAACGACCGGCGCAGGGCCCGGCGCAACCCGGACCTCGCGCTGAGCGACGAGGAGGCCTCGGACGTCGACCTCTCGGTGGCACCGGTCGCCGGGGCCGAGGCGATCGAGGCCTCGGGCACCCCGAGCGCTTTCGCCCCGGTGCCGGCCGCCCGCCAGGAGCAGATGGACGACATCACCTGATCCGCCCGACCTTCTGAGACCCACCGGTCCCGGCCCCGGCCCGCCGCCTCCCAGCGGCGGGCCGGGGCTTTTCGGTGCTTTTCGCGGTTTTGGCCCGGCGGTCTTGGCAGGTTCGATGGCATGTGACATATTACTGACGTGTCCCACTCCCAGAGACTCCCCGACGTCGTGGTGGTCGGTGCCGGTGTCGTCGGTGCCGCCTGCGCGTACTACGCCGCACGGGCCGGCCTCGCCGTCGACGTCGTCGACCGCGGCCCGGTCGCCGGCGGCACCACCGGGGCCGGCGAGGGCAACCTGCTGGTCTCCGACAAGGAACCCGGCCCCGAGCTCGACCTCGCCCTGTACTCCACCGGCCTGTGGCGCGAACTCTCCGACGAGTTCGGCGCCGCCGTCGAGTACGAGGCCAAGGGCGGCCTGGTGGTCGCCGGCACGCCCGCCCGGCAGGAGGCGCTGCGCGCCTTCGCGGCCGCGCAGGCCGAGGTCGGCGTCACCGCCGAGGAGATCCCCGGCGAGCGGCTGAACGAACTGGAGCCGCACCTCGCGCCCGGTCTGGCCGGCGGGTTCCACTACCCCCAGGACGCCCAGGTCCAGCCCGCGCTGGCCGCCGCCCACCTGCTGCGCGCCGCCCGCCTCGCCGGGGCGCGGCTGCACCTCGGCGAGGCCGTCCGGGCCGTGCGGCTGGGGAGCGACGGCGCCGTGCGCGGCGTGGAGACCGAGCGGCGGCGGCTCGACGCGCCCGCCGTGGTCAACGCCGCCGGCACCTGGGGCGGCGAGCTGGCCGCGCTGGCCGGGGTCGGGCTGCCGGTGCTGCCTCGGCGCGGGTTCGTGCTGGTCACCGAGCCGCTGCCGCGGATCGTCCGGCACAAGGTGTACGCCGCCGACTACGTGGCCGACGTGGCCAGCGGCTCCGCCGCGCTGCAGACCTCGGCCGTGGTCGAGGGGACGCCCGGCGGGCCGGTGCTGATCGGCGCCAGCCGCGAGCGGGTCGGCTTCGACCGGACGCTCTCGGTCGAGGTGCTGCACCGGCTGGCCGCCCAGGCGGCCGCGCTCTTCCCGGTGCTGGCCGGGGTGAACGTGATGCGCGCCTACCGCGGCTTCCGTCCGTACCTGCCGGACCACCTGCCGGCGATCGGTGCCGACCCCCGGGTGTCCGGGCTCTACCACGCCTGCGGCCACGAGGGCGCGGGCATCGGCCTGGCCCCGGCCACCGGGCTGCTGATCGCCCAGCAGCTGGTCGGAAAGGAGCCGGACCTCGGCCTCGCGCCCTTCCGGCCCGACCGCTTCCCGGCCGAGGACGCCGCCTGAGGCCGCCCGCGCGGTCCGCCCACCCCACGATCGGCTCATGAGCTGAACGGAGATCCCCCCATGCGCCGTAGCCGCACCCCCGCGGAGCTGGTCCGGGCCGAGCCCGCGCCCGCGCACACCATCGACTTCGACGGCCGGCCCGTGCCCGCGCTGCCCGGGCAGACCATCGCCGCCGCCCTGTGGGCCGACGGCGTGCTCGCCTGGCGCACCACCCGGGTCGGCGGCAAGCCGCGCGGGGCGTTCTGCGGGATCGGCGCCTGCTTCGACTGCCTGGCCACCGTCGACGGGCGGCCCAACCAGCGCACCTGCCTGCTGCCGGCCGAGCCCGGCACCACCGTCACCACCCAGGAGGGCCACGGCCGTGCCGACCTCGACGTCTGAGCCCGCGAACGGCTCCGGATCCGCCGCCGACGCGCGGTACGACCTCGCGGTGATCGGCGCCGGTCCGGCCGGCCTCGCCGCCGCCGTGACCGCCGCGGACCTCGGGCTGCGCTGCGCCCTGGTCGACGCCGGCCGGAGCACCGGCGGGCAGTACTACCGCCACCCCGCGCCCGGCCTCGGCGCCAACCGGCCCGACCGGCTGCACCACGGCTGGTCCGTCTACACCGGCCTGGCCGACCGGCTCGCCGTCCACCGCGAGACCGGCCGCGTCCGGCTGCTCTCCGGCCACCAGGTGTGGGCGCTGGAGCGCGCCGGCGACGGCGACTGGCGCCTGCACGCCACCACCGGACCGGACGCCGACGACCGGGCCACCGTCCGGGCCGCCGCCGTCCTGCTCGCCACCGGCGCCTACGAGCGGCAGCTGCCCTTCCCCGGCTGGACCCTGCCCGGGGTGGTGACCGCCGGCGGCGCGCAGGCCATGCTCAAGGCTGGCCTGGTGCTGCCCGGCCGGCGGATTGTGGTGGCCGGGAGCGGCCCGCTGCTGCTCGCGGCGGCCTCCTCCCTGGTCACCGCCGGTGCCGAGGTGCCCGCGGTGGTCGAGGCCACCGCGTACCTCGGGTACGCCCGGCGCCCCGGCGTCCTGGCCGCCGTCCCGGCCAAGCTGGTCGAGGGCGCCGGGCACGGCTCCGCGCTGCTGCGGCACGGCGTGCGGCTGCGGCCGCGCAGCGCGGTCGTCGAGGCGCACGGCACCGACCGGGTCACCGCCGTCACGGTGGCCCGACTGGACGCCGACTGGCGTCCGGTCCCCGGCAGTGAGCGGCGGATCGAGTGCGACGCGCTCGCCGTCGGTCACGGTCTGATCCCGCAGATCGAGCTGGCCACCGAGTTGGGCGCGGCCACCCGCACCACGCCCGACGGCACGGCCGCGCTCAGGGTCGACGCCCGCCTGAGGACCACCGTCCCCGGGCTCTGGGCGGCCGGCGAGACCTGCGGGGTCGGCGGCGCCGACCTGGCGATCGCCGAGGGCGAGCTGGCCGCGCACGCGGTCGCCGACCGGCCGGTGCGCACCGCGCTGCTGCGCAGGCGCTCCCGGCTGCGGGCCTTCGCCGAACTGATGGCCGCCGCGCACCGGCCCGGCCCGGGCTGGACCGACTGGCTGCGGGAGGACACCGACGTCTGCCGCTGCGAGGAGGTCCCGGCCGGCCGGATCCGCGAGGCGGTGGACGAGCTGGGCGCGGGCGACGCGCGCACCGTCAAGCTGCTGACCAGGGCCGGAATGGGCTGGTGCCAGGGGCGGATGTGCGGTGCGGCGGTCGCCTGCCTGGCGGGCGGCGCGGACCGTGCGGAGGTCCGCGCCGACAGCCGGCCGCTCTCCTGTCCCGTTCCGCTCGGACAACTCGCGGCCGAGCAGGACGGGCGGAACGAGCAGGACGGGGAGGACTGAGGTCCTTCCGGTTCCGGACCGGGGCCCGATCGGTCCCGGCCCGGGCCGGTCCGTCCGAAATCGCCCGGCGAGGGCCCTTGTCTCCGCCGCGCGCCCTCTAATAAAATGTCACACCTCACCAAGGAGTCACCTGTGTCCCAGACCCTGCACGACACCACCCGGCCCTGGCGCGGCATCATGGTCGCCACCACGCTCCCGCTGCGCCCGGACCTCTCCGTCGACTACGACGCCTACGCGGAGCACGTCCGCTGGCTGATCGAGTCGGGCTGCGACGGCGTCGTGCCCAACGGCTCGCTCGGCGAGTACCAGACGCTCACCGCCGAGGAGCGCGCCAAGGTCGTCGAGGTCGCCGTGGAGGCGGCCGGGGACGGCTCCCGGGTCATGCCCGGTGTCGCCGCCTACGGCAGCGCCGAGTCTCGCCGCTGGACCGAGCAGGCCGCCGAGGCCGGCGCCGGCTCCGTGCTGCTGCTGCCGCCGAACGCCTACCGCGCCGACCGGGCCGCCGTCCGCGCGCACTACGCCGAGGTCGCCAAGGCCGGGCTGCCGATCGTGGCCTACAACAACCCGATCGACACCAAGGTCGACCTCGTCCCGTCGCTGCTCGCCGAGCTGCACGGCGAGGGCTCGATCGTCGCGGTCAAGGAGTTCAGCGGTGACGTCCGCCGGGCGTACGAGATCGCCGAGCTGGCCCCTGGCCTCGACCTGCTGATCGGCGCCGACGACGTGCTGCTGGAGCTGGCCCTGGCCGGCGCGGTCGGCTGGATCGCCGGCTACCCGAACGCGCTGCCCGAGGCGAGCGTCGCGCTGTACAAGGCCGCCACCGCCCTCGACCTGGGCACCGCGCTGCCGCTGTACAAGGCGCTGCACCAGCTGCTGCGCTGGGACTCCAAGACCGAGTTCGTCCAGGCGATCAAGCTCTCCATGGACATCGCCGGCCGCCCCGGCGGTCCGACCCGGGCCCCGCGCCTGCCGCTGACCCCGGAGATCGAGGCGGCCGTCCGCGCTGCCACGGAGAAGGCGCTGGCCGAGGGCCTCGCCTGATCCGAACCCCGTGATTCCGGTGTCCGGGACGGCCGGCTGCGGCGGCAGCCGGCCCCTGGACCGGAACCCGGCACGGAGCGCCGTCCACCACCCGCCCACCACCCCACGGAGCGTCAGCAGATGCGCAGCCGTCACGTCTTCCACGCCGTCGACTCGCACACCGAGGGCATGCCCACCCGGGTCATCACCGGTGGGTTCGGTGTGATCCCCGGCGCCACCATGGCCGAGCGCCGGGTGCACTTCCAGCAGCACCTGGACGAGTTCCGGACCCTGCTGATGTACGAGCCCCGCGGCCACGCCGCGATGAGCGGCGCCATCCTGCAGCCGCCGACCCGGCCGGACGCCGACTGGGGCGTGCTCTACATCGAGGTCTCCGGCCTGCTGCCGATGTGCGGCCACGGCACCATCGGCGTGGCCACCGTGCTGGTGGAGACCGGCATGGTGCCGGTCGTCGAGCCCGTCACCACCGTCCGGCTGGACACCCCGGCCGGCCTGGTGATCGCGGACGTCGCGGTGGAGAACGGCGCGGCCAAGGCGGTCACCATCCGCAACGTGCCCTCCTACTCCGTGGCGCTGGACCAGAAGATCGAGGTCCCCGGCCACGGCACGGTGAGCTACGACCTCGCCTACGGCGGCAACTTCTACGCGATCCTGCCGCTCGCCGAGTTCGGCCTGCCGTTCGAGCGGGAGCGCAAGCAGGAGATCCTGGACGCCGGCCTGGCCCTGATGGACGCCATCAACGCCGGCCCGGACCGCCCGGTGCACCCGGAGAACCCGTCCATCCACAGCTGCCACCACGTCCAGCTGCTCGCCCCCGGCTCCACCGCCGAGCACTCCCGGCACGCGATGGCCATCCACCCCGGCTGGTTCGACCGCTCGCCCTGCGGCACCGGCACCTCGGCCCGGATGGCCCAGCTGCACGCGCGCGGCGAGCTGCCGCTCGACCGGGACTTCCGCAACGACTCCTTCATCGGGACCACCTTCATCGGCCGTCTGGTCGAGGAGACCGAGGTGGCCGGGCGTCCGGCGGTGGTGCCGACCGTCACCGGGCGGGCCTGGGTCACCGGCACCGCCCAGTACTTCCTGGACCCCAGCGACCCGTTCCCGGCCGGCTTCCTGCTCTGAGCCGCCGTCCCTCCCGCTCCCCCCTCCCGTCGAATCCCCCGAAGGGCTCCCCGCAGTGACGATCCGTTCGTACAACCCCGCCGACCCCACGGACCTCGTCGCCGAGGCCCCCCGCCCCGGTACCGAAGCCGTCGAGGCCGCCGTCGGCCGCGCCCGGACCGCGCAGACCGGCTGGCTCGCCGCCGGCGCCGGCGCCCGCTCGGCCGCGCTCACCCGGGTCGCCGAGGCGATCGAGGCGCACGCCGAGGAACTGGCCGAGCTGGTCGTGCGCGAGGTCGGCAAGCCGATCGCCGAGGCGCGCGGCGAGGTCGCCCGCACCGCCGCGATCTGGCGCTACTACGCGCAGGCGCCGTACGCGGCCTCCGGCGAGGTGCACGAGACCGCCGGCGGGCCCGGCCTGCTGCTCACCCGCCGCCGCCCGTACGGGGTCGCCGGGCTGATCACGCCGTGGAACTTCCCGCTGGCGATCCCCACCTGGAAGGCCGCCCCGGCGCTGGCCGTCGGCAACAGCGTCGTCCTCAAGCCCTCCTCGGAGGCGATCGGCTGCGCCCTGAAGCTGGCCGAACTGGTCGCCGGGGCCGGGCTGCCCGCGGACGTCTTCACCGTGCTGCCCGGCGGCGGTGCCGAGGGCACCGCGCTGGTCGGCTCGGCCGACGTGGTCTCCTTCACCGGCTCCACCGGCGTCGGCCGCCAGGTCGTCCGCACCGCCACCGAGCGCGGCACCCCGGTGCAGGCCGAGCTCGGCGGGCTGAACACCGGGATCGTCCTGCCGGACGCCGACATCGACCAGGCCGCCGCCCACCTCGCCAACGCGATCGCCGGCTACGCGGGCCAGAAGTGCACCGCCACCAGCCGGGTGGTCGCGGTCGGCGCGGCGTACGAGCCGCTGCGCGCCGCCCTGGTCAAGGCGCTCGCCCAGGTCGACGACACCTCCTGCGGCCCGGTCATCAACGAGGCCACCCGGGACGAGATCACCGCGGCCGTCGCCTCCGCCCGGGAGGCCGGCGCCGAGGTGCTGACCGGCGGCGCCGCGCCCCAGCGGGACGGCTGGTACCTGGAGCCGACCCTGGTCGCCGGGGTGCCGGAGGACCACCCGCTGCGCCGCGAGGAGTTCTTCGGCCCGATCGCCCTGCTGCACGAGGCGGCTGATCTGGACGAGGCGATCGCGCTCGCCAACGACACCCCGTACACGCTGTCCGCCTCGGTGCACACCCGGAACCTGGACGCGGCGCTGGCCGCCGCCGACCGGCTCAACGCGGGCATGATCCGGGTCAACGCGCCGTCCAGCGGCGTCGACTTCCACCTGCCGTTCGGCGGTGCCAAGGGCGCCAGCCACGGCGCCCGCGAGCAGGGCCGGGCGGCGCTGGACTTCTACACCCAGAGCCGCACCGTCACCCTGCTGCCGGGCGGGGGTGCCTGATGACGGCCCCCACCGACGGCGAGGTCCTGCACGTCGACACCGTCGACTACCACACGGCCGGCGAGCCGTTCCGGATCGTGGTCGCCGGCGCCCCGGCGGTCCCCGGTGACAGCGTCGCCGAGCGGCGGGCCATCGCGATCGGCGCCGGCGGCACCGCGACCGCGCCCCGGCCGAGCACGCTGGACGACGTCCGGCAGCTGCTCACCCGCGAGCCGCGCGGCCACGCCGGGATGTACGGCGGCTTCCTGGTGCCGCCGGACGACGACGAGGCCGACCTCGGTGTGCTGTTCTGGCACAAGGACGGCTACTCGACCGCCTGCGGCCACGGCACCATCGCGCTCGGCGCCTGGGCGGTCGACTCCGGGCTCGTCACGGCGCCCGACTACGGCGTCGCCCGGGTGCGGATCGACGTGCCCTCCGGCCGGGTCACCGCGCTGGTCCACCGGGCCGCCGGGCGGACCACCGGGGTGACGTTCCGCAACGTGCCCTCCTGGGTGAGCGAGCTGAAGCTGCCGGTGGAGACCTCGCGCGGCACCGTCGAGGTGGCCGTCGCGCACTCCGGCGCCTGCTACGCCTCGGTGCCGGCCGCCGCGCTCGGCCTCTCGGTGAGCCTCGGACAGCTGCCCGAGCTCACCGCGATCGGACGCGAGATCCGGGCCGCGCTGGCCGGCACCGAGGCGGTGCGCCACCCGGTGGACCCGCGGCTGTCCGGCGTCTACGGGGTCATCCTGTACGACGAACTCGCCTCGGAGAACGGCGGGCTGAACCAGCGCAACGTCACCGTCTTCGCGGACGGCCAGATCGACCGCTCGCCGTGCGGCTCCGGCACCTCGGCCCGGCTGGCGGTCCTGGCCGCCGAGGGCCGTCTCGCGCCCGGCGCGGAGCTGCGCCACGAGTCGATCGTCGGCACCGTCTTCGGCGGGCGGGTGCTGGCCGGCGGCGACCCGTGGGGCGACGGCGTGGTCACCGAGGTGACCGGCACCGCGCACCGCACCGGCGAGCACCGCTTCGTACTCGACCCGCAGGACACCCTCGGTACGGGGTTCCTGCTGTGAGCGGGGACCTGAGGACGTTTCCGGCCGCTGCCCCGGCCGCCGTCCCGGCCCCGGAACCGCCCGGCGCGGCGACTGAGCCGCTCCAGTCCGCCGCGCCGGGCCCGACCGGCGTACTCACCTCGGCCGCCATCGGGCTGACGCCCGCCGAGGCGGTCCGGGCGCTGGAGCAGGTGCTGCTCGACGGACTGGACCCGGAGGCCGCGCCCGCCCGCTCGGCGGTGCCGGTGCCGGCCGGGGAACTGCTGATGATGCCGGCCGCCTCCGCCCGCTACACCGGGGTGAAGATCGCCGGCGTCGCCCCCGCCAACCCGGCCGCCGGGCTGCCCCGGATCACCGGCAGCTACCTGCTGCTCGACGGTCCGACCCTGCAGCCGCTCGCCCTGCTGGACGGCATCGGACTCACCTCGCTGCGCACGCCCGCGGTCACCGCCGTCGCCCTGGACCGGCTGGCGGTGCCGCAGGCCGGGCACCTGGTGCTGTTCGGCTCCGGCCCGCAGGCGTACGGCCACCTGGACGCGCTGCTCGGCATCCGCCCGCTGACCCGGGTGACCGTGGTCGCCCGCAGCGAGCAGCCCGCCGAGGCGCTGGCCCGGTACGCCCGGGCACGCGGCCTGGACGCCGCCGTCGGCACCCCGGCCGACGTGGCCGGGGCCGACCTGGTGGTCTGCTGCACCACCGCGCGCACCCCGCTGTTCGACGGCGCGCTGGTGCCGGACCACGCGGCGGTGGCGGCGGTCGGCTCGCACGAGGTGGACGCGCGGGAGGTGGACGAGGTGCTGGTCGGCCGGTCCGCGCTCTACGTGGAGGCCCGCTCGGTCGCGCTGCGCGAGGCCGGCGACCTGCTGATGGCGGGCGTGACCGGCGCCGACACCCTGTGGAACCTGGCCGAGCTGGTGCGCGGCGAGGCTCCGGTGCCGACCGACCGGCCGAGGTTCTTCAAGAGCGTCGGCATGGCCTGGGAGGACCTCGCGGTCGCGGCGGAGGCGTACCTGCGCGACACGCCCTGAAACTCCGGCCGGCACGGGTTCGCTGTGGGGCCCGACGCCAGGGTGCCGGCGCCTCGGCGCTGCGCCGGCACCCACCCCCCGTAACCCATTGCCCTGGACGGGGGGCGTCGAAGTGACCGGCCGGAACGACGGCCGACGTGGTGGGACGGGATCCCCCGCCACGTCGGCCGTTTTTTGCGTCTGCGCGCCCTTGCGGGTTGCCAGGCCTGTTCGCGCTCGCGTCTGCTCAGGCCCGCGGCCGGTAGGTGCCGATCAGGCGGGCCAGGTGGCGGCCGGTCAGGTGGAGGGGCTCCTCGCTGCGGGCGACCTGGGCGGCGAGTTCGGCGCCCTCCAGGGTGTTGATGACGGTGGCGGCGAGTTCGCGGGCGTCGGCGAGGGCGATGCCCGAGCCGTGCAGCTTCTCCTCGACGATGGCGCGCCAGTGCGCGAACGCCTCGGCGACGGCCTGCTCGATGACCGGGGCCCGGCCGACCGTCTCCAGGGCGGTGGTGGTGATCGGGCAGCCGTCCTGCCAGTCGGAGGCGCGCAGGGCCTCGGCGAGCAGGCGGGTGCAGGCGGTGATCGCCTCGCCCGGGTCGGCGGCGCTGTCCAGCCCCTCGCGCAGCATCGCGGCGAACTCCTGGTCCCCGTGGCGGATCGCCTCGGCGGCCAGTTCCTGCTTCCCGCCCGGGAAGAAGTGGTAGACGGAGCCGAGGGTGGCCTCCGCCTCGCGGGAGATCTGCTTGATGCCGGTGCCCTCGAACCCCTGGCGCTGGAGCAGCCGGGAGGTGGCCCGGACGATCCGCTCGCGGGTGCCGGTGGTGGTCTTCACGGGGTTCACGGAGTTCGCGGAGTTCACGGCGGCGAGTCTAGCCGGTGGATTGAATAGAGCGTTCGTTCCAGTGCTGTGCTAGCGTCACCTCCTGGATAGAGCGTTCGTTCTAGTCGCCTTCGGAGGGGATCCCCGTGTCCGCCACGCCGCAGCAGCCCAGCAGCAAGCCGTCCGTCACCCTGATCGGCCTCGGCCCGATGGGCCTGGCCATGGCCGGCGCCTACCTCGACGCCGGATACCGCGTCACGCTCTGGAACCGGACGGCCGGACGGGCCGGCGGCCTGGTCGCCCGCGGTGCCGTGCTCGCGCCGAGCGCGGCCGACGCGATCGCGGCCAACGAGCTGGTGGTGCTCAGCCTCACCGACTACGACGCGGCCTTCGCCGTGCTGGCCGCCGCCGAGACGGAGCTGGCCGGCAGGGTCGTCGTGAACCTCGGCTCCGACACCCCCGAGCGGGCCCGGGAGGCCGCCCGGTGGCTCGCCGAACGGGGTGCCGGCCACCTCACCGGCGGGGTCCAGGTGCCGCCGTCCGGGATCGGGAGGCCGGAGTCGTCCACCTTCTACAGCGGCCCGGTCGAACTGTTCCGTCGGCACCGCGCCGCGCTGGAGGTGCTGACCGGCGCCGACTACCGGGGTGACGACCCGGGGCTCGCCCAGGTGTACTACCAGATCCAGATGGACCTCTTCTGGACCTCGCTGGCCGGGTACCTGCACGCCACCGCCGTCGCCGAGGCCAACGGCATCCCGGCGGACGAGTTCCTGCCCCACGCCGCCGCGACGGCCGCCTCGCTGCCGGGCTTCCTCGCCTTCTACGCGCCGCGGATCGCCGCCGGGAACCACGAGGGCGACGTCGACCGGCTCGCGATGGGGCTGGCCAGCGTCGAGCACGTACTGCACACCGTGGAGGCCTCCGGGGTGGACGGCGCGCTGCCGCGGATGCTCGCCGACACCTTCCGGCGGGGTGTCGAGGCCGGGTACGGGGCGTCCAGCGCGAGCAGTCTGGTGCGGCTGTTCAAGGGGGAGTGAGGCGGGGGAGCCGAAGCAGTGGGCCGCCGACCGTTGTCACCGGGCGGCGGCCCTGTCACCATGGGTCCGGTCACGTGTCGAGATCGCTGACGTATCATCCGAATCACGGAATGTTGCACACTCAACGTAACGTGACATTGTACGCTGGTGTTCTGCACTCACCGGAGGAACACCATGGCCGACCTCAAACCCCGCACCCTGATCTCCGTCCAGGAGCGGCTGCGCGACCAGGTCGCCCACGCCCTGCGGGCCGCCCTGATCTCCGGCGAGCTGCGCCCCGGCGTCGTCTACTCCGCGCCGGCCCTCGCGGCCGACTTCGGCGTCTCCGCCACCCCGGTCCGCGAGGCCATGCTGGACCTCGCCCGCGAGGGCCTGGTCGAGGCCGTCCGCAACAAGGGCTTCCGGGTCACCGAGCTCACCGAGCGGGACCTCGACGACTTCACCGAGATCCGTGCCCTCATCGAGGTCCCGACCGTCGGCCGGGTCGCCCGCACCGCCAACGCCGACCAGCTGGAGGCGCTGCGCCCGCAGGCCGAGGCGATCGTCGCCGCCGCGGGCAAGCAGGACCTCATCGGCTACCTGGAGGCCGACCGCCAGTTCCACCTCGACCTGCTCGGCCTGGCCGGCAACACCCGCCTGGTCGAGGTCGTCGGCGACCTGCGCAAGCGCTCCCGCCTCTACGGCCTCAACCGCCTCGCCGAGCGCGGCGAGCTGGTCTCCTCGGCGGAGGAGCACCTGGAGCTGCTCGACCTGATGATCGCCGGCGACGCCCCCGCCGCCGAGTCCTGCATGACCCGCCACCTCGGCCACGTCCGCTCCCTGTGGGCCGAGGACGAGCAGCAGCCCGAGGAGTCGCGCACCGGCCTGCGGCTGCGCTCCCGCTAGGCGGTGGACCGCCCGTTCGGGTGAGAGTGCCGCGACCGGGGGGCACCGGGCCCGAGTCCACCGACCCGCAGGACGGCGAGTACCGGGTGCACGCCGTCCACCACCCCGGGCGGACGTTCGTGCTGCCCGAGTCCATCGGGGCGTCGGTGCCCCTGTCGGTGGACGACGTGCTGGCCGCCACGAAGTGGTCACACCGCGGCGGGGACCGTCAGACGGCCGTCGTGGACTTCGGCGACCTGGTCGACGGCGGTCAGGTGGGTGCGGTCGTGGGTGACCAGGACGGTGGCGGTGGCGCGCTGGTGGGTGAGGGTGGTGAGCAGGTCCAGGACGGCGGCGCCGCGTTCGTGGTCGAGGGCGCTGGTGGGCTCGTCGACCAGGAGGACGGTGGGGTCGTTCATCAGCGCGCGGGCGATGTTGACGCGCTGGCGCTGACCACCGGAGAGCTGGTGCGGGCGGCGGCCCGCCTGGTCGCGCAGGCCGACGGCGTCCAGCAGCTCCAGGGCCCGGGGGAGGGCGGTGCGCGGTGCGCGGCCGTCCAGGTGGGCCATCACCTGCAGCTGCTCGACGGCGGTGAGCGAGGGCAGCAGGTTGGGCTGCTGGAAGACGATGCCGATCCGGTCGCGGCGCAGCGCCGTCAGCGCGGTGCGGCTCAGGCCGGTGGTGTCCGTGCCGTCCACCACCACCCGGCCGGAGTCGGGGGCGATGAGCGTCGCGGCGACCGCCAGCAGGCTGGACTTGCCCGAGCCGGACGGGCCCACCACGGCGGTGAGCGTGCCCTTCGGGACGGTCAGCGAGACGTCGTCGAGGGCGGTCAGCCGGCCGTCGCCGTCCGGGTAGGTGAGGGTGACGTGGTCGAGAAGAAGGGTCATCGGGCGCTCCCCAGGGCGGTCAGCGGGTCGACGGCGGTGATGCGGCGGACGGACAGGGCCGCGCCGACCGCGCCGAGCGCGATCATGACGACGGCGGGCACCAGGACGGTCGGGGCGTCCAGGACGAACGGGACGGCGGAGCCGATCAGCGCGCCGAGGCCGGCGGCGACGGCGGTGCCGAGCGCGGTGCCGAGCAGCAGCAGGACGACGGCCTGTCCGAGCGCGTCGCGCAGCAGGTAGCGGGTGGAGGCGCCGAGCGCCTTGAGGACGGCGATGTCGCCGCTGCGCTGGATCGTCCAGACCGTGAAGAACGCGCCGATCACCAGGGCGGAGATGGCGAACAGGAAGCCCCGCATCAGCTGCAGCGAGCCGTTCTCGGAGGTGTAGGAGCCGATCGCGGCGAGCGCGTCGTCCCGGGTGCCGGTCTCGGTGCCGAGCGCGGCGTCGGCGGCGTCCAGGTCGGCGTTCTCGTCGGTGGTGAGCGCGACCACGGTGGCGTGGCCGGCGCCGCCCGGGGCGGACTGCTGCCAGTCGGCGAGGGTGGTCCAGACGACCGGGGTGTGGCTGTAGGAGGCGTCACCGGAGACGGCCGCGACCGTCAGCGGGTGGCCGGCGACGGTGAACGCGTCGCCGGGGTGCAGCCCGCCGAGGTCCTCGGCGGCGGTCTGCGACAGCACCGCCCGGCCCGGGGAGAGGGCGGAGCCCTGCGGGGCGAGCGTGGAGCCGTCGGGCGCGCCGAAGACGGAGACCGCGGCGGTGCGCGGACCGGCCGCCGCCTTGGTGGTGGCGATGCCGAGCGGCTGGGCGTCGGTGACGCCCGGGGTCCGGGCCCAGCCCTGCCACTGCTCGGGGGTGACCTGGGAGTCGGTGAACGACAGCTTCTGCCCGTCGGCGGGCCGGCCGAAGGCCAGGTGGTCGGCGGGCAGGCCGGTGATCGCCGAGATGTTCTGCCGGCCCAGCCCGGCGGTCAGGCCGGACAGCAGCCCGACCAGCACCGTGATCAGTACGATGACGGTTCCCATCAGGGCGAACCGCCCCTTGGCGAACCTCAGATCCCTCCAGGCGACGAACACCACAAGCCCTTCCGCTCGATCCACTGCGACACTGACGAGGTTCGTCGAAAGAGGGGCCCTCGGGCATCGCACCGGGGATTGGATCCTCGGCATCGAAGGGCAGAATCCGAGTTCAACCTTTTGATTGATGCCGGTCGGCGGCATGCGCCTTACGCTGGACGGATGGCGACCGATCGACCCCGTACCACTCCCGTCGCCCGCGTACTCCAGGTCTGCCTGCACCTGCTGGTGGCGGGCCTGCTGGCACTCGCCGTCGCCCGGGCCCTGGCCGGGCGGGGCGGCGACCCGGCGGCCGTCACGGCCGCCGCCACCGCGATGGCCGCGGTCTACACCGCCGGACCCCTGATCGCGGCCGTCGGCCGCTCCCGCCGGGCCGCCGGGCTCTGGCTGGCGCTGCTCGGCATCACCTGGGCGGGCGTGCTGGTCGTCTCCCAGGACGGCGTCTGGCTGGCCTTCCCGCTGTACTTCCTGGAGCTGCACCTGCTCGGCCGGCGCGCCGGCCTGGCCGCGGTCGGGCTCACCGCGGTGGCCTCGATCGCCGCGTACTCCGCGCACCAGCACGACGTGAGCCTGGCCGCGGCCATCGGGCCGCTGCTGGGCGCCGCCGTGGCCACCGCGACCGTGTACGGCTACCAGGCGCTCTACCGGGAGAGCGAGGAGCGCCGCCGCCTCATCGACGAGCTCACCGCGGCCCGGGCCGACCTCGCCGCGGCCCACCACGCGGCCGGTGTTCTCGCCGAGCGCGAACGGCTCGCCCGGGAGATCCACGACACCCTCGCGCAGAGCCTCACCAGCATCCAACTGCTGCTGCGGGCCGCGCAGCGCGCCCTGCCGGAGCGCACCGACGCCGCCGCCGAGTACGTCGAGCAGGCCCGGCAGGCCGCGCAGGACAACCTCGACGAGGCCCGCCGCTTCGTGCGCGCGCTCACCCCGCCGGCGCTGGAGAGCGACACGCTGCCGGTCGCCCTGGAGCGGCTGTGCGCGACGACCTCGGCGCGCAGCGGGCTGCCGGTGCGGCTGCACGTCTGCGGCGAGCGGGTCCGGCTGCCGGTGCCGCACGAGGTGGCGCTGCTGCGGATCGCCCAGTCGGCGCTCGGGAACACCGTGCGGCACGCCGGGGCGACGCACGCGGAGGTGACGCTGAGCTTCATGGCGGGGGAGGTGTCGCTGGACGTGGTGGACGACGGGGCGGGGTTCGACCCGGCGGCCGTCCGAGGACCGGCGGCGGCAGCGGAGGGCGAGGGCGGCTTCGGGCTGCCGTCGATGCGGGCCCGGGCGCGGGCGCTCGGCGGTACCTTCGCGGTGGAGTCCGCGCCGGCGGAGGGCACGGCGCTCGCCGTGCTGCTGCCGGTGCCCGGTGCTTCCGGCGCTTCGACTGAGGAGTCCCCGTGACCGAGGGTGTGATCCGCCTGCTGCTCGCCGACGACCACCCGGTGGTCAGGGCCGGGCTGCGGGCCGTCCTGGAGAGCGAGCCGGACTTCGTGATCGTCGCGGAGGCCGCGACCGCCGAGCGTGCCGTGGAGCTGGCGGCGGAGGCCGAGGTCGACGTGGTGCTGATGGACCTGCAGTTCGGGCCCGGCTCGGCGATGAACGGCGCGCAGGCCACCGCCGCGATCACCGCGCGGGGCGCGGGCGCGCCGCGGGTGCTGGTGGTGACCACGTACGACACCGACGCGGACACCCTGCCGGCGCTGGAGGCCGGGGCCACCGGGTACCTGCTGAAGGACGCGCCGCCGGAGGAGCTGGCGCGGGCCGTGCGGTCCGCGGCGGCGGGGCGGACGGCGCTGGCGCCGACGGTGGCGGACCGGCTGCTGGAGCGGATGCGCACGCCCGCGGCGGCGCTGAGCGTGCGCGAGACCGAGGTGCTGGGGCTGGTCGCGGACGGGCTGACCAACCAGGCGATCAGCCGCCGGCTGCAGCTGAGCCTGGCCACGGTGAAGTCGCACCTGGTGCACATCTACACGAAGCTGGGCGTGGAGTCGCGGACGGCGGCGGTGCGGGAGGCGCGGGCGCGGGGGCTGATCCGGCGCGGGGGTTGAACCGGCGCGGGTCGACCCCGGGCGTAGGGTGGGCGGGCAGCCCGAGAACCCCGGTGCGCCGTGTGAGTGGAGGATCCCCGGATGGCCGTGCGACTCGACGAACTCCCCCTGCCCGTGATCGCCGCCCCGATGGCCGGCGGCCCGTCGACGCCGGAGCTGGCGGCCGCCGTGAGCGGGGCGGGCGGGCTCGGCTACCTCGCCGCCGGGTACCGGAGCGCCGCGGCCACGCTCGAACAGGTCCACCGCGTCCGGGAACTGACGGACCGCCCGTTCGGCCTGAACCTGTTCGTGCCGGCCGGGCCCGGCGACCCGGCGGCCGTCGCCGCCTACCGGGAGCGGCTGCGGCCGGAGGCCGACAGGCACGGCGTGACCCTGCCGGAGGCGATCGCGCCGGACCGGGACGACTGGGACGCCAAGATCGCCGCGCTGCTCGCCGAGCCCGGCCTGGTCCCGGTGGTGTCGTACACCTTCGGGCTGCCCTCCGCCGAGGAGGCGCGGGCGCTGCGGGCGGCGGGCACCTTCCAGGTCGGCACGGTGACCACGCCGGAGGAGGCACGGCGCGCCGAGACGGCCGGGATGGACGCGCTGGTCGTGCAGGGGCCGGAGGCCGGCGGGCACCGCGGCACCCACCGGACGGCGGACCGCCCCGGGGACCTGCCGCTGCTCGACCTGCTGGCCGCCGTCCGGGCGGTGACCGGGCTGCCGCTGGTCGCGGCCGGCGGGCTGTCGGACGGTGCGGCGATCGCGGCCGCGCTGCGGTCCGGGGCGGTGGCGGTGCAGCTGGGGACGGCGCTGCTGCGCGCGGACGAGGCCGGGACGACGGCGGCACACCGCGCGGCGCTGACGGAGTTCGACACGACGGCGGTGACCCGGGCGTTCACCGGCCGCCCGGCCCGGGCGCTGCGCAACGACTTCGTCGACCGGTTCGACGCGTACGCGCCCGCCGCCTACCCGGACGTCCACTACCTGACCCAGCCGCTGCGCGCGGCGGCGGCCCGGCGCGGTGACACGCAGGCGATGCACCTGTGGGCGGGGACGGGTCACCGGGCGGCGCGCAGCGGCCCGGCGGCGG
Source organism: Kitasatospora sp. NPDC001527 (assembly GCF_040298605.1). Classification (NCBI taxonomy): domain Bacteria; kingdom Bacillati; phylum Actinomycetota; class Actinomycetes; order Kitasatosporales; family Streptomycetaceae; genus Kitasatospora; species Kitasatospora sp. NPDC001527. The sequence continues at coordinate 12,589 of NZ_JBEPAM010000038.1, read as the reverse complement.
AGCTGGTCGGGGAGTTGTGGAAGGACGCCCGGGCCGCCGGGCTGTGAGACCCGGCGGCCACGGGAACGCGGGGGATCAGCCGAGCAGGCCGGCCATCCAGGCCTCGATGGCCGGCACCGTGCGGGGCAGCGCGCCGGACATCAGGCGCGCGCCGTCGGCGGTGATGACGAGGTCGTCCTCGATCCGGATGCCGAGGCCGCGCAGTTCGGCGGGCAGCGTCTCGTCGTCGGGCTGGAGGTAGAGGCCGGGCTCGACGGTGAGCACGTGGCCCTCCTCCAGCACGCCGTCCAGGTACGTCTCGGCGCGGGCCTTGGCGCAGTCGTGGACGTCGAGGCCGAGCATGTGGCCGGTGCCGCAGAGGGTGTAGCGGCGGTAGAGGCCGCTGTCGTCGGCGAGCGCCTCCTCGGCGCTGACCGGCAGGACGCCCCAGTCGGCGAGGCCCTCGGCGATGACGCGGGCGGCCGCGGAGTGGAAGTCGCGGAAGCGGGCGCCGGGGCGCAGCGCGTCGATGCCGGCCTGCTGGGCGGCGAGGACGAGTTCGTAGGCCTGCCGCTGGACGGGGGTGAAGGTGCCGCTGAGCGGGAGGGTGCGGGTGATGTCGGCGGTGTAGAGGGTGTCGGTCTCCACGCCGGCGTCGAGCAGCAGCAGAGCGTTGGGGTCGAGGGCGCCGTCGTTGCGGATCCAGTGCAGGACGCAGGCGTGGGCGCCGGAGGCGGCGATGGTCTCGTAGCCGATGCCGTTGCCCTCGGCGCGGGCGCGCAGGTTGAACACGCCCTCGATCCAGCGCTCGCCGCGGTGGTGGCGCAGCGCGGTGGGCAGGGCGCGCACGACGTCCTCGAAGCCGAGGACGGTGTGGTCGACGGAGAGCTGGAGCTGCTCGACCTCCCAGGTGTCCTTGACCAGCCGCAGCTCGGACAGCACGGCGGAGAACAGGCCGTCGCCCTGGCCGAGTTCGGCGGCGCCGGGGCGGCCGGTGGCGGCGTCGAGCGCGGGGTCGACACCGGTGAGGACGCGGGTGGCGGGCTGCGGGCCGGTGAGCAGCTTGTCCAGCTCGTCGAGGTGCTCGACGCGCACGCCGGTGAGCCGGGAGGCCTCGGCGAGGTCGGGGCGGCGGCCGACCCAGAACTCGCCGTAGCGGCGGTCGCGGAAGAACTCGGCGCCGCGCACCGGGTCGCCGCCGCGCGGGGAGCGGGGGCGCAGGTAGAGGACGGGCTCGTGGCCGTCGGGGCCGGTCGGCTCCAGGACGAGGACGTGGCCGACCTGGTCCTCGCCGGTGAGGCCGGTGAGCCAGGCGTAGGCGCTGTGCGGGCGGAAGCGGTAGTCGCAGTCGTTGCTGCGGACCTTGAGGGTGCCGGCCGGGACGATCAGGCGCTCGCCGGGGAAGGCGGCGGAGAGCCGGCTGCGGCGGCCGGGGGTCACCGCGAAGCCGGGGACGCGGTCGTCGGCCGGGAGCGGGGTGGGTGCCCAGGAGGTACCCATGAAGGCGTTGAGAGCGGGGGAGACGGGGAGGTCGTGGCTTCCGGTGTTGAGGCCGGTCTGACGGAGGGTCACCGGGTGCTCCTAAGCGGGTGGTGCGGATTTCGGGGAGGTGGGGGTGGCACGGACACAGCTCGGTAACGGGTGGCGTCACCTCTTGTGCAGTGCAATTTCACATTACTATGTTACGGGTCACACCGCGGAGCGGCTAGACCCGCAGAGGTCGCCCTCCGAGGCTGGTCCCGGATCCACCCCCGGGGCGGACGACGGGCCTTCACGGCGGGCCCCCCACTGCGGAGTCAAGATATGAACAGGCGTACCCAGACCGCCCTCGCGGCGGCCATCGCGGCGGCACTCACCCTCGGCCTCGGGGCCTGCGGCAACAAGGACAAGGGCGACGACGGCTCCGGCGATGCCGCCGCCACCTCCACCAAGGGCCCGGGCGCCGAGAACGGGACGATCGTCGGCGGTACGCCGGTCAAGGGCGGCACCCTGACCGTGCTGACCAACCAGGACTTCGCCCACCTCGACCCGGCACGCAACTGGACCCTGCCGCAGATGGACTTCGGTACCCGGCTGATCTACCGGACCCTGGTCACCTTCAAGGCCGAGCCGGGCGCCGCCGGCAGTGAGATCGTCCCCGACCTCGCCACCGACGTCGGCCGCCCGTCCGACGGTGGCAAGACCTGGACCTTCACCCTGAAGGACGGTCTGAAGTACGAGGACGGCACCCCGATCAAGGCCTCCGACATCAAATACAACGTCGAGCGCTCGTTCTCCCCGGACCTCACCGGCGGTCCCGACTACGCCGTCCAGTACCTGGCCGGTGGCGAGAACTACAAGGGCCCGCTGACCGGCGAGCACCTGCCGAGCATCGAGACGCCCGACGACAAGACGATCATCTTCCACCTCAAGCGTCCGGTCGCGGAGTTCTCCTACACGGCCACCCTGCCGACCTTCGCGCCGGTCCCGCCGGCCCAGGAGAAGGGCACCCAGTACGACACCCGGCCGTTCTCCTCCGGCCCGTACAAGATCGAGTCCTACGACCGCGGCAAGCAGCTGGTGCTGGTCCGCAACACCAACTGGGAGGCCGGTACCGACACGGTCCGCAAGGCCTACCCGGACAAGATCGTGGTGACCCAGGGTCTCAAGGGCGGCCAGGTCGACGACCGGATCATCGCCAGCGAGGGCGCCGACGCCTCCTCGATCGAGATGCCGTGGATGCGCCCGGAGTCCGTGCCGAAGGTGCTGCCCAAGGCGGACGTCAAGGCCCGCATGGTGGCCGAGCGCACCGGCTGCACCGACAACCTGTACATGAACACCTCCAAGGCCCCCTTCGACGACCCGAAGGTGCGCGAGGCGATCATGTACGCCGTCGACCGCGAGGCCCAGGTCACCGCGTGGGGCGGCCCCGCGCTGGCCGAGGTCGCCACCTCCTACCTGCCGCCGTCGCTGACCGGCGGTCAGAAGGCCGACCCGCTGCAGATCCCGGCCACCGGCGACCCCGAGAAGGCCAAGGAGCTGCTGAAGGCGGCCGGCAAGACCGACCTCAAGGTCTCGCTCACCGTCTCGCTCGGTGACAAGACCCGCGGTGAGGCCATTCAGCAGTCGCTGTCCAAGGCCGGCGTCCAGGTCACCGTCAACACCGTCGACCCGTCCGCCTTCACCGACACCCTCGGCGACACCAAGAACGCCCCCGAGCTGACCATCAACGGCTGGTGCCCGGACTACCCGTCCGGCGCGACCTTCCTGCCCTTCATCTTCGACGGTCGCACCATCAAGGAGAAGGGCAACCAGGGCAACTACAGCCAGTTCCGCGACCAGGCCACGATGGACGAGATGGACCGCATCGCGACCCTGACGGACGTCAACGAGGCCAACAAGGCCTGGCAGAAGCTGGACGAGGACCTCATGAAGAAGGCTCCGGCCGTGCCGCTGATGTGGCAGCGCCGCGCGCTGCTGGTCGGCAACAACGTGGCCGGCGCGTTCGGCAACTCCGGCTACGCCGGAATGCTCGACATGGCCGTGATCGGCCTCAAGGACCCCTCGAAGAGCCAGGGCTGAGGGAACCTCCGCAATGAGTAGCACTTCCATCGAGCCCGCCGCCGCGCCCGTCGCGGCGGCGGGCCCCGCGAAGGCCTCCGGGCGCGGGCCCTGGCGGCTGGTCTGGGACCAGCTCTGGGCCAAGGGCTCCGCCCGGTTCGGCCTGATCACCGTCGCCGTCCTGGTCCTGCTGGCCGTGCTGGCCGGCCCGCTGAGCGCCCTCGGCGGCTGGTCCCCCGAGGAGTTCGACAAGCGCGCCATCGATCCCTACCTGGGCGGCGTACCCAAGGGCGACTTCGGCGGCATCGGCGCCCGGCACTGGCTCGGTGTCGAGCCGGTCACCGGTCGCGACCTGTTCGCCCGGGTCCTGCACGGCGGCCAGGTGTCGCTGCTGATCGCCTTCGTCGCCACCGCGGTGGTCGTGATCGCCGGCACCCTGGCCGGCATCGCCGCCGGCTACTTCGGCGGCCGGGTCGACGCCCTGCTCTCCCGGCTGATGGACCTCACCATGTCCTTCCCCTCGCTGATCTTCATGATCGCGATGATGTCGGTGGCCAAGGACGTCAACCGGATCGTGCTGATGACCGCGGTGATCGGCCTGTTCGGCTGGCCCGGCATCGCCCGCGTGGTCCGCGGCCAGACCCTGTCGCTCAAGCACCGCGAGTACGTCGAGGCCGCCAAGGTCGGCGGCGCGCGTTCCTGGCGCATCCTCACCAGGGAGATCCTGCCGAACGTCTCCGGCCCGATCATCGCGTACACCACGCTGCTGATCCCCGGCATGATCGCCACCGAGGCCGCGCTCTCCTACCTGGGTGTCGGCGTCCGGCCGCCCACGGCCTCGTGGGGCCAGATGATCGCCGAGTCGATCGTGCACTACGAGACCGACCCGACGTACTTCCTGATCCCGACGGTCTTCCTCTTCATCGCGGTACTGGCGTTCACCCTGCTCGGCGACGCGCTGCGGGACATCCTCGACCCCCGGGGAGGCCGGTCGTGATCCTCTACCTCGGCCGCCGGCTGATCGGCGTGGCCGGCATCCTGCTGGCCATCTGTGCCATCACCTTCACCATCTTCTACCTGCTGCCCAACGACCCGGCCGCGGCCGCCTGCGGCAAGACCTGCAGCCCCGACCGGCTCGCCGAGGTCAAGGCGGCGATGGGCCTGGACAAGCCGATCTGGGAGCAGTTCGGCACCTACCTGGTCGGCATCGTGGCCGGCCGCGACTACGGCAGCGGCCCCAGCGCCGTGCACTGCGGCTTCCCCTGCCTCGGCTACTCCTACGAGTACTCGCTTCCGGTCTGGGACCTGCTCGTCGACCGCCTGCCGGTCTCCGTCTCGCTCGCCCTCGGTGCGGCCGTGCTCTGGCTGGTCCTCGGCCTGGGCGCCGGCGTCACCTCGGCGCTGCGCAAGGGCAAGCCGGCCGACAAGGTCCTGATGGTGCTCTCGGTCGGCACCGCCTCGCTGCCGGTCTACTTCACCTCGGTCATGCTGATCTGGGGCGTCGTCCGCAGCGCCGGTCTGCTGCCCTACCCCTCGTACCACAAGTTCACCGACGGCCCGTTCGAGTGGGCCTCGAACCTGCTGCTGCCGTGGATCGCGCTGGCCCTGCTGTACGCGGCACAGTACGCCCGGCAGAGCCGCAACTCGATGATCGAGGCGATGGCGGAGCCGTACATCCGCACGGCCCGCGCCAAGGGCATGCCGTCGCGCACCGTCACCGTCAAGCACGGCCTGCGCTCCGGTATGACGCCGATCCTCACCATCTTCGGCATGGACCTCGGCGGCCTGCTCGCCGGCGCCGTCATCACCGAGTCGATCTTCGGTCTGCCCGGCATCGGACGGCTCTTCTACGACGGTCTGCTCCGCTCCGACCAGCCCGTCATCCTCGGCGTCACGTTGCTCGCGGCCTTCTTCATCGTCGTCGCGAACCTGCTGGTCGACGTGCTCTACGCGTACGTCGACCCGAGAGTGAGGTACTGATGACCGCACTGTTGGAGGTCGAGGACCTCAAGGTCTCCTTCGACACCCCGCGCGGCACCGTCCGGGCCGTCGACGGCATCAGCTTCGCCGTCGAGGCCGGCCAGACCCTCGGCCTGGTCGGCGAGTCCGGCAGCGGAAAGTCCGTCACCTCGCTCGCCGTCATGGGCCTGCACCGCGGCGCCGCCGTCACCGGCTCGATCCGGCTCAACGGCCAGGAGCTCAACGGGCTCGGGGAGCGCGAACTCGGTACCATCCGGGGCCGGCGGATCGCCATGATCTTCCAGGACCCGCTCTCCAGCCTGCACCCCTTCTACCCGGTCGGGGAGCAGATCGCCGAGCACTACCGGGTGCACTTCAAGGCCTCCCGCAAGGCCGGGCGGCAGCGCGCGATCGAGATGCTCGCCGAGGTGGGCATCCCCGAGCCGGCCCGCCGGGTCGACGAGTACCCGCACCAGTTCTCCGGCGGCATGCGCCAGCGCGTCATGATCGCCATGGCGCTCGCCTGCGAGCCCGACCTGCTGATCGCCGACGAGCCGACCACCGCGCTCGACGTCACCGTCCAGGCCCAGATCCTCGATCTGATCGCCCGGATCCAGCAGGAGCGCGGCCTCGGCGTCGTGATGATCACCCACGACCTCGGCGTGGTCGCCCGGGTCGCCCACGAGGTGCTCGTCATGTACGGCGGCCGCGCCGCCGAGCAGGCGCACGTGGACCGGCTGTTCGCCGCCCCCGCGCACCCGTACACCCGAGGGCTGCTCGACTCGCTGCCCCGTCTGGACGACACCGACGACGCCCCGCTGCGGGCCATCCCCGGCAGCCCGCCGTCGCTGATCGCCCCCGCCCCCGGCTGCTCCTTCGCCCCGCGCTGCGTCCGCACCACCGCCGCCACCGCCGAGGAACACGCCCGCTGCCTGTCCGAGCGGCCCGGCTTCGGCCCGCTCGCCCCCGGCCACCAGGCCGCCTGTCACCTGCCGCTGGTGCCGGAAGGAGCCCTGGGATGACCGAACCCCTGCTGACGGTCCGGGACCTGGTGAAGACCTTCCCCGGCCGCCGCTCGCGCACCGGCAAGGCCGGCGCCCCGATCCGGGCGGTGGACGGCGTCAGCTTCGACGTCGGCGCCGGCGAGACGCTGGGCCTGGTCGGCGAGTCCGGCTGCGGCAAGTCCACCACCGGCCGCATGATCGTCCGGCTGATCGACCCGACCTCGGGCAGCGTCAACTTCGACGGCACCGAGATCGGCGGCCTGAGCCAGGCCCAGCTGCGCCCGCACCGCAAGCACCTGCAGATGGTGTTCCAGGACCCGTACTCCTCGCTCAACCCCCGCCAGACGGTGGCCCGGATCATCTCCGAGCCGCTGCTGGTCCAGGGCACCGGCGCGGCCGACGCGCGCAAGCGGGCCGCCGAGCTGATGGAGCTGGTCGGCCTCATCCCCGAGCACCTGGACCGCTACCCGCACGAGTTCTCCGGCGGCCAGGCCCAGCGCATCGGCATCGCCCGCTCGCTGGCCACCTCGCCCCGGCTGGTGGTCGCCGACGAGCCGGTCTCCGCGCTGGACGTCTCCATCCAGGCCCAGGTGGTCAACCTGATGGAGCGGCTCCAGGACGAGCTGGGGCTGGCGTACATCTTCATCGCGCACGACCTCTCGGTGGTCAAGCGGGTCTGCGACCGGGTCGCGGTGATGTACCTCGGGCGGATCGTCGAGATCGGCGACAAGCACCAGGTGTACGGCAACCCCGCGCACCCCTACACCAAGGCGCTGCTCTCCGCGGTGCCGCTGCCCGACCCGGCGGCGGAGCGGGCGCGCGAGCGGATCGTGCTGCTCGGCGACCCGCCGAGCCCGGCCGACCCGCCGCCCGGGTGCAGTTTCCACCCGCGCTGCCCGAAGGCCCAGGAGATCTGCCGCTCCGAGCGACCGCTGCTGCAGATCGCCGGTCCGGGCGGCCGCGAGGCGGCCTGCCACTTCCCGGAGAACTGACCCGGGATCCACGGTCCCGCGGCCGCGGGCGCCTGCCACTGGGCGCGCCCCCGGTCGCGTTCCGACCGCCGTACCGTCCGAACCACCCCCACGCGGACGGTACGGCACCACACCGCGCGAGCAGCATGCCCGCTCGCGCACCGAACGCCCGGCCGGGCGCGGCGGGGAGCCTGATGAGGGCCGCGCCCGGCCGGGTCTCCACCCGGCCGACCTCCTGAAGGGTCGGCCGGGTGCGCCGGGCCTGCCGGGGCCGACCTGGGTCGTCGGTCCTGGCGGGCCCGTGCGGCGTTCACGGCCTCAGTCGGCCGGCCCGGCGGTTCCGGCTGTCCCGGTCGAGCCGGCCGGGCGGGTCGGGCTCCTCGGAGGGCAGCCGGCGCGGGCCGGGGCCGTCGGCGGCCAGCGCGTCGCGCGGATTGAGCACCCGGCAGCGGCGCAGCGAGAGGCAGCCGCAGCCGATGCAGCCGGTCAGCTCCTCCTCCAGCCGCTCGATCTCCCGGCGCCGGGCCGCGAGCAGCGCCGCCCAGCGGCGCGAGATCCGCTCCCAGTCGCGCTTGTCCGGCATCCGCTCGGCGGGCAGGCCGGCGAACACCTCGGCCACCTCCGACAGCGGGATGCCGAGCCGCTTGGCGACCAGGATCAGCGAGAGCCGGCGCAGCACGTGCCGGTGGTAGCGGCGCTGGTTGCCGGACGTCCGCTCGGAGGCGATCAGCCCCTGCTCCTCGTAGAACCGCACCGCCGAGGCGGCCACGCCGGCCCGCCGGGCGACCTCGCCGACGGTCAGCAGATCGATCGGGCGGGGCCTGTCCTCCGCGCCCTGCGCGGCGTCCGTGGCGCGGTCCATGGGCATCCTTGACTTCAAGCTCTGTTGAACTACTAGCGTACCGAGGCGTGACCGACTCCTCGTCCGCCCGGACCACTGCCACCCCCTCCGACCAGGGACGTCACGCTCCGGAGGCGGAGCCGCCGACGTCCTCCGGCGGCTGGGGCGAACTGTTCTCCCGGCAGTTCGCCGCCCAGGCCTCGATCCTCGCCGGCGGCGTCGCGCTGTACGCGATGAACCTCTACTTCACCGCCGCCCTGCTGCCCTCGATCGTCGAGGACATCGGCGGCGCCCGCTACTACGCGTGGGTGGCGACCGGCTTCCTGATCGCCGCGGTGATCGCCGCGATGCTGGTCAGCCGGATGCTGGCCCGGCTGGGGCCCTCGCGCGCCTATCTGACCGGCTTCCTGGTGTTCGCCGGCGGCGCGGGGCTGACCGCGGTCAGCCCGACGATCGAGGCGCTGATCGTCGGCCGGATCGTCCAGGGCCTGGGCGGCGGGCTGATGGCCGGGCTCGGCTACGCGGTGATCCGCACCGCGTTCCCGGAGCGGCTGTGGACCAGGGCCGCCGGACTGGTGTCCGCGATGTGGGGCGTGGGCACCCTGGTCGGCCCCTCGCTGGGCGGGCTCTTCGCCGAACTGGGCCTGTGGCGCGGGGCGTACGCGCTGCTCCTGGCAGCGGCCGTGGTGCTGGCGGTGCTGGCCCGGCGCTCGCTGCCGGGGCCGTCCGGCACCGGACGGTCCGCCGAGCCGCTGCCACTGGCCTCGCTGGTGCTGCTGACGCTGGCGGCGGCCACCTTCAGCATCAGTTCGACGGTGCCGCGCGGCTGGGCGACGGTGCTGTGCATCGTGGTGGGCCTGGCGCTGCTGGCCGGCTTCGTGCTGGCGGAGCGCGGCGGGGCGGCGACCGTCCTGCCGAAGCTGACCTACCGGCGCGGCAACCACCTGAAGTGGATCTACCTGACCGTCGCCGTGTACTGCACCGGCGTGATGACGGAGACCTTCATCCCGCTGTTCGGCCAGGAGCTGGGCGGGCTCAGCCCGCTGGCGGCCGGGTTCCTGGGGGCGACGGTCTCGGCGGGCTGGACGTCCGCGCAGCTGTTCAGCGTCAACCTGGGCTCGGAGCGGGCCCGGGAGCTGGCGATCCGGCTCGGTCCGGCGGTGCTCACGGCGGGCCTGCTGGCGTACGGCCTGCTGCAGACGGGCTCGGCGTCCGGCGGGCGGGTGCTGCTGTGGGCGGTGGTGCTGGTCGCGGGCGGCACGGGCATCGGGGTCGCCTTCCCGCACCTGAGCGTCACGGCGATGCGCAGCACGGACGACGAGGCGGAGGGGGCCAAGGCGGCGGCCGGGCTCAACACCACCCAGCTGATCGCCTTCTCGGTGAGCTCGGCGCTGGCGGGGACGCTGGTGAGCATCGGCGGGGACTCGACGCTGGACGGGGCCCGGTACATGGTCTTCGGGCTCGGCGCGCTGACCGTGTTCGGCACCGCGACCGCGGCGCTGAGCCTGCGCCGGGGGTGTCCGGACGCGCGCTGAGCTCCGCACCCGGGGGACGCGCGCTGAGCTCCGCACCCGGGGGACGCGCGCGGCCGCCCCGGCCCTCCGTGGGGGAGGGTCGGGGCGGCCGTTCTTCCGCGGTACCTGTCTTCCACGGGAGACCCGGTGCTCAGGACACCGGGGGTGCTGGGGTCAGGACGCGGGGCCGACCCGGACGGTGGTGATCCGCCCGCCCTGGGCCTCGCGGACGACCTCGATCTTGGTGTTGGTGTCCGGGACGTTCACCGCGAGCAGCGGGGTGGCCGGGTCGCGGTAGACGCCGCTGTGGTCGTTGAAGACCGGCACGGCCGGCTTGGACCCGATGCGCACCGGGACGCCTGACTTGTGCAGGGTGAACGCGGTGGTCGGCTTGAGCGAGAAGGTCGCGTCGTAGGTCTGCGCCCGGCCGTTGACCAGGGTGCCGTCGGCGAAGCGGATCGGGGTCGGGCGGGCGTCGATCGGCAGGATCAGGCCGCCGCCCGGGTGGTCCTTGGTGTTGTTGTCGCCGTACGCGGTGTCCCAGAGCCAGACGAGCACGCCCTCCTGGTACGGGTAGTTGTCGACGATGTCCTTCTTGCCCTCGACGCCGGAGTAGCCGAAGTTGTACGGCCCGGTCTTCAGGAACTCGCCGAAGCCGCTGTAGCGGCGGTTCTCCACCAGGTAGGCGCGCGGGTGCTGCTTGACGAAGGTGCGGCCGGTCACGATGGTGAAGCCGGTGCTGACCCAGTCCGCGGTGCCGTTCTCGGCGCCGTCGGCGAACAGCTCGGTGCCGCCGGCGGTGATCTTCACCGCGTCGACCAGGACGCCCTTGCCGTGGGTGTTGTTGTCCGAGGTGACGTGGAAGCGGAGCCTGACGTTCTTGCCGGCGTAGCCGTCCAGCGGGATGTGCAGCTGCCGGTAGGCGCCCGAAGTGCCGCTCAGGCCGGGGACGTTGGCGCTGGTGTTGCCGATCGGGGCGCCGTCCACGGTGCCGGGCAGGGCGGTCCAGCGCTTGCCGCCGTCGGTGGAGGCCTCGACGGTCAGGAAGTCGTAGTCCTGCTCGACGTCGTACCAGATCGCCGCGTCGAGGGCGGCCGGGCCGGTGACCGAGGTCAGGTCGACGTCGCGGGCCAGCGCGTTGTCCAGGTCGTCGCCGGTCTGGCTCCACCACTGCTTGCCGCCCTCGCGCGGGTCGGCGAGGTCGGTGCTGGTGGTGCTGTCCGGCAGGTGGACCAGCACGGCCTGTGCCTGGTCGGTGTTGTAGCCGCTGACGCCGAGGGCGTGGCTGGAGCGGGTGGCGGCCTGCGCCTCGTCGTAGTTGAGCCAGCCGAACTGCAGCTTGCTCCAGGCGTCGAGGTCACCGGGGTAGGCGCCGGTGGTGTTCTTGCCCTTGCCCAGGTACGAGCCGGAGGACATCAGCGACCAGAAGTTGACGCTGTTGTCGCCGCCGGTGGTGCTGTACAGGTCGGGCAGGCCGAGGTTGTGGCCGAACTCGTGGGAGAACAGGCCGACGCCGCTGTTCTCGCCCGCCTGGACGTAGTCGTAGACGTACAGGCCGCTGTCGCCGACGGGCGCGCCGCCGATCTTGTTGCCCTCCGGGCCGACCTGGCCGGTCGGGTCGGGGAGGGTCCAGCTGCGGTGCGCCCACAGCGCGTCGGCGCCCTGCGCGCCGCCGCCCCAGGTCTCGTCGACGCCGGCGTGCACCACGATGACGTTGTCGAGGTAGCCGTCGGGCTGGGCGAACTCGCCGTTCTTGTCGTGGTCGTAGCGGTCGTAGACGTCGTACTGGGCCAGCTCGGCCTTGACGTCGGCGGCCGAGCGGCCCTTGGCGACCTGGCTGTCGTACCAGGCCTTGACGGCGTCCCGGATGAACTCCTGGCCCTGGGTCCAGGCGCCGGAGCCCTGCGGGCCCTTGTTGGAGCCGTAGCGGGCCTCGTTCCAGGGCAGGGTGACCCAGTCGCTGACGGTGCCCTCGATGTCGTAGCGGCCCGAGGACTGGGTGCGGTAGTAGTTGCGCATCGAGACCGCGCCGGGCGCGTCGTCGAAGAACATCTTCTGGTAGTACTGCCGGCTGAAGTCCTGGTTCCAGAGCGTGTGGTTGTCGCTCCGGCCCGGCTTGGCGATGCTGTTGTGCAGCGGGCCGGGGGTGCCGCCGTAGCGCGGCTGGCCGTTGTGGAGGGTGGTGTTGTCCACCTGGTCGCCGAACTCGGCGAGGATGACGAAGACCTTGTCCTTGCGCTGCTGGGCGAGCTGGACGTAGTCGTTGCCGACCCGCACCTTGGCGGGCGCCCGGCGGTCGGTGGTCTTCGCCACGGCACCCTTGTTGAGCTGCTCCAGTGCCTTGGTGCGCAGCGACTGGCGCTCGCGCTCCTGCGGGGCGAGCGGGGCGGGCGGGGCTTCGAGGCCGCCGGCCTCGGTGCCGCTGCCGCTCTCGGCGGTGAGAGCGGGCGCGGGAGTGGGGGAGGCGGCCTGGGCGGCGGTGGACCCGAGGAGGGTGGCCGCTATCGCACTCGTGGTGAGTGCGGCCGCGAACGCCGCGGACAGTCTGCGCAACTGACCGGTCCTTTCCGGACGGGGGTGGTCGGGTGAGCGCAGGTAATATTTCACATGTCATGGGTCACACGGAAGACTTCGGGCTCCGGTCCCGGCAAAAGCCGGGCGCCGCACGGCCCGGATGGGGCCGTGATGGCACCCCGGGCGCACCGCGCTGGTCACCGGCGGCACCGGGGCGCTCGGCGGGCACGTCGCCCGGTGGCTGGTCCGCGGCGGGGTGGAGCACCT
>NZ_JBEPAM010000037.1:0-87422 GCF_040298605.1 Kitasatospora sp. NPDC001527 | reverse complement strand
GAGGCCGGCCATCCGTGGGATGGCCGGCCTCGCTGCCGGGCGCCTTCGGTGCCTCAGGCCCGCTCCGGATGGGAGAGAACCGTTTCGTCACCGGCCCCGAGGCCGCGTCGTGCGCGGCTGAGTCTGCTGCCGTGCCCCCGAGTAGGACGGCTGCGGTTGACGGCAGGGGCTACGACCCCGCCGACAGCGGGGTGTGACCACCTCCGGTCGGGGTCAGCTTTCGGCGAGGATGTGGGACAGCTCCCGGTCGAGGTCGAAGTGACGGTGTTCGGTGCCGGGGGGAACGGCGGCGTCCGTCCGCTTGAGGAACGACTCAAGCGCCCGGGCCGGTGCCTCCAGCAGGGCTTCTCCTTCCGGAGAGCTCAGGGCGATGCAGACCACCCCTTGCCCGTGGCTTCGCGACGGCCACACCCGGACGTCACCCGTACCGGTGGGTCGGTGCAGCCCCTCCGCAAGGAGATCTCGGGCGAACACCCACTCCACGGTCTCGTCGGCGCCGGTGTGGAAGGTGGCGTGCACGGCATAGGGGTCGGCGGTGTCGTAGCGCAGGCCCGCGGGGACGGGCAGTGAGGACTCGCTGGACACGATGAGGCGCAGGTGCAGCTCGCAGCTGACCGTGGTGTTCATAAGCGCCATGGCCTTTCGCTCAGTGTGCGCTCGGGGAATCGCACGTCGGCGAACGGACCATCCCACCTCCACGACCGATGTAAACCCCTCTGTCCCGATTCGGGCGCGAGTCGTACCCCTTACGGCGCATTGCGGAATCGCCACAGAGTGCCCTGCGGGCGATTACCGGGTCCCTTCTCGGTTAGTTTCCTGGCATGACTGTGCGAAGCGACGAGGCACGCGGGGACGCGGGCGGGAACACCGGAACGGGGGACGGGATCGTGCCGGACGACACGGGGGTGCCGACGGGTGCGGGTGACGAGGGCCGCGGGCCCGGTGCCGGGGGAGGCCCGGAGGGCGGCGCCGACGGCGAGAAGCCGCTCGGCTCGCGCGCGCCGGGCTTCATCCGCCGCTCCCGCCCGCTGCACCTGAGCTGGCAGGTGGCCGTCTTCCTGATCGGCCTGGCCGTGGTGGTGCTCGGCGTGATCATGCTCCCGCTGCCCGGCCCGGGCTGGGTGGTCATCTTCCTGGGCATGGGCATCTGGGCGACCGAGTTCGTCTGGGCCCAGCTGGCACTGCGGTGGACCCGCCGCAAGGTGGCCGAGGCCGCGCAGAAGGCCCTGGACCCGCGGGTCCGGCGCCGCAACCTGACGCTCACCGTGATCGGCCTGACGCTGATCGCCGCGCTCGGCGGCTGGTACCTGTGGAAGTACGGGCTGGTCATGCCCTGGAAGATCAACGAGGACTGAGCCGCCGGCCCGGCCCGCCGCCTCCCGCGGGCGGGGCGGGGTGGGGCGCTCCGGTGGCGGGCGGTGTGTTCGGACCACCCCCCGGGATGCGGTAATGTTTTCCCTGCACCCGGGCGATTAGCTCAGCGGGAGAGCACTTCGTTCACACCGAAGGGGTCACTGGTTCGATCCCAGTATCGCCCACCGGAATGCATTGTGATATGTGAGGCCCAGTCGATTATCGGCTGGGCCTCACATGTATTTCCGCAATCCGGTGAACGGTGCCGGGAATGTGCTGAGGCTCAGTCATCTTCCGCCGTCCGCAGGAGTTCTGCGGACGCGTCGGGCGGCACACCCGAACGAGTTGTACGGCACCCCCCGAATGGTGCTACAGTTCTTCTCGTTGCCCGGGCGATTAGCTCAGCGGGAGAGCACTTCGTTCACACCGAAGGGGTCACTGGTTCGATCCCAGTATCGCCCACCGGACAGCACGCAGGCCCTGATCGGGAGACCGGTCGGGGCCTGCGGCGTTTCCGCGCGCCCGCCCCGGCGGGTCGCCCCGGCCGGTCAGGCCGCCACCTCGCACTCGTGCTCCGGCGACAGCCGGCGGCCGCAGCCGCACCGGGCCGGCCGCAGCGGCCAGGACAGGTCCACCCGCTCGTCCGCCCCCGACCGGTCGAACCACGCCTGCAGCCCCCGCGCCTGCGCCGCGTGCCAGACCGCCTGCCGCAGGTGCAGCTCCGCCGCCGTCAGTCCGCCCAGCGCCCCCGGGTACCGCGCGCCGATCGTCCGCACCACCTCCAGCGCCGCCGTCGCGTCGGCCCCCGCGTCGTGCGCCCCGGTCAGCTCCACCCCGTAGTGCGCGCACAGGTCGGTCAGCGTCCGCCGGCCCCGGCGGTAGCGGTCCACGTACTTGTCCAGCACCCGCGGATCCAGCACCAGCAGCGGCGCCGGGCCGATCGCCTCGGCCAGCGACACCCCCCGGTGCCGGCGCAACTCCCGGTCCAGCAGCGTCAGGTCGTACGGCGCGTTCATCACCACCACCGGCCGCCCGGCCCGCGCCTGCTCGGCGAGCGCGGCGGCCACCTCGGCCACCACCACCGGCGCCGGCCGCCCGTGCGCCCGCACCCGCTCGTCGCTGATCCCGTGCACCGCGCGGGCGCCGTCGGGTATCGGCACGCCGGGATCGGCGAGCCAGCCGGTGGCCACCAGGGCCGCGCCCGGGGCGGATTGGACGACCACGGCGGCCGAGACGATGCGATCGCTCTCGACGTCCACGCCGGTGGTCTCGGTGTCGAAGGAGGCGAGCGGGCCGGTGAACCAGTGCTGTTGCATGACTGCCCCTCCGAAAACGGCGCGTTCCCGACCCGGTGATACCCGCTCCTGACGCTCCCTCAACCGTTTGGCGCAGCACCGGCCGGGCACCCTGCCCACGGGCCCCTGTTCGAATCGGACGGGCCCGGGGGACGGGGGAGGACGGACGGCCATGGCGCTGACGCAGCCGCAGCCCGAAGAGGCGGCGGACGTCCTGCGGGGCGACCTCGCGGTGACCGCCTGCATGGAGACCCTGCAGGTCGGCTACCTGCACGCGGTCGTCGCCGCGGCCGGCTGCTCGCTCTCCCAGCCGTTCCCCGACAACGGCATCGACTGGCAGGTCAGCCACGGCTCGCGCAGCCACGAGGTCGACGACGAGGTCACCGTCAAGATCCAGCTGAAGGCCACCCAGCAGATCGCACCCGACCCGCGCGGCGCGTTCTTCTCCTTCACCCTGGACAACGACCACCTGCGCAAGCTCGCCCGCCCCAGGGTCGCCGTGCCCCGGATCCTCGTCGTCATGCTGCTGCCCCGCCGCGTCGACCGCTGGCTGGCCGCCCGCCCCGACGCCCTCGAACTGCGCCACTGCTGCTACTGGGTCAACCTGGCCGGCCACCCCGTCACCGGGCAGCGCCGGACCAACGTCCGCGTCCCCACCGCGAAGGTCTTCGACGACCGCGCCCTGTGCGACATCATGGCCCGGGTCGGCGCGGGCGGCAGCCCGTGACCGCCGGGGCCCGGCCGGGAGGAGCCGCCCCCATGACACTGCCCCACGGGCCGACGCGTCCCACCCCCGGCGCGCCGCCGCCGACCGGGCCGCTGCCCGATCCGGCCGCCGTCGACCCCGCGGTGCTCGCCACCCTGCTCGCCCGGCACGGCTGGGTCCGGCGCGGCGGACCCTCCGCCCGCTACGGCCGCTGGACGCCCCCCGAGGGCACCGACCCCGGCGTCAGCCTGCTCGTCCCCGCCGGCGACGGCTTCGACGACGCCGTCGAACTGCTCACCGACGCCGTCACCGCGCTCTCCCGCTCCGCCAGCCCCTCCGCCCGCGCCATCCTGCTGGCCCTGGCCCTGCCCGGCGACGAGCTCCAGTGGCACCGCGACCTCGCCGCGGCCCCCGGTGCCACCGCCTCCGGCGCCGCGCCCTGGGACGACACCGAACGGCTCCGGCACGCGGCCCGCGCCATGCTCGCCGCCGGCGCCAAGGCCGGCCGCACCCGCGCCGCCTACTTCGGCGCCCGCCTCGACGCCTGGGCCGGCGACTACCTCGACCGGGTCCTGGTCGTCTCCGGCGGCCCGGGCCTGACCGCGTACACCCCCGCCCCCGAGGGCCGGGCGGCGGTCACCACCCTGGTCCGCGCCCTGGAGGCGCTGCGCGACGCCGTCGACTACCGGCGGGTCAGCGGCGGCGGCGAGGCCTTCGAGAACGCCGTCCAGTCCGGGGTCAGCCGCGAGCTGGTCGAATCCGTCCAGGACCTGGTGCGCGGCGCCACCGCCGGCCGGTTCACCGTCGCCTGGTCGCCCGCCGCCGGCACCCCGGGCGGCTTCGGCGACCGCCGGATCGCCGTCGAGTTCTCACCCGGCGACCTGCCCGCCCTCGACGAGGCCGCCGAACTGCTGGAGCGCATCGAGCCCGCCGTCGCCGTCACCGTCGTCGGCCTCGTCGTCCGCCTCAAGCGCGCCGACCCCGCCGGGCCGGGCAGCGTCCGGCTGCGGGTGCTCGGCGGCGCCGAGGTCGACGAGGTCAAGGTCCGGCTGCCCGATCCCGCCTACCGGATCGCCGCCGAGGCCCACCTCGGCGGCACCCCGGTGCGGATCAGCGGCCGCCTGGAGCGCCGCGGCGGCTTCCGGCGGCTCACCCGGCCCACCGCCCCCGAGCCGTGCGGGCTGGAGGAGGCCGAGCGCGAGCGCCTGCTCAAGACCCTGGGGGAGGGGCGGGGCGAGTAGCGAGGGACGGAGGTGACGGTGGGGTCACCGGTCTCGGTACCATCGTCAGGCGCAGCGCTGTGCTGCGCCCTCTGAATCCAGCACGTCAGGAGAGACCGGTGACGGACGTCCGGGTAATCATCAACCGCGAACCCGATCGGGAAGAGCGCGTGGTGACCACGGGCACTACGGCCGCCGAGCTCTTCGCCGACGACCGCTCGATCATCGCCGCCCGCGTCGGCGGCCAGCTGAAGGACCTCGCCCACGCCCTCCAGGACGGCGACGAGGTCGAGCCGGTCGCGATCTCCAGCCCGGACGGCCTCGACATCCTGCGCCACTCCACCGCGCACGTCATGGCCCAGGCCGTGCAGCAGCTCTTCCCGGAGGCCAAGCTCGGCATCGGCCCGCCGGTCAAGGACGGCTTCTACTACGACTTCGACGTCGAGAAGCCGTTCCACCCCGATGACCTCAAGGCCATCGAGAAGCGGATGCAGGAGATCATCAAGCGCGGGCAGCGGTTCTCCCGCCGGGTGGTCACCGACGAGGCCGCCCGTGAGGAGCTGGCCGGCGAGCCGTACAAGCTGGAGCTGATCGGCCTCAAGGGCTCCGCCGCCACCGCCGGTGAGGGCGCCGACGTCGAGGTCGGCGCGGGCGAGCTCACCATCTACGACAACCTGGACGCCAAGAGCGGCGAGCTGTGCTGGGGCGACCTCTGCCGCGGCCCGCACCTGCCCAGCACCCGGATGATCCCGGCGTTCAAGATCATGCGCTCGGCCGCCGCCTACTGGCGCGGCAGCGAGAAGAACCCCATGCTCCAGCGCCTCTACGGCACCGCCTGGCCGAGCAAGGACGAGCTCAAGGCGCACCTGGAGTTCCTGGAGGAGGCCGCCAAGCGCGACCACCGCAAGCTCGGCAACGAGCTCGACCTCTTCTCCATCCCCGAGGAGATCGGCTCCGGCCTCGCCGTCTTCCACCCCAGGGGCGGCATCATCCGCCGCGCCATGGAGGACTACTCGCGCCGCCGGCACGAGGAGGAGGGCTACGAGTTCGTCTACACCCCGCACGCCACCAAGGGGAAGCTGTTCGAGAAGAGCGGCCACCTGGACTGGTACGCGGACGGTATGTACCCGCCCATGCAGCTCGACGAGGGCGTGGACTACTACCTCAAGCCGATGAACTGCCCGATGCACAACCTGATCTTCGACGCGCGCGGCCGCTCGTACCGTGAGCTGCCGCTGCGCCTGTTCGAGTTCGGCACGGTGTACCGGTACGAGAAGTCCGGCGTGGTGCACGGCCTGACCCGCGCCCGCGGCTTCACCCAGGACGACGCGCACATCTACTGCACCCGTGAGCAGATGGCGGACGAGCTCGACTCGACCCTCACCTTCGTGCTCAACCTGCTGCGCGACTACGGTCTGACCGACTTCTACCTGGAGCTGTCCACCAAGGACCCGGAGAAGTTCGTCGGTGACGACGCGACGTGGGAGGAGGCCACCGCCGTCCTCGCCGCGGTGGCCGAGAAGCAGGGGCTGCCGCTGGTCCCGGACCCGGGCGGCGCGGCCTTCTACGGTCCGAAGATCTCGGTGCAGGCGAAGGACGCCATCGGCCGCACCTGGCAGATGTCGACCATCCAGCTGGACTTCAACCTGCCGGTCCGTTTCGACCTCGAGTACACGGCGGCGGACGGCTCGCGCCAGCGGCCGGTCATGATCCACCGTGCGCTGTTCGGCTCGATCGAGCGCTTCTTCGCGGTGCTGCTGGAGCACTACGCCGGTGCGATGCCGCCGTGGCTGGCCCCGGTCACCGTGACCGGCATCCCGATCACCGACGAGCACGTGCCGTACCTGCTGGAGGTCGCGGCCGAGCTGAAGAAGCGCGGGATCCGGGTCGAGGTGGACACCTCCGACGACCGGATGCAGAAGAAGATCAGGAACGCCCAGAAGACCAAGGTGCCGTTCATGCTGATCGCCGGCAACGACGACGTCGAGGCGGGCGCGGTCTCCTTCCGCTACCGCAACGGCGAGCAGAAGAACGGTGTCCCGGTGGCCGAGGCCGTCCAGGAGATCGTGGACGCGGTGGAGCGCCGGATCCAGGTCTGAGCCGGAGAACGGGTGTGAGCGCGGGGCGGGCTCCTCAGGGAGTCCGCCCCGCGCGGCTCTGCAAGCACGGTTGGGCGAATATGCTGATCAGCATGACGACTGAGCCGGAACTGCAGCAGGGCGTCGGGGAGCCGGACGGCTTCCGCCGCCTGTGGACCCCCCATCGGATGGCCTACATCCAGGGCGAGAACAAGCCCACCGGCCCGGCTCCGGACGACGGCTGCCCGTTCTGCTCGATCCCGTCGCTGAGCGACGAGGACGGGCTGGTCGTCGCGCGCGGGAACGCCGTGTACGCGGTGCTCAACCTGTACCCGTACAACGGCGGACACCTCATGGTGGTCCCGTACCGGCACGCGGCGGACTACACCGAGCTGGACGAGGCGGAGACGGCCGAGCTGGCGGTGTTCACCAAGAAGGCGATGACGGCGCTGCGCGCGGCCTCGGGTGCGCACGGCTTCAACATCGGTATGAACCAGGGCGCGGCGGCCGGTGCCGGCATCGCCGCCCACCTGCACCAGCACGTGGTGCCGCGGTGGGGCGGGGACACCAACTTCATGCCGGTGGTCGGCCACACCAAGGTGCTGCCGCAGCTGCTGGCGGACACCCGCAAGATGCTGGCCGAGGCCTGGCCGCAGGGCTGAGGCGCACAGCGGGGAGGGCCCCCGCCGGCCATCGGGTCGGCGGGGGCCCTCCGTCGTGTCCGGTCAGGCGTCGTACCGGTCGACCTTGAACGGGCGGCTGCCCTGGGCCTCGGCCTTGAGACCGGCCGCGCGGCCCTTGAAGGCGCGCTCGGTGTCGAGGTCGTGCTCGGCGAGGAACTCCAGGGTGGCGGTGTGGACGGCGGCGAGCACCGGGTGGGAGGCGTTGAGCGCGTTGTCGGCCATGGTGCGGGTGCCCCAGGGCTGGCCGGCCCAGGTGTGCCGGAAGCCGAAGGGCTCGGGCAGGCCGAGGCCGCCGCCGAGCCAGGAGAGCAGGCCGGGCAGCCGGTAGAAGGGGGCGCGGACGGCCTGCCGGACGACCTCGTCGTTGTCGATCAGCCGGAGCTTGACCGTGCGCTCCTCCCAGAACCGGAAGGTCTTGGCGACGGACTTCTCCTTGTCCTTGGGCTTGTCGCCGAAGAAGCCGTCGATGGGGCCGAGGGCGTAGCCGGCGACGGTGATGTTGAGGGTGTTGGCGAGCAGCACCACGGTGACCGTGAAGGTCAGGACGAGCTTGCCGTCGTGGGTGATGAACTGGGTGGCGAGGTAGTGGCGGGGGCCGCCGCCGAAGGTCTGCTTGTCGGCGATGGCCTGGACGGCGAAGTCGCGCATGTGGTCGCCGTCCATGTCGGCGTTGCCGGGGCGGCTGATCTCGTCGGCGCTCTCGCCGACCTCGTAGACGACCCACTGCTTGACCTGGACGTTGGGCATGCCGCTGTTGGCGACCTCGCTGATGCCCAGTGCCTTGAGGTGGCCGGAGATCTTGCGGACGAGGTCCCAGGGGTGGAACTGGCGGAAGTCGATCTGGCCCTCGGCGGGGCGCAGGGTGTCGATGAGCTTCCACTCGCCCCAGCGGCGGCCGGCGCCGAGGATGCCCTTGGGGCCGGCGTAGTGCTGGATGTTGGTCTCCTGCTCGGACTCCAGGCGGCCGAGCTTGGCGCGCAGGTCGGCGGCCTTCTTGTCGAGGTCGTCGCGGGGGACGGCCATCGGGACGGTCGCGGCGACGGCGTTGCCCTCGGCCAGCGAGAGCCAGCGGGCCCGCAGGTCGACGGCGGTGCGTTCGACGATGCGGCGGGCGAGGTACCAGCCGATGACCGGGGCGAGCATGACCACGCGCAGGTAGAGGCCGAGGATGCCGCCGGCCGGGGGCTTGACGGCGAGCAGCACGGCGAGCGCGGCGGCGAGGACGAGGACGATCGCCCCGTAGACGCCGGCGTTCTTGGGGTTGTCGCGCCGGAGCCAGGCGCGCAGCTGGAAGGCGCCGAGCCAGACCAGGGTGCCGGGCAGGCAGAGCAGGCCGGTGACGACGGAGATGGTGGACAGCTGCCGGTCGCGGGTGCGGCGGATCTCCTCGGCGGCGAGGCAGTGTTCCACGATCTGGCGGGTTTCGATGCCGAAGGAGGGCACCAGGGGCTTGCGGTCGCCGCCGAGGGTGCGGGAGATGAGCGCCTTGCTCCAGGCCTCGCCGAGGTTGGGCTCGAAGAGGGCGAAGCGGCCCTTCTTGGCGGTGGTCCCGGCGAGCTTCGCGGCGCCCTCCTTCAGCGTGGTGTCGCGGTACGCCACCGAGGAGATCGCCTGGGTGCCGGCGGTCTGCGGGCCGGCGTCGGTCCGGGGTATCTGCGCACCCGGAGTCATGTCGAGTGTGGTCACGGTGGCGTCCCCTCCTCCCCTTTGTCCTGCGGCAGGTTACCGTGCCGGGGCACCGGCGCGGGCATGATCGTCTGAAGTGCCGTCACGAACGGGCCACGGTGGATCTGTGGGGCATGATGCCCAGGTTCCGGCTGTTCGACGCGCCCGGTGGCGGGCCATTGGCGGGGGATGGTGCACGATGGCGGCATGGAGAGCGGTGGGCTGACGGATCCGGTGCTGGTGTTCGACGGGGACTGCGGTTTCTGCACCACGTGTACGACGTGGGCGGAGCGCTACCTGCGGCAGACGCTGGCGTCGGGGGGCTGGGAGGCGGTGCCGTTCCAGTTCGCGGACCTGGCGGGGCTGGACGCGGTGGCCGGGGGGCGCGGGGAGGTGTCCTGGGAGCGCGCGGAGCGCGAGGTGCTGTGGGTGACGCCGGCGGGCCGGGTGTACGGCGGGGCGCAGGCGGTGGCGCGGCTGCTGCTGCGTTCGGGCGGGGTGTGGGCGTACCTGGGCGGGGTGCTGGCGCTGGCACCGGTGCGGCCGGTCGCGGGGCTGGTGTACCGGTGGGTGTCGCGCAACCGGCACCGGATGCCGGGCGGGACGCCGGCCTGCGCGCTGCCGCGCCGCTGAGACGAGGGCCTAGCCGTCGGTGAAGCGGGCGGCGAGGGCGGCGGGCATGGGTTCGTGGCGCAGGTGGGCGCGGGTGAACTCGGCGGTGCCGTGGGTGAGCGAGCGCAGGTCGACGGGGTAGCGGGCGAGTTCGAGTTCGGGGACCTCGGCGCGCAGCAGGGTGAGGCCGGGTCCGCCGGTCTCGCTGCCGAGGACGCGGCCGCGGCGGGCGGAGAGGTCGCCGAGGACGGCGCCGAGGTAGTCGTCGGGGAGCAGGACGCTGACGGCGGCGACGGGTTCGAGGAGCCGGATGACGGCGTGTTCGGCGGCGTCGCGCAGGGCGAGGGCGGCGGCGTTCTGGAAGGCGGAGTCGGAGGAGTCGACGGAGTGCGCCTTGCCGTCGGTGAGGGTGACGCGGACGTCGACGAGCGGGTGGCCGGTGGCGACGCCCTTGGCGAGCTGGGCGCGGACGCCCTTCTCGACGGAGGGGATGAAGTGCTTGGGGACGGAGCCGCCGACGACGTGTTCCTGGAACTCGAAGCCGGAGCCGGCCGGGAGGGGTTCGACCTCCAGGTCGCAGATGGCGTACTGGCCGTGACCGCCGGACTGTTTGACGAGGCGGCCGTGGCCGGCGGCGGCGGTGCCGAAGGTCTCGCGCAGGGCGACCTTGTGGTCGACGGTGTCGACGTGGACGCCGTGGCGGTTGCGGAGCCGGTCGAGGACGGCCTCGGCGTGGGCCTCTCCGGTGCACCACAGGACGAGCTGGTGGGTGTCGGGGTTCTGTTCGAGGCGCAGGGCGGGGTCTTCGGCGGCGAGCCGGGACAGGGCCTGGGAGAGCTTGTCGTCGTCGGCCTTGCTGTGGGCCTCGACGGCGACGGGCAGCAGGGGTTCGGGCAGGGTCCAGGTGTCGAGTTCGGCGCTGTGGCCGGGTTCCTGCACGGTGTCGCCGGCGCGGGCGGTGGTGAGTTTGGCGGCGCAGACGAGGTCGCCGGCGACGGCGTGCGGGACGGGCCGCTGGAGTTTGCCGAAGGGGCTGGTGAGGCCGGTGACGCGCTCCTCGGCGTCCTGGTCGGCGGGGTGCCCGGGGCCGGTGAGGCGGATCCGGGTGTCGGGGCGCAGGGTGCCGGCGTAGAGGCGCAGCAGGCTGATGCGGCCGACGTAGGCGTCGCCGGTGACGCGGACGACCTGGGCGGCGAGGGGGGCGTCGGGGTCGCAGGCGGGGGCGGGGCGGGTGCGTTCGGCGGGGGTGGGGAAGGTGGTGGTGATGAGGTCGAGGAGTTCGGTGGCGCCGAGGCCGTGTTCGCTGGTGGGGACGGCGGGGTGGAGGGTGCAGGCGAGGACCTCGCGGCGCATGCCGGCTTCGAGGGAGCCGGTGTCGGGGGTTTCGCCGGTGAGGTACTGCTCCATGAGGGTGTCGTCCTGGCCGGAGATGGCTTCGACGAGGCTCTCGCGGGCGGGGGCGGTGTCGGGCAGCGGGTCGGCCTGGCCGTAGGTGTGGCCGGTGAGGAGGTCGACGCTGCCGTCGGGGCGGCCGTCGTGGTGGACGGGCAGGAAGAGCGGGCGGAGGGTGTCGGGGCCCAGGCCGAAGGCGTCGTGGCAGGCGGTGAGGATGTCGTCGAGGCTGCCGCGGGCGATGTCGAGTTTGGCGACGGCGATGGCGCGGGGGATGTTCTCGGCGGCGCATTCGCGCCACAGGGCGCGGGTGGGCGCGGTGACGGGGTCGGTGGCGGAGACGACGAAGACGGCGGCGTCGGCGGCGTGGAGGGCGGCGCGCAGGTCGGCGGCGAAGTCGGGGTGGCCGGGCGGGTCGATCAGGTTGATCTTGGTGCCGCGCCATTCGAGGGGGAGCACGGAGAGCTGGACGGAGCGTTGCTGCTGGTGCTCGATGGGCTCGTGGTCGGAGACGGTGGTGCCGTCGGTGACCTTGCCGGGGCGGCCGACGGCGCCGGCGGCGTGCGCGAGGGATTCGGCGAGAGTGGTCTTGCCCACGCCGGCGCAGCCGATGAGGACGACGTTGCGCAGGTCGTCCGGTCCGGCGACGGCGGGGGCCTGGCCGGCTCTGGCGGTGCTGCGGTCGGGCATCGGGGTCTCCTCCCGTCGCGCCGAGGCTGTCGGTGAAAGTCTAGGGGCGGAGGCTTTGGGGGGCGCGCGGCGGCATGCGGGGGGCGGTGTGTGCGCGGGGGAGGTCGGTGGGCGTGGCTACGATGGGTGCGCCGGGTGGGCTGATCCACGCGGCCGTCTGCCGCGCACCTGGGCCGCAGGCGGGTACCAGGGAGATCGGAGCGGTCAGGAAGGCCATGCTCAACAAATACGCGCGTGCCTTCTTCACACGTGTTCTGACCCCGTTCGCCGCGTTCCTCATCCGTTTGGGTGTGAGTCCGGACACCGTGACGCTGGTCGGTACGGCCGGTTCGGTGGCCGGTGCGCTGGTGTTCTTCCCGCGCGGGGAGTTCTTCTGGGGCACCGTCACGATCACGCTGTTCATCTTCTCGGACCTGGTGGACGGGAACATGGCGCGGCAGCTGGGGCGGTCCTCGAAGTGGGGGGCGTTCCTGGACTCCACGCTGGACCGGGTCGCCGACGCGGCGATCTTCGGCGGCCTGGCCATGTGGTACGCGGGCAAGGGCGACAACAACCTGCTGTGCGCGGTGGCGGTGTTCTGTCTGGCGAGCGGGCTGGTGGTGTCGTACACCAAGGCGCGGGCGGAGAGCCAGGGGCTGCCCTGCGACGTGTCGGGGCTGGTGGAGCGGGCCGAGCGGCTGGTGATCAGTCTGGTGGCGGCCGGTGTGGCGGGTCTGCACACGTTCGGGGTGCCGTACGTGGAGTGGCTGCTGCCGGTGGCGCTGTGGCTGGTGGCGGTCGGCAGTCTGGTGACGGTGATCCAGCGGATGCTGACGGTGCGCCGTGAGGCGTTCGAGGCGGACCGCGTGGCGGCCGGGAGCTGAGAGGGGGCGGTTCCGTGGTGAGGGACCGACTGGTGGACCGACTGGTGTACACGGCGTACGCGGCGGGCTGGGGGGCGCTCAAGCACCTGCCCGAGCCGGCGGCGCGGGGGCTGTTCGACCGGCTGGCGGACTCGGCGTGGCGGCGGCGCGGCAAGCGGGTGCTGCAGTTGGAGGCGAACCTGCTGCGGGTGTGCCCGGAGGCGGACGAGGCCCGGCTGCGGGAGCTGTCGCGGGCCGGGATGCGCTCGTACATGCGGTACTGGCAGGAGTCGTTCCGGCTGCCGGTGTGGGGCCGCGGGCGGGTGCTGCGGGATGTTCGGGTCGAGGGTTTCGAGCTCCTCCAGGAGGCGCTGGAGTCGGGGCGCGGCGCGGTGATAGCGCTGCCGCACATGGGCAACTGGGACCTGGCGGGGGCCTGGGTGGCGACCCGGGGGTACCGGTTCACGACGGTGGCGGAGCGGTTGAAGCCGGAGCGGCTGTTCGACCGGTTCGTGGCGTTCCGGGAGAGCCTGGGCATGGAGGTGCTGGCGCTGACCGGCGGCTCGGTGAGCGTGGTCGGCACGCTGGCGCGGCGGCTGCGGGCGGGCGGGCTGGTCTGCCTGGTGGGGGACCGGGACCTCTCGGAGGCGGGCATCGAGGTGTCGTTCTTCGGCGAGGCGACGCGGATGCCGGCCGGTCCCGCGGCGCTGTGCCAGCGGACCGGGGCGGCGCTGCTGCCGGTGTCGCTCTGGTACGAGGGGCGGACCATGCGGGGCCGGGTGCACCCGGAGGTCGTGGTGCCCGCGGAGGGCGACCGGGCGGAGAAGACCCGGGCGATGACGCAGGCGATGGCCGGGGTGTGGGAGTCGGCGATCCGGGAGCACCCGGAGGACTGGCACATGCTGCAGCGCTTCTGGCTGGCCGACCTTCCGGTCCGTGGCACCGTGGAGGCGGGGGCCGGGGCCGCGGGCGCCGCCCGCCGGGCCGTCCGGGAGCCCGCCGCCGGGGAGCCGGCGGCCGAGGCCTCGGGGGCCTGAGGCCAGGCCTTCCCCCACCGTCCGCACCGCCCGCAGGATTTTCGAGGAGACCCGTGAAGATCGGCATCGTCTGCCCGTACGACTGGGACGTCCCCGGCGGCGTGCAGTTCCACATCCGGGACCTCGCCGAGCATCTGATCGGCCTGGGCCACGAGGTGTCGGTGCTGGCGCCGGCCGAGGACGACGAGGCGCTGCCGCCGTACGTGGTGTCGGCGGGCCGGGCGGTGGCGGTGCCGTACAACGGCTCGGTGGCGCGGCTGAGCTTCGGGATCCTGTCGGCGGCCCGGGTGCGGCGGTGGCTGCACGAGGGGCGGTTCGACATCCTGCACGTGCACGAGCCGGCCTCGCCGAGCCTGTCGATGCTGGCCGCGTGGTCGGCGTCGGGGCCGATGGTGGGCACCTTCCACACCTCGAACCCGCGCTCGCGGGCGATGATCGCGGCCTCGCCGATCCTCCAGCCGGGGCTGGAGAAGATGCGGGCGCGGATCGCGGTGAGCGAGTACGCGCGGCGCACCCTGGTGGAGCACCTGGGCGGGGACGCGGTGGTGATCCCCAACGGCGTGGACGTGGGGTTCTTCGCGGGGGCGGAGCCGGACGAGCGCTGGGTCGGCGGGGCCGCCGAGGGGCGGCCGGGGACGATCGGCTTCATCGGCCGGATCAACGAGCCGCGCAAGGGGCTGCCGACGCTGCTGGCGGCGCTGCCGCGGATCCTCGAACAGCGGCCGGGGGTGCGGCTGCTGGTGGCGGGCAAGGGCGACGAGGAGGAGGCGGTCGCCGGCCTGGCGCCGGAGGTCCGGGCGCAGGTGGAGTTCCTGGGCATGGTGAGCGACCGGGACAAGGCGCGGCTGCTGCGCAGCGTGGACCTGTACGTGGCGCCGAACACCGGCGGCGAGAGCTTCGGGATCATCCTGGTCGAGGCGATGTCGGCGGGGGCGCCGGTGCTGGCGAGCGACCTGGACGCGTTCAAGCAGGTGCTGGACGGCGGGGACGCGGGCGAGCTGTTCCCGGTGGAGGACGCGGACGCGCTGGCGCGGACGGCGCTGCGGCTGCTGGGCGACCCGGTGCGGCTGGAGGAGCTGCGCAAGGCGGCGTCCCGGCACGTGCGGCGGTTCGACTGGTCGACGGTGGGCGCGGACATCCTGGCCGTGTACGAGACGGTGACGGCGGGGGAGGCCGCGGTGGTGGAGGACGAGCGCAGCGGGCGGCGCGGCCGGTTCGGGCTGGCCCGGGACTGAGGCGCCGGGGAACCGGAGCCCTGGGGAACCGCGACGCCCGGGGCCGAAGCGCCCGGGTCCGACATCGTCCGCTACTGCACCGGGCCCGGGCGCGGTTAAGGTCGGACGGCTGACCCGTCCGCACGTTCCCGAGCCCCTGGAGGCCCCGGTGCCGCAGATCTCCGTCGACTACTCCCCGAGCCTGGCCGGCTCCTTCGACCGCCGCGAGCTGGGCCTGGCGATCAACCGGCTGGCGGTGGAGACCATCGACGCCAAGCCCGAGGGCTGCAAGACGATCTTCCGGCCGACCGACCCGGAGACCGTGGTCGGCCAGAGCGAGCGCCCCGAGGCGCAGGTGTTCGTGCAGTTCCAGATCTTCCCGGGGCGCACCCCGGAGGCGAAGGCGGCGCTCACCGAGGGGGTGCTGGCGCTGCTGGCGGAGCGGGTGAAGCCGGCCCCGGGGGAGCGGCTGCACCTGGCGGCCGACGTGCGCGACATCGACCGCGGCGCCTACCGCAACACGGCGATCGAGGGATGAACCGGTGGCACCCGGTAGCGTAGCGCCCCGTGACTACCTGGATCTGGGCCGGCGTGGCCGTGGTGCTGTTCGGTATGTACCTGAGCTGGACGGCCGGAAGGCTGGACCGGCTGCACGCCCGGATCGACGCCGCCCGCGCGGCGCTGGACGCGCAGCTGGTCCGCCGGGCGTCGGTGGCGATGGAGCTGGCGACGTCCTCGCTGCTGGACCCGGCGGCCTCGCTGCTGCTGCTGGACGCGGCGCACGCGGCGCGGCAGGCGGAGGACGAGCAGCGCGAGGTGGCGGAGAGCCAGCTGAGCCTGGCGCTGCGGGCGGTGTTCGCGGAGCCGGAGCAGGTGGCGGCGCTGGTGGCGGAGCCGGGCGGCGAGGACACGGTGCGGGACCTGACGGCGGCGGTGCGGCGGGTGCCGATGGCGCGGCGCTTCCACAACGACGCGGTGCGCGCGGCGCGGGCGGTGCGTGAGCACCGTCTGGTGCGGTATTTCCGGCTGGCGGGCAAGGCGCCGTTCCCGATGGCTTTCGAGATGGACGACGCGCCGCCGGTGGCGCTCACCCCGGAGGGCGCACCCGCCTAGAAGCCACCGGTGGTGCGGGTACCACCGGTCGGGAGGGGCGGGTCCGGATACGGCCTCTTTGTCGTATCCCGCCGGGTGGGCTGGACTTGGTGGCGCATGGAGGGGCGCCTTCTTCCGCCTACCATAGGGCGATAGCACTGGTTCATCTTCGAGTGAGGTCTCACGTGTCCACCACCCCCACCACCGCAGACCAGCCGCAGATCGGCACCGCCCGGGTGAAGCGCGGCATGGCCGAGCAGCTCAAGGGCGGTGTGATCATGGACGTGGTCAACGCCGAGCAGGCGAAGATCGCCGAGGACGCCGGCGCTGTGGCCGTCATGGCCCTGGAGCGGGTGCCCGCCGACATCCGCAAGGACGGCGGCGTGGCGCGCATGTCGGACCCGAACATGATCGAGGAGATCATCGAGGCGGTCTCCATCCCCGTCATGGCGAAGTCCCGGATCGGCCACTTCGTCGAGGCCCAGGTGCTGCAGTCGCTGGGCGTCGACTACATCGACGAGTCCGAGGTGCTGACCCCGGCCGACGAGGTCAACCACTCCGACAAGTGGGCCTTCACCACCCCCTTCGTCTGCGGTGCCACCAACCTGGGCGAGGCGCTGCGCCGCATCGCCGAGGGCGCGGCCATGATCCGCTCCAAGGGCGAGGCCGGCACCGGCAACGTCGTCGAGGCGGTCCGCCACCTGCGCCAGATCAAGAACGAGATCGGCCACCTGCGCGCCCTGGACCACAACGAGCTGTACGCCGCCGCCAAGGAGCTGCGCGCCCCGTACGAGCTGGTCAAGGAGGTCGCCGAGCTCGGCAAGCTGCCGGTCGTGCTGTTCTCCGCCGGTGGTGTGGCCACCCCGGCCGACGCCGCGCTGATGCGCCAGCTGGGTGCCGAGGGCGTCTTCGTCGGCTCGGGCATCTTCAAGTCGGGCGACCCGGCCAAGCGTGCCGCCGCGATCGTCAAGGCCACCACCTTCTTCGACGACCCGAAGATCATCGCCGACGCCTCCCGCAACCTGGGCGAGGCCATGGTCGGCATCAACTGCGACACCCTGCCGGAGACCGAGCGGTACGCCAACCGCGGCTGGTAATGCGCTCCGGACGGCCCGCCGCGCGGTGAGAACACCGGCGCGGCGGGCCGCCGCGCGTCGTCGAGTTCGAGAGTCGAGAGGTACGAGAAGTGTCCACTCCAGTCATCGGCGTCCTCGCCCTGCAGGGTGATGTTCGCGAGCACCTGATCGCGCTGGCCGAGGCCGACGCGCTCGCCCGCCCGGTCCGCCGCGCGGAGGAGCTGGCCGAGGTCGACGCGCTGGTGATCCCCGGCGGGGAGTCCACCACGATGTCCAAGCTGGCGCTGCTGTTCGGCGTGATGGACCCGCTGCGCGAGCGGGTCGCCGCCGGCATGCCGGTGTACGGGACCTGCGCCGGCATGATCATGCTGGCGGACAAGATCCTGGACGGGCGCGAGGACCAGGAGACGGTGGGCGGCATCGACATGACGGTGCGCCGCAACGCCTTCGGCCGCCAGAACGAGTCCTTCGAGTCCGGCGTCGCCTTCCGGGGCCTGGACGACGCCCCGGTGCACGGCGTGTTCATCCGCGCCCCGTGGGTGGAGGCGGTCGGCGCGGGCGTCGAGGTGCTGGCCGAGCTCCCGGCCGCGGACGGCCCGGACAGCCGGATCGTGGCCGTGCGCCAGGGCAACCTGCTGGCGACCTCGTTCCACCCGGAGCTCACCGGCGACCACCGGGTGCACGCCTACTTCGTGCGGATGGCCGAGGAGCACCTCGCCGCCGCGTGACCGCGTGTGCGTGACCGTGTGCGGGCGGGCGCCGGCCGCACCGGTAAGATCTCATCTGTTCATTTCCCTTTGGCGACGTAAAGGAGCTGGCGATGTCCGGCCACTCTAAGTGGGCTACCACCAAGCACAAGAAGGCCGTGATCGACGCCAAGCGCGGCAAGCTCTTCGCCAAGATGATCAAGAACATCGAGGTGGCGGCGCGCACCGGCGGCCCCGACCCGGCCGGCAACCCGACGCTCTACGACGCCATCCAGAAGGCGAAGAAGAGCTCGGTCCCGATCGACAACATCAACCGCGCCGTCAAGCGCGGTGGCGGTCTGGAGGCCGGCGGGGCCGACTACCAGACGATCATGTACGAGGGCTACGGCCCGAACGGTGTCGCGGTGCTTATCGAGTGCCTCACCGACAACCGCAACCGCGCCGCCTCCGACGTGCGCGTGGCGATGACCCGCAACGGCGGCTCGATGGCCGACCCGGGCTCGGTCTCCTACCTGTTCACCCGCAAGGGCGTCGTCATCGTCCCCAAGGCGGACGGCGTGGACGAGGACAAGCTCTTCGAGGTCGTCCTGGACCAGGAGCCCGAGGAGATCAACGACCTCGGCGACTCCTTCGAGATCGTCTCCGAGGCCTCCAAGATGGTCGCCGTGCGCACCGCGCTGGTGGACGCGGGCGTCGACTACGACTCGGCCGAGGCCAACTTCCTGCCGAGCATGCAGGTCGAGCTGGACGTCGACGGCGCCCGCAAGATCCTGAAGCTGATCGACGCCCTGGAGGACAGCGACGACGTGCAGAACGTCTTCGCCAACTTCGACATCAGCGACGAGGTCGGTGCGCAGCTCGACGCCGAGTGATCGTGCCCCTCCCGGCCCGGCGGTCCCCAGGACCGCCGGGCCGGTGTCGTTGGGGGCGCTGTCGGTGGCGGAGGGTAGCCTTCGCTGGTCGGAGGAGATCGTGACCGAGGGGGAGCTTTGGTGCGGGTGCTGGGTGTCGACCCGGGGCTGACCAGGTGCGGGGTCGGCGTGGTCGAGGGCGCGCCGGGCCGGCCGTTGCGGATGGCCGGGGTCGGCGTGGTGCGCACCCCCGCCGAGGCCGAGATCGGGCAGCGGCTGCTGCTGGTCGAGCAGGGTCTGGAGGCCTGGCTGGACGAGCACCGCCCCGACCTGGTGGCCGTCGAGCGGGTCTTCGCCCAGCACAACGTCCGCACCGTGATGGGCACGGCGCAGGCCAGCGCGGTGGCGATGCTCTGCGCGACCCGGCGCGGCATACCGGTCACCCTGCACACCCCGAGCGAGGTCAAGGCCGCCGTCACCGGCTCCGGCCGGGCCGACAAGGCGCAGGTCACGGCCATGGTGCAGCGGCTGCTGCGGCTGGACGCGCCACCGAAGCCGGCCGACGCCGCCGACGCGCTGGCGCTGGCCATCTGCCACATCTGGCGCGGCGGCGCCACCAACCGCCTGGAGGCCGCGATCAAGGCGGCCCGCACCACCCCCTCCCCGCACGGCCCGAAAGGAACCATCCGATGATCGCCTTCGTGCAAGGACCCGTGGCGGCGCTGTCCGGCGGCATCGCGGTGGTCGAGGTCGGCGGGGTCGGCATGGCCGTGCAGTGCACCCCGAACACGCTGGCCGGTCTGCGGCTCGGCGAGCCGGCCCGGCTGGCGACCTCGCTGGTGGTCCGGGAGGACTCGCTGACGCTGTTCGGCTTCGCGGACGACGACGAGCGCGGCGTCTTCGAGATCCTGCAGGCCGCGCCGGGCGTCGGCCCGAAGCTGGCGCAGGCGATCCTCGGCGTGCACAGCCCCGACGCGCTGCGCCTCGCGGTGGCGAGCGGGGACGAGAAGGCGCTGGTGGCGGTGCCCGGCATCGGCAAGGCCAAGGCCGCCAAGCTGCTGCTGGAGTACAAGGACAAGCTGGGCGCGCCGAGCGGCGCGGTCCCGGCGCAGAAGCCGGTCGCCACCGGCCCCGCGCCGTGGAGCGAGCAGCTGCACTCCGCGCTGGTCGGCCTCGGCTACGCGCCCCGCGAGGCGGACGAGGCGGTCGCCGCCGTCACCCCGCAGGCCGAGGAGCAGCCGGTGCCGGACGTGGGCGCGCTGCTGCGCCTGGCGCTGCGCGGCCTCAACCGATCTCGCTGAAGCCATCTGACGACCTGTCCTTTTGTCGACACCGATGTGGGAGCCCCCTCCGATGAGCCCGTACGACTCCGAGCCCGCCGACCGGCTGGTGACCGCCGCCGCGGACGGCGAGGACCAGGCCGTCGAGGCGGCGCTGCGCCCCCGGCTGCTGGACGAGTTCATCGGCCAGGAGCGGGTGCGCGAGCAGCTGTCGCTGGTGCTCCAGGCGGCCCGCCGGCGCGGCGCCGCCCCCGATCACGTGCTGCTCAGCGGCCCGCCCGGGCTCGGCAAGACCACCCTGTCGATGATCATCGCGGCCGAGCTGGGCGCCCCGATCCGGATCACCTCCGGGCCGGCGATCCAGCACGCGGGCGACCTCGCGGCGATCCTCTCCTCGCTCGGCGAGGGCGAGGTGCTCTTCCTCGACGAGATCCACCGGATGTCCCGGCCCGCCGAGGAGATGCTCTACATGGCGATGGAGGACTTCCGGGTCGACGTGATCGTCGGCAAGGGCCCCGGCGCGACCGCCATCCCGCTGGAGCTGCCGCCGTTCACCCTGGTCGGCGCGACCACCCGGGCCGGCCTGCTGCCGCCGCCGCTGCGCGACCGCTTCGGCTTCACCGGGCACATGGAGTTCTACGCGCCCGCCGAGTTGCAGCGGGTGGTGCACCGCTCGGCCGCGTTGCTGGACGTGGAGATCGACCCGGCCGGCGCCGCCGAGATCGCCGGCCGCTCCCGGGGCACGCCGCGGATCGCCAACCGGCTGCTGCGCCGGGTCCGCGACTACGCGCAGGTGCGGCACGACGGCGTGATCACCCCCGAGATCGCGGGCCGGGCGCTGGACGTCTACGAGGTGGACGCCCGCGGTCTCGACCGGCTGGACCGGGCGGTGCTGGACGCGCTGCTGCGGCTGTTCGGCGGCGGCCCGGTCGGGCTGTCGACCCTGGCGGTCGCGGTGGGTGAGGAGGCCGAGACGGTCGAGGAGGTCGCCGAGCCGTTCCTGGTCCGCGAGGGCCTGCTGGCCCGGACCCCGCGCGGGCGGATCGCCACCGCGGCGGCCTGGCGGCACCTGGGACTCACCCCGCCGGCCCAGCCCGGCCGCGGCGTGGCGGCTCAGCCGGAACTGTTCGCCCCGGACGGGGAGCGCGCCGCCGACCAGGGCTGACCGGCGCGTCGCGACGGAGGGCCGAACGGGTGACGGCGGAGCGTGTGCGGACCATGCGCCCCCGCCGCCGGGGCGCCGGGAGAAGCCGGGGGAGAAGTCCCGGGAAACTGTGCAGGCGGAGGCTCGCCACTTTCGGCGGCAGGATGCGATGCTTGGCGTTGTCCGATCACTTCGGGGTCGCCTAGACTCCGCCGGACCGCCCCTCTCACCCGACGGGACGACCATTACCACACAGGCCGCCGGCCGGCGGCCCGTAAAGGACCCTGGCTGCAGTGAACCTCATCATCCTTCTCCTCCCGATCCTCGCTATCGTGCTCATGTTCCGGGCGCAGAAGAAGCGCCAGGCGCAGATGCAGCAGATGCAGACCGCGCTGGAGCCGGGGGCGGGCGTGCGGACCATCGGCGGCCTGTACGCGCAGGTCAAGGCGGTCAACGACGAGACCGTCGAGCTGGAGATCGCGCCGGGCGTGGTCACCCACTTCACCAAGAGCGCGATCGCGGCGGTCCTGGAGCCCACGGAGTACGACGCGATCATCAACGGCCGTCCGGCCGAGGACGAGCCGCTCGACGCGTCGGACGAGGACACCGAGGTCGAGGCCGGGTCGGCCGACGCCAAGCCGCTGTCGTTCAGCAAGGACGACGCCGACAAGGGTGACGCGAAGGCCGAGGCCGAGGGCGGGGCTCCCGCGAGCAAGTAGTACGGTCGGGCACCCGCCCGGCCGCGCGGCGTTGTGCCGCGAGCCCACAGGACTCAGGGCCGCAGTTCCGCCACTCCCCGCCCGGCCGCGTGCCGGGCGGGGGTCGGTGGGGGGAAGTGGCATGGACAGGGAGAAACGAGCAAGGTGGCAACACCCAAGTCGCGCCCGCGCGACGGTTACCCAGGGCGGGCGCTGGCCCTCATCCTGGTCGTCACCGTCGGACTGGTCGCCCTCATGTTCGGGACGGGCAACACCAAGCCCCGCCTCGGTATCGACCTCGCCGGCGGTACCAGCATCACGCTGAGCGCGAAGTCGACCGACCCCAAGGCGATCAACAAGTCCAACATGGACATCGCCACCGGGATCATCGAGCAGCGCGTCAACGGTATGGGCGTCTCCGAGGCCGAGGTCCAGACCCAGGGCGACCGCAACATCATCGTGAACATCCCCAAGGGCGGTGACAAGCAGAGCGCGGCCGACCAGGTCGGCACCACCGCGAAGCTCTACTTCCGCCCGGTCCTCGCCCTCGCCCCGAGCGGCATCCAGGCTCCGGCCCCGACCGAGACCCCGTCGGCGGGCGCGAGCGGCACCCCGAGCGCCGCCGCCACCCCGAGCGCGACCGGCACCGGCACCCCGAGCGCCGCCGCGACCGGGTCGCCGAGCGCGAGCGCCACCAAGCAGGGCCGCCCGGCCGGTGAGGCCCTCGCGGCCGACAACCCGACGACGCCCGCCGCCACCACCGGCGCCACCGCCTCCGGCACCCCCTCGGCCGCCGCCTCCGGCGCCCCGAGCGCCGCCGCGACCGACCCGGCCGCCGCGCAGCAGGACCTCTCCGCGGCGATGACCTCCGGCACCGTCCCGCCGGAGCTGGCCGCCCAGTTCGCCGCGATGGACTGCACCAAGCCGGACCAGCGCAAGAACTACCAGACCGCCGAGGGCTCGCCGACCGTCGCCTGCACCCAGAAGGACGAGAACGGCGTCTACTACAAGCTCGCCCTCGGCCCGGTCGCGGTGTTCGGCGCGAACGTCGACAAGGCGCAGGCCACCATCGACACCCAGCAGGGCGGCGGCTGGCAGGTCCAGCTGCAGTTCGACGGCACCGGCACCGACGCCTTCACCGCCGTCACCGGCCAGCTGGCCACCCAGCCCGACCCGACCAACCAGTTCGCCATCGTGCTGGACGGCCAGGTCGTCTCCCACCCGTACGTGCGCAGCGCCATCCCCGGCGGCTCGGCCGTGATCTCCGGCAACTTCACGCAGAGCGAGGCGCAGAACCTCGCGAACGTGCTGAGCTTCGGCGCCCTGCCGCTGGAGTTCACCACCAGCGACGTCACCACCGTCTCCCCGCAGCTCGGCGGCGACCAGCTGAAGGCCGGCCTGGTCGCCGGTCTGATCGGCATGATCCTGGTGGTCCTCTACTCCCTGGTCTACTACCGGGGCCTGGGCCTGGTCTCGATCGCCGGTCTGATCGTCTCGGCCGCGCTGACCTACTCGATCATGAGCCTGCTCGGCTCCGGGATCGGCTTCGCGCTGAACCTGCCGGCGGTCTGCGGCGCCATCGTCGCGATCGGTATCACCGCCGACTCCTTCATCGTCTACTTCGAGCGCATCCGCGACGAGGTCCGCGAGGGCGCCCCGCTGCGCCCGGCGGTCCAGCGGGCCTGGCCGCGCGCCCGGCGCACCATCCTGGTGTCGGACTTCGTGTCCTTCCTCTGTGCCGCGGTGCTCTACCTGGTCTCGGTCGGCAAGGTGCAGGGCTTCGCCTTCACCCTGGGCCTGACCACGGCGCTCGACGTCGTCGTCATCTTCCTGTTCACCAAGCCGCTGATCACGCTGCTGGCCCGCCGGAAGTTCTTCTCCGACGGCCACCCGTGGTCCGGTCTGGACCCGAAGCGGCTGGGCGCCCGCCCGCCGCTGCGCAGCACCCGTCGTCGCACCCCCTCGTCCTCCGCCGCCGTGAAGGGGGCCTGACACCGTGTCGCGCTTCTCCAATCTGGGCCACAAGCTCTACCAGGGCGAGGTCAGCTTCGACTTCGTCGGCCGGCGCAAGCTCTGGTACAGCATCTCCGGGGTGATCGTCCTGGTCGCCGCGATCGGCCTGGCGATGGGCCTGCACCTGGGCATCGAGTTCAAGGGCGGCTCGGTCTACACCGTGTCCAAGCCGGGCCTGTCGGTGTCGCAGACCCAGGACGCGGTCGACAAGATCGTCTCCTCGCACCCGCTGGTGCAGTCGACCGACAACGGCAAGATCCGCATCCAGGTGTCCTCGGAGGACAAGACCACCTCCTCGGAGTTCACCGGCAAGCTGTCGCAGGAGATCGGCGTCCCGGTCGCCGAGATCGACACCCAGGTGATCGGTCCCAGCTGGGGTGAGCAGATCTCCAACAAGGCGCTCACCGGCCTGATCATCTTCATGATCCTGGTGACGATCTACCTGGCGATCGCCTTCGAGTGGCGGATGGCGGTGGCCGCCCTGGTCGCCCTCATCCACGACCTCCTGATCACCATCGGCGTCTACGCCCTGGTGGGCTTCGAGGTCACCCCGGGCACCGTGATCGGCTTCCTGACCATCCTCGGTTACTCCCTCTACGACACGGTCGTCGTCTTCGACACCGTGAAGGAGAACACCAAGGACCTCACCAAGCAGAACAAGCTCACCTACAGCGAGGCGGCCAACGCGGGCCTCAACCAGACCCTGGTCCGCTCGCTCAACACCACCGTGGTCGCCCTGCTCCCGGTGGCGGCGCTGCTGTTCATCGGTGGCGGTCTGCTCGGTGCCGGCACCCTGAACGACATCTCGCTGGCGCTGTTCATCGGTCTCGCCGCCGGTGCCTACTCCTCGATCTGCGTCGCCACCCCGCTGCTCGCGCAGCTGAAGGAGGAGGCGCCGGAGATGAAGGCCCTGGCCAAGCGGGTCGCCCAGCGCCGTGCCGCCGACGCCAAGGCCGCCGCGGCCAAGGAGGCCGGCGACAGCGAGGAGATCGCCGACGAGGACCTGCCGGCGGGTATGGTCGGTCAGCGCGGCGGCCGGGCCACCGGCACCACGCGTGCCAAGGGCCGTCCGTCCACCAAGCGCTGACCCCCGCCGACCCTAAGGACCCTTCGTGACCACCGCCGACACCGCCCTGGCCGAGCTGCTCACCAGCCGGATCCGGGACGTCCAGGACTACCCGAAGCCGGGCGTGCTGTTCAAGGACATCGCGCCGCTGCTCGCCGACGCCGAGGCCTTCGCCGCGCTCACCCGGGCGCTCGCGGACCGGGCCGCGGAGCTCGGGGCCACCAAGGTGGTCGGCCTGGAGGCGCGCGGCTTCGTGCTCGCCGCCCCGGCGGCCTTCGCGGCCGGGCTCGGCTTCGTGCCGATCCGCAAGCAGGGCAAGCTGCCCGGCGAGGTGTTCCGCCGCTCGTACGAGCTGGAGTACGGCTCGGCGACGCTGGAGGTGCAGTGCGACGCCTTCGCGCCCGGTGAGCGGGTGCTGGTGGTGGACGACGTGCTGGCCACCGGCGGCACCATCGGCGCCTCGCTGGACCTGGTCAAGGAGGCCGGGGCGGAACTGGTCGGCGTGGTCGTGCTGATGGAGCTGGGCTTCCTCGACGGCCGCGAGCGGCTGGCCCCGCACCTGGGCGGCGCTCCGCTGGAGACGCTGGTCACGGTCTGAGTCCTCGCAACGGTCCACCACGGCGGGCGGCGGTCGGAATGATCCGGCCGCCGCCCGCCGTTGTGACAGGCGTGTGTCCGCCGCGTGTGCGGGCCCGGCCGACCGAACGTCCCGGCGCAAGGCTCGGTACCATGAAGATTCATCCCCTCCCGGTTGCGCGGGCCGCGGCCCGAGCCGCGCGGCGCCCGCGAGGGGCAGGCCGAGCGCCCTGAGGAGTGTCCTTGCCCGACGAGGTTGTGCCCACGGCTGCGGCCACCCCCGAGAACCGGCCCACGCCCTCGGGGGCCACCCCGGCACGTCCGGCGCCGACCCCGTCCCGCCCGTCCGCCCAGGCCGGCCGGGGCTCCTCGGCCGGCGGCGGCATGCGCGCGCGCCTCGCCCGCCTCGGCGGCCAGCGCTCCAGTGTGCTCAACCCCGTCCTGGAGCCGCTGTTCCGCTCGATCCGGGCCAACGACCCCAAGGCCGACCCGGCGCTGCTGCGCGACATCGAGCGCGCGTACGCGGTCGCCGAGAAGTGGCACCGCGGGCAGAAGCGCAAGAGCGGCGACCCGTACATCACCCACCCGCTGGCGGTCGCGACCATCCTCGCCGAGCTGGGCATGGACGCCCCGACGCTGATGGCCGGCCTGCTGCACGACACCGTCGAGGACACCGACTACGGCCTGGAGACCCTGCGCCGGGACTTCGGGGACTCGGTGGCCCTGCTGGTGGACGGCGTCACCAAGCTGGACCGGGTCAAGTTCGGCGAGGCCGCGCAGGCCGAGACGGTCCGCAAGATGGTCGTCGCGATGGCCAAGGACCCCCGGGTCCTGGTGATCAAGCTGGCCGACCGCCTGCACAACATGCGCACCATGCGCTACCTCAAGCGGGAGAAGCAGGAGAAGAAGGCCCGCGAGACGCTGGAGATCTACGCCCCGCTGGCGCACCGGCTGGGCATGAACACCATCAAGTGGGAACTGGAGGACCTCGCCTTCGCGATCCTCTACCCCAAGATGTACGACGAGATCGTCCGGCTGGTCGCCGAGCGCGCCCCCAAGCGGGACGAGTACCTGGCGACCGTCATCGACCAGGTCCAGGGCGACCTGCGCGGCGCCCGGATCACCGCCTCCGTCACCGGCCGGCCGAAGCACTACTACTCGGTCTACCAGAAGATGATCGTCCGGGGCCGGGACTTCGCCGAGATCTACGACCTGGTGGGCATCCGGGTCCTGGTCGACACCGTCCGCGACTGCTACGCGGCGCTGGGCACCATCCACGCGCGGTGGAACCCGGTGCCGGGGCGGTTCAAGGACTACATCGCGATGCCCAAGTTCAACATGTACCAGTCGCTGCACACCACGGTGATCGGTCCCGGGGGCAAGCCCGTCGAGCTGCAGATCCGCACCTTCGACATGCACCGCCGCGCCGAGTACGGCATCGCCGCGCACTGGAAGTACAAGCAGCGCGCGGTGGCCGGTGCCTCCAAGGTGCGCACCGACACCCCGACCCAGACCCGCAAGGACGACAAGGCCGGCGCCGTCAACGAGATGGCCTGGCTGCGGCAGCTGCTGGACTGGCAGAAGGAGACCGCCGACCCCAGCGAGTTCCTGGAGTCGCTGCGCTTCGACCTGGCCAGCAACGAGGTCTTCGTCTTCACTCCCAAGGGCGATGTCATAGCCCTCCCCGCCGGGGCCACCCCGGTGGACTTCGCGTTCGCGGTGCACACCGAGGTCGGCTACCGCACCATCGGGGCCCGGGTGAACGGGCGGCTGGTGCCGCTGGAGTCGACCCTGGAGAACGGCGACACCGTCGAGGTGTTCACCTCCAAGGCGGAGAACGCCGGACCGTCCCGGGACTGGCTGGGCTT
Organism: Kitasatospora sp. NPDC001527; assembly: GCF_040298605.1. Classification (NCBI taxonomy): domain Bacteria; kingdom Bacillati; phylum Actinomycetota; class Actinomycetes; order Kitasatosporales; family Streptomycetaceae; genus Kitasatospora; species Kitasatospora sp. NPDC001527. Next base: position 60,264 of record NZ_JBEPAM010000037.1, on the reverse strand, counting down.
CGTCAAGTCCCCGCGCGCCCGCAACAAGATCCGCGCCTGGTTCTCCAAGGAGCGCCGCGAGGAGGCGATCGAGCAGGGCAAGGAGGCCATCGCCCGCGCGATGCGCAAGCAGGGCCTGCCGATCCAGCGGATCCTCACCGGCGACTCGCTGGTCACCCTCGCCCACGAGATGCGCTACCCGGACATCTCCTCGCTCTACGCGGCGATCGGCGAGGGCCACGTCACCGCGCAGAACATCGTCCAGAAGCTGGTGCAGGCGCTGGGCGGCGAGGAGGGGGCCACCGAGGACCTCGCCGAGACGGCCACCCCGACCCACGACAACCGGCGCGCGGTGCGCCGCCGGGCCAAGGGCGACCCGGGCGTGATCGTCAAGGGCGTCGAGGACGTCTGGGTGAAGCTGTCGCGCTGCTGCACCCCGGTGCCGGGCGACGCCATCGTCGGCTTCATCACCCGCGGCAACGGCGTCTCGGTGCACCGCGCCGACTGCGTCAACGTCGAGGCGCTCAGCCAGCAGCCCGAGCGGATGATCGAGGTCGAGTGGGCGGCCACCCAGTCCTCGGTCTTCCTGGTCGCCATCCAGGTCGAGGCGCTGGACCGCTCCCGGCTGCTCTCGGACGTCACCCGGGTGCTCTCCGACCAGCACGTCAACATCCTGTCGGCGGCGGTGCAGACCTCCCGCGACCGGGTGGCGATGAGCCGCTTCACCTTCGAGATGGGCGACCCCAAGCACCTGGGCCACGTCCTCAAGGCGGTCCGCGGCGTCGAGGGCGTCTACGACGTCTACCGCGTCACCTCGGCCCGCAAGTAGCGGCGCCGCCCGGCCGCGCGCGGCCGGACGCGAGACGGCGAGGGCCCCCGGGGATCGTCCCCGGGGGCCCTCGCCGTGTCGTCCGCGGCCGGATCAGCCGCTGAACTCCTCCTGGCTGCGGTGCGCCTGGTCCAGCAGCTCCTGGACGCCGGCCAGCTCGGACTCCAGCTTCGCCGTCCTGGACGCGTTGCCGGCCGCGCGGGCCTTGTCCAGGTCGGCGCGGAGCTTGTCCGCCTTGGCCTGGAACAGGCCGACCATGCCGGCGGCGCGGGCCTTGGCCTCCGGGTTGGAGCGCTTCCACTCGGTGTCCTCGGCCTCGCGGATGGCCCGCTCGACCGCGTTCAGCCGGCCGTCCAGCTTCGGGCGGACGTCGCGCGGCACGTGGCCGATGGCCTCCCAGCGCTCGTTGACCTCGCGCAGCGCGGCCTTGGCCGCCTTGAGGTCGGTGATCGGCAGGATCGCCTCGGCCTCGGCCGCCAGCGCCTCCTTGAGCTTCTGGTTGGCGACCTGCTCGGCGTCGCGCTCGCTGAACACCGCGGAGCGCGCCTGGAAGAAGACGTCCTGGGCGCCGCGGAACCGCGCCCACAGCTCGTCCTCGACGTCGCGCTGGGCGCGGCCGGCGGCCTTCCAGCGCGCCATCAGGTCGCGGTAGGCGGCCGCGGTGTCGCCCCACTCGGTCGACGAGGAGAGCGCCTCGGCCTCGGAGACCAGCTGCTCCTTGGTGAGCCGGGCCTGCTCGCGCTCGGCGTCCAGCGCCGCGAAGTGCGACTTGCGGTGCTTGGAGAAGACCGAGCGGGCGTGCGAGAAACGGTGCCACAGCTCGTCGTCGCTCTTGCGGTCCAGGCGGGGCAGGCCCTTCCAGGTGTCCACCAGGGCGCGCAGCCGGTCGCCGGCCTCCCGCCACTGGGTGGACTCGGCGAGCTGCTCGGCCTCGGCGACCAGCGCCTCCTTGGCGGTGCGGGTCTCGTCCTGGGCCTTGGCCCGGGCGGCCTTGCGCTCCTCGCGACGGCTCTCGATCTCGCCGGCGAGCGTGTCCAGCCGCTGGGCCAGCGCCGCCAGGTCGCCCACCGCGTGCGCCTCGGTGACCTGCTCGCGCAGGTGCTCCAGCGCGGCCTGGGCGTCCTTGGCGGCCAGGTCGGTGGTGCGCACCCGCTTCTCCAGCAGGCCGATCTCCACCTCGATGCCCTGGTACTTGCGCTCGAAGTAGGCGAGCGCCTCCTCGGGCGAGCCGGCCTGCCAGGAACCCACGACGCGTTCGCCGTCGGCCGTCCTGACGTAGACCGTGCCCTGCTCGTCGACACGGCCCCACGGGTCGCTGCTCATAGCGCGTCCTCCACATGACGTCGCGCCCGCGCCGGGGCGGTCCGCGTCCGTCGTCCACAGTTGATGTGCGGCGGACCGATGAGTCCGCCGTCCCCGTCCGCCGTGTCCTGCTGCCGAGGGTGACGGCCGGCGGGTCTGGGCACCCTACACAACGCCAACATAGGCGACCAGGCCCGGTGCTGTCCGCATCCGGGCCGGGCGATTTCGGGCCGGTGCCGCCCCCGGCGCGCCGCGGCGCGCCGGGGGACGGTTCCGGAGCGGATCAACCCTTGGCGGCCGTCACCGAGTTGAGGGTGACGTCGGCCATCGGGTGGCCGTCCGTGCCACCCTCCAGGGTGCCCGCGGCGGCGATCTTCTGGAGCACGTCCAGGCCGCCGGTGATCGTGCCGAACGGGGTGTAGCTCGGCGGCAGCTGGGTGTCCTTGTAGACCAGGAAGAACTGGCTGCCGTTGGTGCCCGGGCCGGCGTTGGCCATCGCCACGGTGCCGGCCGGGTAGGTGGCGCCGGTGAGGTTCTCGTCGGCGAACTTGTAGCCCGGGCCGCCGGTGCCGCCGGGGGCGGTGGCGCTGGCGGTCGGGTCGCCGCACTGCAGCACGAAGATGCCGCCGGTGGTGAGCCGGTGGCACTTGGTGTGGTCGAAGTACTGCTCGCCGGCCAGGAAGGCGAAGGAGTTCACCGTGTGCGGCGCCTTGGCGGCGTCCAGCGACAGCGTCACCTTGCCGCAGTTGGTGTCCATCGTCACGGCGTAGCTCGCCTTGGTGTCGACGGTCATGGCCGGCTCGGCCTGCCACTGCTTGCCGTTCGGGGTGCCCGGAGCCGGCTCCGCGCAGCCCTCGACCGGCTTGCGGGTCGGCACGGTGGGCTCGGTCGCCTCCGGGGTCGGCGCGGCCTGCGCGGTGGTGTCCTTCTTCTTGTCGTCCGAGTCGAAGGCGCCGGTCGCGAAGAGGGTGCCGCCTCCGGCCAGCACGACCACGGCGAGCGCGGCGCCGAGGATCGTGTTGCGGCGCTTGCGCGCGGCCACCTGCGCGGCCCGGCGCTCCATCTGGCGCTCGTACTTCTCCCGGGCGAGCTGCCGCCGCCGCTGTTCGCTGCTGACCACCGGCTCTGTCTCCTACGGATGTGCTGATCGCGGATGTGGGGGCTTCGTCTGTGTGCGACGCCGATGCGGATCATCGCACCCATTGGCGGCCAAGTGTAGGGACCGCGACCGTAAGAACGGGGTGAACCGTTCAGCTCGAAGTGAACCTGTCACGCGCATCTGGTTCGCAACCGGACCCGCACCGCCGGTAGGCTGCCCCTACATCACAGTTCGTAGCCGCAGCCGGGGCCGTCACGGCGCGCGACGCCGAAGACCCGAAGACCGACACCGAAGGACGCGCGTGTTCATCGCCGGATTCCCCGCTGGAGCCTGGGGCACCAACTGCTACCTGGTCGCTCCGGCGCCGGGCGAGGAGTGCGTCATCGTCGATCCGGGCCACCAGGCCGCCGCCGGCGTCGAGGAACTGGTCCGCGAGCACCGGCTCAAGCCGGTCGCCGTGCTGCTCACCCACGGCCACATCGACCACGTCGCCTCCGTGGTCCCGGTCTGCGGAGCCAAGGGCGTCCCGGCCTGGATCCACCCCGAGGACCGCTACATGATGAGCGACCCGGAGAAGGCGCTCGGCCGCTCGCTCGGCACCCAGCTGATGGGCGAGCTGACCGTCGGCGAGCCCGACGACGTGCGCGAGCTCACCGACGGCAGCGTGCTGGAGCTGGCCGGCCTGTCGCTCACCGTCGACCACGCCCCCGGCCATACCGGGGGGTCGGTGACGTTCCGGACGCCCGGCGCCGAGGACCTTCCCCCGGTGCTCTTCTCGGGCGACCTGCTCTTCGCCGGCTCCATAGGGCGAACCGACCTCCCGGGCGGGGACAGCGCCGCGATCATGCGCTCGCTGGCCCGGGTGTGCCTGCCCCTCGACGACGCCACCGTGGTCCTCTCCGGCCACGGCGGACAGACGACCATCGGCCGCGAGCGCGCCACCAACCCCTACCTCCGGCAGGCAGCGGGGGCGGCCGGCGCCCCGGCTTTCCCGCGACGAGGAATGTGACGGAAGAGAAGTTGAGCACCTTCACCGCCCCCAAGGGCACCTACGACCTGCTGCCGCCCAGCTCCGCGACCTTCCTGGCGATCCGCGAGGCGATCGCCGCGCCCGCCCGCCGGGCCGGCTACGGCTACGTCGAGACCCCGGTCTTCGAGGACGTCAAGCTGTTCTCCCGCGGCGTCGGCGAGTCGACCGACATCGTCACCAAGGAGATGTACACCCTCACCACCAAGGGCGGCGACGAGCTCGCGCTGCGCCCCGAGGGCACCGCCTCCGTGCTGCGCGCCGCGCTCCAGGCCAACCTGCACAAGCAGGGCAACCTGCCGGTCAAGCTCTGGTACTCCGGCTCCTACTACCGCTACGAGCGCGCGCAGAAGGGCCGCTACCGCCAGTTCTCGCAGGTCGGGGCGGAGGCCATCGGCGCCGAGGACCCGGCGCTGGACGCCGAGCTGATCATCCTGGCCGACGACGCCTTCCGGGCGCTCGGCCTGAGCGACTACCGCCTGCTGCTCAACAGCCTCGGCGACAAGCAGTGCCGCCCGGTCTACCGCGCCGCGCTGGTGGAGTTCCTGGCCGGCCTGGACCTCGACGAGGACAGCCGGCGCCGCGCCGGGATCAACCCGCTGCGGGTGCTGGACGACAAGCGCGAGTCGGTGCAGGCCCAGCTCGGCGGCGCGCCGATGCTGCGCGACTACCTGTGCGAGGACTGCAAGGCCTACGACGAGAAGGTGCGCGAGCTGCTCACCGCGAACGGCGTCGCCTTCGTCGACGACCCCAAGCTGGTGCGCGGCCTCGACTACTACACCCGCACCACCTTCGAGTTCGTGCACAACGGCCTCGGCGCCCAGTCCGCGATCGGCGGCGGCGGCCGCTACGACGGCCTGTCCGAGATGATCGGCGGCCCGGCGCTGCCCTCGGTCGGCTGGGCGCTCGGCGTCGACCGCACCTTCCTGGCGCTGGAGGCCGAGGGCGTCACCCTCGACCTGCCGGCCGCCACCTCCGTCTACGCCGTCGCGCTCGGCGAGGAGGCCAAGAACGTCCTGTTCGCCAAGGTGATCGAGCTGCGCCGGGCCGGCGTCGCCACCGACCTCGCCTTCGGCGTCAAGAGCATCAAGAACGCCATGAAGTCCGCCGACCGTTCCGGCGCCCGCTTCGCCCTCGTCGCCGGTGACCGCGACCTCGCCGAGGGCGTCGTCCAGCTCAAGGACCTCACCACCGGCGAGCAGAACCCCGTCGCCCTCGACGCACTCGTCACCACCCTGAAGGAGAAGCAGCTGTGATCCGCACGCACGACGCGGGCACGCTCCGCCCGGAGCACGCAGGCACCACCGTCACCCTGGCCGGCTGGGTCGCCCGCCGCCGCGACCACGGCGGCGTGGCCTTCATCGACCTGCGCGACGCCTCCGGCACCGTGCAGATCGTGGTCCGCGACCTCGACTCGGTGCACGGCCTTCGCGCCGAGTACTGCGTCAAGGTGGTCGGCGACGTCCGCGTGCGGCCCGAGGGCAACGAGAACCCGGAGATCCCGACCGGCGCCGTCGAGGTCGTCGTCAGCGAGATCGAGGTCCTCTCCGAGGCCGCCCCGCTGCCGTTCCCGGTCGCCGAGTACGAGCCCGGCACGGTCAACGAGGAGGTGCGCCTGCGCTACCGCTACCTCGACCTGCGCCGCGAGGGCCCCGCCAAGGGCCTGCGCCTGCGCTCCAAGGTCAACAACATCATCCGCCGGGTGATGGAGGAGAACGACTACCTCGACATCGAGACGCCGTACCTCACCCGCTCCACCCCCGAGGGCGCCCGCGACTTCCTCGTCCCGGTCCGCCTGCAGCCCGGCCACTGGTACGCGCTGCCGCAGTCGCCCCAGCTGTTCAAGCAGTTGCTGATGGTGGCCGGCATGGAGCGCTACTACCAGATCGCCCGCTGCTTCCGCGACGAGGACTTCCGCGCCGACCGCCAGCCGGAGTTCACCCAGCTGGACATCGAGGCCTCCTTCGTCGACCAGGAGGACGTCCTGGCCCTCGGCGAGAAGATCATCGGCGCCATCTGGCGCGAGGTCCACGGCTACGAGATCCCCAACCCGCTGCCGCGGATGACCTACGCGGACGCCATGGGCCGCTACGGATCGGACAAGCCGGACGTCCGCTTCGGCCAGGAGCTGACCGACCTCACCGAGTACTTCAAGGGCACCGACTTCCGGGTCTTCCAGGCCCCGTACGTCGGCGCCGTGGTCATGCCCGGCGGCGCCTCGCAGCCGCGCAAGCAGCTCGACGCCTGGCAGGACTGGGCCAAGGCGCGCGGCGCCCGCGGCCTCGCCTACGTGCTCATCGACGCCGAGACCGGCGAGCTGCGCGGCCCCGTCGCCAAGAACCTCTCCGCGGAGCACCTGGCCGGCCTGGCCGCCGCCGCCGGCGCCAAGAACGGCGACGCCGTCTTCTTCGCGGCCGGCAAGGAGCGCGCCTCCCAGGAGCTGCTCGGTGCCGCCCGTCTGGAGATCGGCCGCCGCTGCGGCCTGATCGACGAGTCCCAGTGGGCCTTCCTGTGGGTCGTCGACTTCCCGATGTTCGAGCCGATCGAGGACGACAAGGGCGCCTTCCAGGGCTGGCACGCCGTGCACCACCCCTTCACCGCCCCCACCGCGGAGTCGCTGGCCACCTTCGACACCGACCCGGGCACCGCCCTGTCCAACGCCTACGACCTGGTGCTCAACGGCTCGGAGCTGGGCGGCGGTTCGATCCGTATCCACCAGCGGGACGTGCAGAAGCGGGCGTTCGACGCGATCGGTCTCTCCGAGGAGGAGGCGGCCTCGCAGTTCGGCTTCCTGCTGGACGCCTTCAACTACGGCCCGCCGCCGCACGGCGGTGTCGCCTTCGGCCTGGACCGGATCGTCACCCTGCTCGGCGGGTACGACACCATCCGGGACGTCATCGCGTTCCCGAAGACGTCCACCGGCGGCGACCCGCTGACCGGCGCCCCCACCCCGATCACCCCGGCGCAGCGGCGCGAGGCGGGCGTGGACGCCCGGCCGAAGGTCCGCGAGGACGGCAAGTCCGAGGGCCAGGCGAACGCCTGACACCCCGTCGGCCGACATCGGCTAACCTTTCACGGCCCCGGACGGCATTTCCGCTGTCCGGGGCCGGTGCACAACGGCGTGCGACAGAGAGAGGGTTCCCTGTGAAGGTCAGTACCAGGATCGAGTGTCCTGAGGACGTCCCCGCCACCAGACGTGTCCACATGGCCGCCTTCCCCGGCCCCGACGAAGCCGACCTGGTCGACGCGCTGCGCCGCGACCCGGCCTGGCTGCCGGAGCTCTCGGTGGTGGCGGTCGACGAATCCGGGCTGGTGGTCGGTCACGCGCTGCTCACCCGGCTGCGGGTCGGCAAGGGCAAGGGGCTGGCGCTCGCGCCGGTCGCCGTCGCCCCGGAGTGGCAGCGCAAGGGCGTCGGCGAGCTGGTGGTCAGGGCCGCGCTGTCGGCCGCCGAGGACGCCGGCGAGAAACTGGTCGTCGTGCTCGGCGATCCCGACTACTACGGCCGTTTCGGTTTCGTCCCGGCCCAGGGGCACGAGGTGAGCGGTCCGTTCGAGGTGCCCGACGGGTACTTCCAGGCGCTCGCGCTGCCGGCCTACGACGGCTCGCCGCGCGGCCTGTGCCGCTACCCCGAGCCCTTCGAGGCGGTCTAGTCCCTACTGCGCCGCCCTGGCCGACCGGGCCGGCTTTCCTCCGAGACCCAGTGTGGCGCGGCAACTGCGCACGAACGCGGTCATGGCGGGCGTCGGCTCCCGGTCCTTCGGCCAGTACAGCCCGACCTGGCTCGGGCTCAACCCCCGCACCGGCCGGTACGCGACATCCTCGCGCGGTGCCAGCCGGCTCATCGTCTCCGGGGCGAAACCGACGCCCTGGCCGCACACCACCGCGGCCAGCCACTCGTCGGTGTTGTGCGCCACCGCGCCGATCCGCACAGGTCGCCCGCCCCGCTCCCGGACCGCCAGCCAGTAGTCGCGCCAGTGCCCGGCCTCGTGCGGGATCGCGACGAAGGGCTCGTCGAGCAACTCCTCGAACTCGATCACCGTCCGCGCTGCCAGCGGGTGCCCGGCCGGCAGCGCCGCGCAGCGCGCCTCCTCGCCCAGCACGGCCACCCCGTACCGCTCGGACAGCGACGGCGGGGCGTGCCAGAGCGTCAGGTCGATCTCGCCCGAGGCCAGGCCCGAGGTCGGGTCGAACCAGTTGTTCTGCCGCAGCTCCACCTGCCAGCCCGGCATCCGGCGGGCGAAGTCCGCCACCGTGCGCTGGGTCATCAGGTTGATGATGCCGCCCTCGAACCCCACCCGCAGCGTCGAGCCCTGGTCCGCCGCGGCCGCCCGGGTGGCGCGCAGCGCCTCCTCCCAGCCCGCCATCAGCGCCCCGGTGTGCGCGGCCAGCGCCCAGCCGGCCCGGGTGGGGGCCATGCCGCGCCGCGACCGTTCGAACAGCTCCACCCCGAGCAGGCTCTCCAGCTGGCGGATCTGCTTGGTCAGCGTCGGCTGGGAGACGAACAGCCGGGCCGCCGCCGCGGTCAGCTGGCCCTCCTCGCAGACCGCGGCGAAGCTGCGCAGCAGGCGGGTGTCGACATCCATGCCCCAAGGTTATGGAACCGGAAATTGGACCGGTCCGGCAGGTGTGGGTCATGGTGGGTCCTCCGGTCCCGGGGGCCGTCCGACGGGGGAGCCGGGCAGCGGCGGTTCAGGGGGCCGCCGCTGCCCGGCCGGACCCCCGGACCTGCGGGAACCCGTTCGAGGACGTACGGTGAAGGGTCATCAGCACCCCACCGAACGAAAGGCACCCGGGTGGCAGCGAAGGCCCAGCGCGAGCAGAGCGCCCCCAGCGGGCGGACCGGTCCGGGCGAGCGCCTGGCGAGGAAGCCCTACGAGCGCGAGCTGCTGCGGCTGCAGAACGAGCTGGTCGAACTCCAGGAGTGGGTGCGCGCCGAGGGCGCCCGGCTGGTGGTGGTCTTCGAGGGGCGCGACGCGGCCGGCAAGGGCGGCGCGATCAAGCGGGTGACGGAGTATCTGAACCCGCGCATCGCCCGGGTCGCCGCGCTGCCCGCGCCCACCGAACGGCAGCGCACCCAGTGGTACTTCCAGCGCTACGTCGAGCACCTCCCGGCCGCCGGGGAGATCGTGCTCTTCGACCGCAGCTGGTACAACCGGGCCGGGGTGGAGAAGGTGATGGGCTTCTGCACCGACGAGGAGTACTGGCAGTTCCTGCAGCAGTGCCCGACCTTCGAGCGGATGCTCATCGAGTCCGGTCTGCTGCTGCGCAAGTACTGGTTCTCGGTCAGCGACACCGAGCAGGAGCAGCGCTTCCGGGACCGCCTGGAGGACCCGATGAAGCGGTGGAAGCTCTCGCCGATGGACGTCGAGTCGATCACCCGCTGGGAGGACTACTCGCGGGCCAAGGACGAGATGTTCCTGCACACCGACACCCCCGAGTCCCCCTGGCACGTGGTGGAGAGCGACGACAAGCGGCGGGCCCGGATCAACATGATCGCCCACCTGCTCTCCACCGTCCCGTACCACGAGGTGAAGCCGCCCACACTGGAGCTGCCGGAGCGCCCGGCCTCCCGCGGCTACCAGCGGCCACCGCGCGACCTGCAGAAGTACGTCCCGGACCACGCGGCGGGCCTCGGCTCGTAGCGGGCCCCGTCCGGTCCGCGCCGTCCGTTCCCGCCGGGCCGTCCGGCCGCCCTGTCGGCGGGCTCGCATAGGCTTCCGGTGTGGACGAACCGGACCTCTTCACCGCCGCCGCCGAGGAACGCCAGAGCAAGGAGCCCGGCCGGGCGCCGCTCGCCGTGCGGATGCGCCCGCGCACCCTGGACGAGGTGGCCGGCCAGCGGCAGCTGCTCAAGGACGGCTCGCCGCTGCGCCGGCTGGTCGCGGGGGCGCGCGGTCCCGCGGCGACCAGCTCGGTGATCCTCTGGGGTCCGCCCGGCACCGGCAAGACCACCCTGGCGCACGTCATCAGCCAGGCGGTGGAGGGGCGGTTCGTCGAGCTTTCGGCGATCACGGCCGGGGTGAAGGAGGTCCGCGCGGTCATCGACGGCGCCCGTCGCGCGGTCGGCATGACCGGCCGCGAGACGGTGCTCTTCCTCGACGAGATCCACCGGTTCTCCAAGGCCCAGCAGGACTCCCTGCTGCCGGCCGTGGAGAACCGCTGGGTCACCCTGATCGCCGCGACCACCGAGAACCCGTACTTCTCGGTGATCTCCCCGCTGCTGTCCCGCTCGCTGCTGCTCACCCTGGAGTCGCTGACCGACGACGACGTGCGGGCGCTGCTGCGCCGCGCGGTCGCCGACGAGCGCGGCCTGGAGGGCGCCGTGGAGCTCAGCCCGGAGGCCGAGGACCACCTGGTGCGGCTCGCCGGCGGGGACGCCCGCAAGGCGCTCACCACGCTGGAGGCGGCGGCCGGCGCGGCGCTGGAGAAGGGCGAGGCGAGCATCACGCTGGCCACCACCGAGACCGCCGTCAACCATGCGGCCGTGCGCTACGACCGGGACGGCGACCAGCACTACGACGTGGCCAGCGCGCTGATCAAGTCGATCCGGGGCAGCGACGTGGACGCCACGCTGCACTACCTGGCCCGGATGATCGAGGCGGGGGAGGACCCGCGGTTCATCGCCCGCCGGCTGATGATCTCGGCCAGCGAGGACGTCGGCCTGGCCGATCCGACGGCGCTGCAGACGGCGGTGTCGGCGGCCCAGGCGGTGGCGCTGATCGGCTTCCCGGAGGCGCGGATCATCCTCTCCCAGGCGGCCATCGCGCTCGCGCTGGCGCCCAAGTCCAACGCGGCCTACCTGGCGATCGACGCGGCGCTCGCGGACGTCCGGCAGGGGCTGGCCGGTCCGGTGCCGCCGCACCTGCGGGACGCGCACTACGGCGGCGCGGGCAAGCTGGGGCACGGCAAGGGGTACCGGTACCCGCACGACCTGCCGGAGGGCATCGCGGCTCAGCAGTACGCGCCGGACGCGGTGCACGGCAAGGCGTACTACCAGCCGACCCGCCACGGCGGCGAGGCCCGCTACGCGGACGTGGTGGAGTGGACCCGGGCGCGGCTGCGGGGGGAGCCGAAGCCGGTTGCCAGGGCGAAGCCGAAGGGCGAGGAGAAGCCCGAGTCAAAGGGCGAGTGATCTGCCGGTATACTCGGGCGGAGTGCCATGTCCCGGGACGGCGGCGGGGGAGACCCAGCCGACCGGCCGCACCAGCGGGGCCGTGGCCGTAGACCTCCTCCGGGAGGTCCGCACCAGGAGCGTCGCGCACCGTTTCGGTGTCGCGGGCGACCCGGTTTCCGGTTCGATCCGTGTGACAAGCACACTTCGTGCCCGGCTCCGGAGAGCGGCTGATCGCACTGCCCTCGGGCGGTGGGGTTTTCTCCGGGCCGCGACGTGCGACCTCCGTCAACACCTGGTGAAGCCGTATTCGTAAGCAAGGAAGGTTTGGTTCATGGCGAACCAGAAGCGCCCCAAGGTCAAGATCGCGCGTGCGCTCGGCGTGCCGCTGACCCCGAAGTCCGTCAAGTACTTCGAGGCCCGCCCGTACCCGCCCGGCCAGCACGGCCGTGGCCGCAAGCAGAACTCGGACTACAAGGTCCGTCTGGTCGAGAAGCAGCGTCTGCGCGCTCAGTACGACCTGAGCGAGAAGCAGATGGCGCGTGCGTTCGACCGCGCGAAGAAGGCCGAGGGCAAGACCGGTGAGGCGCTCGTCGCCGAGCTGGAGACCCGCCTCGACGCCCTGGTGCTGCGTTCGGGCATCGCCCGCACCATCTACCAGGCCCGTCAGATGGTCGTCCACGGCCACATCGAGGTCAACGGCGGCAAGGTCAACAAGCCGTCGTACCAGATGAAGCCGGGCTTCGTGGTCACCGTCCGCGAGCGCAGCAAGGAGAAGGTCCCGTTCCAGGTCGCCCGTGAGGGTGGCAACGCGGGCGAGGGCCAGACCCCGAAGTACCTCGAGGTCAACCTGAAGGCCCTGGCCTTCCGCCTGGACCGCGCGCCGCAGCGCAAGGAGGTCCCGGTGATCTGCGACGAGCAGCTCGTCGTCGAGTACTACTCGCGCTGACCCGCGAGCGGTATCACCTGCGGTACCCAGCGAGCCCCCGTCGCCCTTGTGGCGACGGGGGCTCGCCCCTTGTGCGGGGGGTGGCGGCTCAGAGGTCCTCGCCGGTCATCGCGGCGGCCAGCCGCAGGTGCGGGCGGGCCTCCTCGGCGCGGCCCTGGCGCTCCAGGGTGCGGCCGAGCATCAGCCGGGCGTAGTCCTCGGTCGGGTCGGCCTCCAGCACCCGGAGCAGCTCGGCCTCGGCCTTGCGCAGCTGGGCGGAGTGGAAGTAGCTGCGGGCCAGCAGCAGCCGGACCGAGAGGTTGGTCGGCTCCTCGGCGAGCACGCCTTCGAGCATCCGGGCTGCGTCGGTGTACGCCTTGGACTCGAAGTAGAAGTTCGCCATGCGGTACTCGTCGGCGATGTTGGCCACGGGGTGCTCCTTCCGAACGGTGGTTCCGCCCGCTCCAGCAAGGAACAAGATTCAACTATTCCCGGGGTCCGCCGGTGGTCCTCACCGCCCCACCGGGGAGGGCTGCGGCGGCAGCGGTCCGGGGCCGGGCCGCGGGCCCGGACCGTCCGGGTGCCCGCCGCCCAGTGCCCGGTGCACGGCGGCGTCCAGGTCGAGCCGGGCGCCGGTGGCGAAGGACTCGGTGAACTCCTGCTCGGTCAGCCCGGCGACGGCGCGCTCCTCGCAGGCCCGGTGCGGGCCGTTGAAGGTGCGCGAGCCGAAGAACGGCTCGCCGACCGTCCGCCAGATCCGGTGCGCGGCGCCCTGCAGCACCCGGGCCTCGCGCAGGTTCCCCGGCTCGCCGGGACCGGTCGGCTCGGTCTCCAGCAGCGCCAGCAGGTCGATCGCCAGCACGATGCCCAGCGGGTCGTTGAAGAGGTGGTGGAGCCGCACGCTCTCCCGGGCCAGCGTCCGGGCCGGGCGGACCTCGCCGTTCATCCAGTGCGAGTACGCCAGCGCGTAGAGCCCGTACGCGTACGCCCACTGCTCGCCGTGCTCCTCGCACAGCTCGCGGACCCGGCCGAGCCAGAGCTCGGCGCTCTCCCGGTCGCCCTGGAAGAGGTGGGCGAGGCCCAGCTCGAACATCGCCATCAGCACGTTGCTGTCGAGCTCGCCGATCGTGCGGTAGTGCCAGAGCGCCTCCTCGAACAGCTCGGCGGCGCGGGCCGGCTCGTCGCCGATCAGAGCGGCGCGGCCCTGCCGGTGCACGGCGTGGGCGAGCGCGCGGTCGTCGCCGGTGGCCAGCGCCTGGCGGCGGCACTCCTCCAGGGCGGGGCGGGCGGCGGTCAGGTCGCCCTGCAGGGTGGCCGTGCAGCCGGTCACCCAGAGGGCCTTGGCACGGGCCTCGGTGGGCCGCGGGTCCAGGGCCAGCGCCCGGTCCAGCCAGTGCCGCCCCTCGCCGAGGTGGCCGCAGCCGACCCAGTAGAACCAGAGGGTGCCGGCCATCTGCAGGGCGATCTGCTCCTCGCCGGGTTCGGCCAGGCAGAACTCCAGGGCGGCCCGCAGGTCGGCGTGCACCAGTCCGGTGCGCTCGGCGGTCTCCGCCTGCCGGGGGCCGAACCACTCGACCTCGCCCCAGGTGGCCACGCCCAGGTACCAGTCCCGGTGCCGGCGCAGCAGCCGGCGCTCCTCGCCGGCCGTCCGCAGCCACCGCAGTCCGTACTCGCGGGCCGTGTCCAGCAGCCGGAACCGCGCGCCGTGGCGGCTTTCCACGCGCAGCACGACGGACTTGGCGACGAGCTCGGTGAGCAGGTCGAGCAGGTCGTCCGGGTCGACGCCCTCGCCGGTGCAGACGTACTCGGCCGCGTCGACGTCGAAGCCGCCGGCGAAGACCGACAGGCGCGCCCAGAGTAAACGTTCCTGCACTGTGCAGCGCTCATGGCTCCAGCCGATCGTCGTGCGCAGCGTCCGATGGCGCGGCAGGGCCGCCGGATCGCCGCCGGTCAGCTCGCGCTGCCGGCCGACGGAGCCGGTGGCCTCCGCCGGGAGCCGCCCCGGCGCCGGCCGGTCCGGCCGCGGTGTCGATTCCCCGTCCAAACCCTGCTCCCCGCTTCGAGGCCCGGGCCGGGGCGGCCCGGGCGTCCGTCCGTCTGGGCCGCCTGGGTGGCGGCCTGCCCGGCTGAACGAGGTGACCGGCGGGTAGGTTACGCGCGCGGATCGCACACCCGGTCGGATCGGCGCGCGGCCCCGCGCGGGAAACCCGGTCCGGAAAGTCCGTGCGGTCGCGATAGGGTTCCCTAGGGCATGGGTGCCCGATGAACCGCAAGGCGAGGGAGCGCGCAAAGGTGTCCGTGGGAGAGCTGGCCGGCCTGCTCGTCGCCGTGTTCTGGGCGGTCCTGGTCACCCTGCTCGCGGTCGTGCTGGTCCGGCTGTCGCGGGTGCTCAAGGAGGCCACCGTCCTGGTCTCCGCCGTCACCGAGCAGGCCGTGCCGCTGCTGACCGAGGCCGGGAGCGCCGTGCGCAGCGCCAACGAGCAGCTGGAGCGGGTGGACGAGATCACCGCCAACGTGCAGGACGCGGCGGCCAACGCCAACGCGCTCTCCTCCACCGTCGCGGCCACCCTCGGTGGCCCGCTGGTCAAGGTCGCGGCGTTCAGCTACGGCGTGCGCAAGGCGGTCGCCAAGCAGCAGGGCACCGCCACGCTGCCGACCCAGCCGGCCGAGCGCGAGGAGCTGGCCCGGCTGATCCGGGCCGAGGTGCGCGCCGCGACCGCGCCCAGGAACGGCCTGCTCTCCCGGGTCCGGCGCGCGGTGAGGGGCTGACGGCATGGTGCGACGCATCTTCTGGATGGCGGTCGGCGCCGGCGCCACCGTCTGGGCCGTGAACAAGGCCAACGAGGCCGTGCACCGGCTGACCCCGGACAGCCTCTCCGGCACCGCCGCCCGCGGCGCGCTGCACCTGGGCGACCTGGCCAAGCAGTTCGCCCAGGACGTGCGGGCCGGCATGACCGAGCGCGAGGAGCAGCTGCGCGAGGACCTCGGGCTGGACGGCACCGCCGTCGTCGAGCCGCGCCGCCGCAGCGGGGTGCTGCGCGGCGAGCCCCAGTACCGAGCTATCTCGGCGGCGCCCGGGAGCCCGGCCGCCGCCCTGCCTCCGCCCAGCCGTGCCCGCGGGTCCTCCGACGGGACCGGCACCACCCCCCAAGCCATCGAGAAAACGCCCCGGCGCGCGCTTCCGCCGCGGGGCGGTACCAACCGGAAGGACCACTAATGGAGTCGGCAGAGATCCGCCGCCGCTGGCTGCGCTTCTTCGAGGAGCGCGGCCACACCGTCGTTCCGTCGGCGTCCCTGGTCGCCGACGACCCCACCCTGCTGCTGGTCAACGCCGGCATGGTCCCGTTCAAGCCCTACTTCCTGGGCGAGGTCAAGCCGCAGTTCTCGCGCGCGACCAGCGTCCAGAAGTGTGTGCGCACCCTGGACATCGAGGAGGTCGGGAAGACCACCCGGCACGGCTCCTTCTTCCAGATGTGCGGCAACTTCTCCTTCGGTGACTACTTCAAGGAAGGAGCCATCAAGTTCGCGTGGGACCTGCTCACCAGCCCCGTCGCGGACGGTGGCTACGGCCTGGAGAAGGAGAAGCTCTGGATCACCGTCTACCAGGACGACGACGAGGCCGAGCAGATCTGGCGCGAGGTCATCGGCGTGCCCGCCGAGCGGATCCAGCGCCTCGGCATGAAGGACAACTTCTGGTCGATGGGCGTCCCCGGCCCGTGCGGCCCGTGTTCGGAGATCAACTACGACCGCGGCCCCGCGTACGGCGAGGAGGGCGGCCCGGCCGTCAACGGCGAGCGCTACCTGGAGATCTGGAACCTGGTCTTCATGCAGTACGAGCGCGGCCACGGCGACGGCAAGGACGGGTTCGAGATCCTCGGCGACCTGCCGAGCAAGAACATCGACACCGGCCTCGGCCTGGAGCGCCTCGCCGCCATCCTGCAGGGCGTCGACAACCTCTTCGAGATCGACACCAGCCGGATGATCCTGGACCGGGCCGCCGAGCTGACCGGCCACCGCTACGGGGCCGACCACAAGGCCGACGTCTCGCTGCGCGTGGTCACCGACCACATCCGCACCGCGCTGATGCTGGTCGGCGACGGCGTCACCCCCGGCAACGAGGGCCGCGGCTACGTGCTGCGCCGCATCCTGCGCCGCGCCATCCGCAACATGCGCCTGCTGGGCGCCACCGAGCCGGTGGCCAAGGAGCTCATCGACACCGCGATCAAGGCGATGGCCCCGCAGTACCCGGAGCTGGAGAGCGACCGCAAGCGCATCGAGACGGTCGTCATCGGCGAGGAGGCGGCCTTCCTGCAGACCCTGAAGGCCGGCACCAACCTGCTGGACGCCGCGGTCACCGAGACCAAGCAGTCCGGCGGCGTGGTGCTCTCCGGCGACCAGGCGTTCAAGCTGCACGACACCTACGGCTTCCCGATCGACCTGACCCTGGAGATGGCCGAGGAGCAGGGCCTGCAGGTCGACGAGGCCGGCTTCCGCCGCCTGATGCAGGAGCAGCGGGACCGTGCCAAGGCGGACGCCAAGGCCAAGAAGATGGGCCACGCCGACGTCGCCGCGTACCGCGAGGTCGCCGACACCTCGGGCGCCAGCGTCTTCACCGGCTACACCCTCACCGAGGGCGAGGCCACCGTGGTCGGCCTGCTGGTGAACGGCGCCCCGGCGCCGGCCGCCTCCGAGGGCGACGAGGTCGAGATCATCCTCGACCGCACCCCGTTCTACGCCGAGGGCGGCGGCCAGCTCGCCGACCACGGCCGGATCCGGCTGGACTCCGGCGCGGTCGTCGAGATCCGCGACGTGCAGCAGCCCGTCCCGGGCGTCATCGTGCACTCCGGCGGCGTGCTGTTCGGCGAGGTCGTGCTCGGTTCGTCCGCGTACGCCACCATCGACGTGGAGCGCCGCCGGGCGATCGCCCGCGCCCACTCGGCCACCCACCTGACCCACCAGGCGCTGCGCGACGCGCTCGGCCCGACGGCCGCCCAGGCCGGTTCGGAGAACGCCCCGGGCCGCTTCCGCTTCGACTTCGGCTCGCCCGCCGCCGTGCCCGGCAGCGTGCTGACCGACGTCGAGCAGAAGATCAACGACGTGCTGACCCGCGAGCTGGAGGTCACCGCCGAGGTCATGACGATGGACCAGGCCCGCAAGGCCGGCGCCATCGCGATGTTCGGCGAGAAGTACGGCGACGAGGTCCGCGTCGTCACCATCGGCGACTTCTCCAAGGAGCTGTGCGGTGGCACGCACGTCGGCAACACCGCCCAGCTGGGCCTGGTGAAGCTGCTCGGCGAGTCCTCGATCGGCTCCGGTGTGCGCCGCGTGGAGGCCCTGGTCGGCGCCGACGCGTACCGCTTCCTGGCCCGTGAGCACACCGTGGTCGCCCAGCTGACCGAGCTGGTCAAGGGCCGCCCGGAGGAGCTGCCGGAGAAGATCTCGGGCATGCTCGCCAAGCTCAAGGACGCCGAGAAGGAGATCGAGCGCTTCCGCGCCGAGAAGGTGCTCGCGGCCGCCGCGGGCCTGGCCGACTCGGCCGAGGACGTGCACGGCGTGGCCGTGGTGGCCGCCCGGGTCGCCGACGGCACCGGCGCGGACGAGCTGCGCAAGCTGGTCCTGGACGTGCGCGGCCGGCTCGGCTCGCGCCCGGCCGTGGTCGCCGCCTTCACCGTGGCGAACGACCGCCCGCTGACCGTGATCGCCACCAACGAGGACGCCCGCGGCCGCGGCATCAAGGCCGGCGAGCTGGTCCGCACCGCGGCCAAGACCCTCGGCGGCGGCGGTGGCGGCAAGGACGACGTCGCCCAGGGCGGCGGCACCAACCCGGCCGCGATCGACGAGGCCGTCACCGCGGTGCGCGGCCTCGTCGCGGAGCGTGCCTCCTGATGGGGTCCGCGTTCTGATGGAGTTCGAGGAGAAGCCCTTCCGGCGCGGGCGGCGGATCGCCGTCGACGTCGGGGACGCCCGGATCGGGGTCGCGTCCTGCGACCCCGACGGGGTGCTCGCCACTCCGGTGGAGACCGTCCCGGCGGGCGTGAAGTCGCAGGCCAGGATCGCCGCGATCGTCGAGGAGTACGGCGCGATCGAGGTGATCGTCGGGCTGCCGCGCTCGCTCAGCGGCAAGGAGGGCCCGGCGGCCGAGAAGGTCCGCGGCTACGCGGCCCGGCTGGCCAACCGGCTCTGGCCGGTGCCGGTCCGGCTGGTCGACGAGCGGATGTCGACGGTCACCGCGACCCACGGGCTGCGCGCCTCGGGGGTCAAGGCCAAGAAGGGCCGCTCGGTGGTCGACCAGGCCGCCGCCGTGGTGATCCTGCAGACCGCCCTTGAGTCCGAACGGGTGAGCGGACGCCCGCCCGGTGAGAGCGTCGAGGCGGCGGGCTGACCGGCCTGTTCTAACGTCCCGAAGAGGGGTCCGTACGGACGCGCGTCCGGCACGGACCCCTCTGCCGTTGCCGTCGCGCCGCTTGCCGCGCGGACCGCCGAGGGGACGCCGTGACCGACCTGGACCTCACACCCGGCCTGAGCCCCGGCCACCTCGGTGCGCCGCCGACCGAGCCGGAGGGCCGCCCGCCGGGCGCGCCCGCCCCGCGCCCCGACGGGCCCGATCCGCGCCGGCTGCGCACCGGACTGGCCTGCCTGCTGACCGCGCTGTCGCTGGTCGCGGTGTTCGGCGGGATCGGGCTGGCCGGGTTCAGCTGGCTCCAGGGGCAGCGCAAGCCCCCGGCCGCCGCCGACTACACGGGCGAGGGGGCCGGCGCGGTGCAGGTCTCGGTGCCGGAGGGTGCCGGGCTCAGCCAGATCGCGTCCGCGCTGGTGCGCAACGGCGTGGTCGCGAGTTCGCTCGCGTTCACCCGGGCCGCCAGGGGCAGCGCGGCGGCGGCCGGGCGGATCCAGCCCGGCACCTACACACTGCGGCAGAAGATGTCGGCGGCCGCGGCGCTCGCCGTGCTGATCGACCCCGCCAACGCCAACGGCCTCACCATCCCCGAGGGCTGGCGCGGCAGTCAGATCTACGCGGCGATCGACAAGAAGCTCCAGCTGCCCGAGGGCACCACCGAGAAGGCGGCCGAGGAGCAGGCCGCCGAGCTGGGGCTGCCGGAGACCGCGGGCGGCAACCTGGAGGGCTACCTGTTCCCCGCGACGTACGCCGTCACCGACGAGACCACCGCCGTCGACCTGCTGAAGCAGATGGTCGAGCGGGCCGGCAAGGAGTTCGTCCGGGACGACGCGGAGGTCGTCGCGACCAACTTCGGGCAGACCCTGTACGGGCTGGTGACCATCGCCAGCATGGTGCAGGGGGAGGCCGACAACGTCGAGGACATGGGCAAGGTGGCGCGGGTGATCTACAACCGGCTGGCCAAGAACATGCCGCTCCAGCTGGACTCCACCATCAACTACGCGCTCGGGCGCTCCACGCTCAACACCAGCGTCACCGACACCCGGCTCGACTCCCCGTACAACACGTACAAGCACGCGGGGCTGCCGCCGTCGCCGATCTCCAACCCGGGGCGGCAGGCGATCATGGCGGCGGTGGACCCGGCGCCGGGGGACTGGCTCTACTTCGTGACCGTGAAGCCCGGCGACACCCGGTTCACCGACAGCTTCGAGGTGCAGCAGAAGAACGTCGCGGAGTTCAACGCCAACCGGGCGGCGGCGAGCGCCTCGGCGTCGGCGAGCGCGTCGGCCTCCGCGTCCGCCCCGGCCTCGCCGGGGGCGCCCTGAGGGCCGGGCGGCGGCCCGGCCCTGGCGTCGACTGCGGTACGGTAGCGTCTCCGTCCAGGTGTTGCGCTAGCACGCCGGTTCGACAAGCAGCCGGGACGCCGTCCCGGGCGACCGGGCCGATCCTCCGGTCGTCTCCGTCGGTATAAGGGGATCAATGACCGATCTGGGTCGGGGCTACGGCCCCCAGGGCTCCGAGCCGTGGCATCCGGGAGACCCCGGGTACGGCGGTCAGCAGCCGGTCCCCGGCCAGCAGGACGGGCAGTGGCAGCAGCACCCCCAGCAGTCCCAGCAGCAGTACGGCGGTCAGCAGGGCTACCCCCAGCAGCAGATGCCGCAGCAGGGCATGAACCAGCAGGACATGGGCCAGCAGGGCATGGACCAGCAGGGCCTGGGTGGCCAGCAGCAGTACGGCGGTCAGCAGGCCTACGCGCGGCAGCAGATGCCGCAGCAGGGGTACCCGCAGCAGCAGATGCCGCAGCAGGGCATGGGCCAGCAGGGCATGGGTCAGCAGCAGGGCTACCCGCAGCAGGGCATGGGCGGCCAGCAGCAGTACGGCGGTCAGCAGGGCTATCCGCAGCAGCAGGTGCCGCAGGGCATGGGCCAGCAGCAGGGGTACCCGCAGCAGGGCGCGCCCCAGCAGGGCGTCCCGCCGCAGGGCGCCGCGGCCCGTCAGGAGCAGCCGGCCGCCGGGCGGTCCTCCGGTCCCGGGCCGGACGGCATCGACTGGGAGGCGGAGGCCGCCGCGCTGGAGGCCGGCGCCGACCCGGCCGCCCCCGCCGGCGGCGGTGAGTACGCCGAGGACGAGTGGGACGGTCACGAGGGCGAGTACGCCGAGGACGAGTACCACGGGGACGGCGCGGAGGACGACGGGCGCGGCGGCTTCCTCGGCGAGGAGGACGACTCCCGCGAGGCGAAGAAGAAGCGCAAGGAGAAGGGCAAGAAGTCCGGCCGGCGCAACGGCGGCGCCTGCCTGGTGGTCGCCCTGGTGCTGCTCGGGGCCATGGGCGGCGCCGGCTACTGGGGCTACGGCTTCTACAAGGACCACTTCGGCCCGCCGCCGGACTTCCCCGGCCCGGGCTCGGGCACCGTCAACGTGGAGATCAAGCAGGGCGCGGCCGGTACCCAGATGGGTCTGGCGCTGAAGCAGGCCGGCGTGGTCAAGAGCGTCGACGCCTTCAAGGCGGCGTGCGACAAGAACGTCAAGTGCACCACCATCCAGCCCGGTGCCTACAGCATGCCGAAGGAGATGTCGGCCGAGGGCGCCGTGCAGTTCCTGGTGGAGGCCAACGGCGGCGAGAAGCTGATCATCCGGGAGGGCCTGACCTCCACCGCCACCTACGTCAAGATCGACGAGAAGCTGGGCCTGCCCAAGGGCACCACCGCGACCGTCGCCAAGGAGCAGGTCAACAACCTCGGCCTGCCCGCGTACGCCAAGGGCAACATCGAGGGCTTCCTCTGGCCGACCCGCTACTCGATCACCCCGGGCATGAAGCCCGAGGACCTGCTCAAGGAGATGGTCAAGAACGCCACGGAGCGCTACGCGGCCCTGGACGCGGAGGCTTCGAAGATCGGCCTCAAGTCCGGCTACGAGGTGGTCATCGAGGCGAGCATCCTCCAGGCGGAGGGCAACAACAAGGACGACTTCGCCAAGATGGCCAAGACCATCCAGAACCGGCTGGCCGACAAGGGCAAGGTCAACGGCCGACTGGGCATGGACACCACGCTGCAGTACGCGCTGGGCACCAAGGACCTCGACAGGAAGCAGATCAACGACGGGTCCAACCCGTACAACACCTACATCAACCAGGGTCTGCCGCCGGGGCCAATCTCCAACCCCGGTGACGACGCGCTGAAGGCGACGCTGAACCCGGCGGACGGCAAGTGGCTGTACTTCATCGCGATGTCGCCGACCCAGACCCTGTTCGCGGAGACGGACGCGGAGCACGCCGAGAACGTCAAGGCGTACTGCACGGCGGCCGGCCAGAAGTTCGACGCGGCCTCCGTCCACTGCACCACCAAGTGAGGACGGCCCCACCGGGGCCGCACCGGGAGAGAACACCAGCGTGACCAGCAAGCACCGGGCGGCCGTCCTCGGCTCGCCGATCACCCACTCGCTGTCGCCCGCCCTGCACCGGGCCGCCTTCGCGGCGCTCGGGCTGGACGGCTGGCGCTACGACCGCTTCGAGGTCGACGAGGCCGGGCTGCCCGGTTTCGTCGCCGGGCTGGACGAGGCCGAGTGGGCGGGCTGCTCGCTGACCATGCCGCTCAAGCGGGCGGTCATCCCGCTGCTCGACGAGGTGAGTGCGACCGCCCGGTCGGTCGAGGCGGTGAACACCCTGGTGTTCACCGCCGACGGGCGCAGGTCCGGGCACAACACCGACGTGCCCGGGCTGGTCAACGCGCTGCGCGAGCGCGGCATCACCGAGGTGCCGGCCGCCGCGGTGCTCGGCGCCGGGGCCACCGCCTCCTCGGCGATGGCCGCGCTGGCCCGGCTCGGCGCCCGCGAGGTCACCGTCTACGTCCGCAGCCCCGAGCGGGCCCGGGAGATGGCGGAGCTCGGCGAGCGGCTGGGCGTGGCGGTGCGCACCGCCGACTGGGCGCGCGGCGCCGAGGCGCTGGCCCACCCGCTCACCGTGGCCACCACCCCGGCCGGGGCGACCGACGGCTTCGCCGGCGACCTCACCGCCGAGCCGGGCGCGCTGTTCGACGTGCTCTACCACCCGTGGCCGACCAAGCTGGCCGGGGCCTGCGCCGAGCGCGGGGCGACCGTGCTGGGCGGGCTCGACCTGCTGGTGCACCAGGCGGTGCTGCAGAACGAGCTGTTCACCGGGCGCACGCCCGGGCCGCTGGCGGCGATCCGGGCCGCCGGCGAGGCCGCGCTCGCGGCGGGCTGAGCGCGGGTCCGGGGACGCTCCGGTGGCGCGCCGGCCGGCCGTACCCGTCCGCCGGTCGGCCGAATGCTGTCCGGTGATCGGACTCCGAGGCCGGTCGGCCGGTCCGGCATGAAAGGATTCGGGGAGAAGGCACGCCCGGACGGGTGGCGGCAGCGCCGCGCCGGTCCGCTGATGAAGGAGCTCCGTTGGGTACGTTGCGCTGGCTGACGGCGGGGGAGTCGCACGGCCCCGCACTCGTCGCGACGCTGGAGGGCCTGCCCGCCGGTGTACCGGTCACCACCGCCATGGTGGCCGACGCGCTGGCGCGCCGCCGGCTCGGTTATGGTCGCGGCGCACGGATGAAGTTCGAGCAGGACGAGGTGACCTTCCTCGGCGGTGTCCGGCACGGCCTCAGCATGGGCAGCCCGGTCGCCGTCATGGTGGGCAACACCGAGTGGCCGAAGTGGGAGCAGGTCATGTCGGCCGACCCGGTCGACCCGGAGGTGCTCGCCGGTCTCGCCCGCAACGAGGCGCTGACCCGCCCGCGCCCCGGCCACGCCGACCTGGCCGGCATGCAGAAGTACTCGATCGACGAGGCCCGCCCGATCCTGGAGCGCGCCAGCGCCCGGGAGACCGCCGCCCGCGTCGCGCTCGGCGCCGTCGCCCGCTCCTACCTCAAGGAGACCTGCGGCATCGAGATCGTCAGCCACGTGGTCGAGCTGGCCGCCGCCAAGGCCCCGGCCGGTGTGCTGCCGCTGCCCTCCGACGAGCCCGGGCTGGACGCCGACCCGGTGCGCTGCCTGGACGCCGACGCCTCGAAGGCGATGGTCGCCGAGATCGACCAGGCCCACAAGGACGGCGACACCCTCGGCGGCGTCGTCGAGGTGCTCGCCTACGGCGTCCCGGTCGGCCTCGGCTCGCACGTGCACTGGGACCGCCGGCTGGACGCCCGGCTCGCCGCCGCGCTGATGGGCATCCAGGCGATCAAGGGTGTCGAGGTCGGCGACGGCTTCGAGCTGGCCCGCGTCCCCGGCTCGCAGGCGCACGACGAGATCGTGCCGACCCCCGAGGGCGCCAAGCGCGTCTCCGGCCGCTCCGG
Organism: Kitasatospora sp. NPDC001527; assembly: GCF_040298605.1. NCBI lineage: Bacteria > Bacillati > Actinomycetota > Actinomycetes > Kitasatosporales > Streptomycetaceae > Kitasatospora > Kitasatospora sp. NPDC001527. The sequence goes on along the minus strand of NZ_JBEPAM010000037.1, from coordinate 36,294 downwards.
CGGCACCGAGGGCGGCCTGTCCACCGGCGAGCTGCTGCGGGTGCGCGCCGCGATGAAGCCGATCGCGACCGTCCCGCGCGCGCTGCGCACCCTGGACGTGCGCACCGGTGAGCCGGCCAAGGCCCACCACCAGCGCTCCGACGTCTGCGCGGTGCCGGCGGCCGGCATCGTCGCCGAGGCGATGGTCGCCCTGGTGCTCGCCGACGCGGTCAACGAGAAGTTCGGTGGCGACCACGTGTCGGAGACCCGGCGCAACGTGCAGAGCTACCTCGACAACCTGATCGTCCGATGAGCTGTCCGGCCATCGTGCTGGTCGGCCCGCCCGGCAGTGGCAAGTCCACCGTCGGGCGGGTCCTCGCCGAGCGCCTCGGCCTCGGCTTCCGCGACACCGACGCGGACATCGAGGAGCGGGCCGGCAAGCCGATCCCGGACATCTTCGTCGACGAGGGCGAGCCGCACTTCCGCGCCCTGGAGGCGGCGGCCGTGCGCGGCGCCGTCGAGACCCACGACGGCGTGCTCGCGCTCGGCGGCGGCGCCGTGATGGCCGGGGCCACCCGGGCCCTGCTGCGCGAGCTGCCGGTGGTGTTCCTGGAGGTGCCGCTCGCCGACGCGGTCAAGCGGGTCGGCCTGGACGCCCCCCGCCCGCTGCTGGCGGTCAACCCGCGGGCCCGCTGGCGCGAGCTGATGGAGGCCCGCCGCCCCCTCTACCTGGAGGTGGCCACCGCCGTCGTCGACACCGCCGGCCGCACCCCCGAGCAGGTCGCGGACGCCGTACTGGAAGCACTGGAGCTGAAGACCCCCCATGAGTGACACCGTCAGGATTCACGTCGGCGGCAGCGCCGGCCACGACCCGTACGACGTGCTGATCGGGCACCAGCTGCTCGGCGAGCTGGCGCCGCTGATCGGGACCCGGGCCCGGCGGGTGGCGATCATCCACCCCGAGGCGCTGTCCGCCACCGCCGACGCGATCCGCGAGGACCTGCTCGGCGAGGGCTACGAGGTGATCGCCCTCCAGGTGCCCAACGCGGAGGAGGCGAAGAGCGCCGAGGTGGCCGCGTACTGCTGGTCGGTGCTCGGGCAGACCGGGTTCACCCGCACCGACGTGGTCGTCGGCCTCGGCGGCGGGGCCACCACCGACCTGGCCGGCTTCGTCGCCGCCACCTGGCTGCGCGGGGTCCGCTGGGTCTCCATGCCCACCACGCTGCTCGGCATGGTCGACGCGGCGGTCGGCGGCAAGACCGGCATCAACATCGCCGAGGGCAAGAACATGGTCGGCGCCTTCCACCCCCCGGTGGGCGTGCTGGCCGACCTCGCGACCCTGGAGACGGTGCCCCGGCACGACTACGTCTCCGGTCTCGCCGAGGTCATCAAGTGCGGCTTCATCGCCGACCCGGCCATCCTCGACCTGATCGAGGCCGATCCGGAGGGCGCCAGGACCCCGGCCGGGCCGCACACCGTCGAGCTGATCCGGCGGGCCATCCAGGTCAAGGCCGACGTCGTCTCCGGGGACCTCAAGGAATCCGGGCAGCGCGAGATCCTCAACTACGGCCACACCCTCGGCCACGCCATCGAGCGCAACGAGCGCTACAAGTGGCGGCACGGCGCGGCGATCTCGATCGGCATGGTGTTCGCCGCCGAGCTCGGCCGCCTCGCCGGGCGGCTGGACGACGCGACCGCCGACCGGCACCGCACCGTGCTGGGCGCGGTCGGCCTGCCGCTCAGCTACCGCGCGGACGCCTGGCCCAAGCTGCTGGACGCCATGAAGATCGACAAGAAGTCGCGCGGCGACCTCATCCGCTTCATCGTGCTGGACGGCCTCGGCAAGACCTCCGTGCTGGAGGGCCCCGACCCGTCCCTGCTGGTGGCCGCCTACGCGGAGGTCTCCTCGTGACCCGGGTGATGGTGCTCAACGGCCCCAACCTCGGCCGGCTCGGCAGCCGCGAGCCCGACGTCTACGGCTCCACCTCGTACACCGGGCTGGTCGAGCGCTGCACCGCGCTCGGCAAGGAGCTGGGCTTCGAGGTCGAGGTGCACGAGACCAACTCCGAGCAGACCATGGTCGAGTGGCTGCACGAGGCGGCCGACGGCCGGGTGCCGGTGGTGATCAACCCGGGTGCGTTCACCCACTACTCGTACGCGATGCGGGACGCCGCCGCGCAGCGCACCGCGCCGCTGATCGAGGTGCACATCTCCAACCCGTACGCGCGGGAGACCTTCCGGCACACCTCGGTGATCTCCGCGGTGGCCTCCGGCACCATCGCCGGGTTCGGGATCGGCTCGTACGAGCTGGCGCTGCGCGCGCTGGCCGACCAGCTCGCCGCGGGCTGACGGGGCGGGCCGAGCGACCGGGCCGGCGGGCGTCCGGCCCGGGCCGTGGCCGGGTCGGGCCGGTGACCAGCGGCGGTGCGGCGGCGGACTGTGTCCACCGCCGCACCGCCGTGTAGTGTCCCCGCAGAAGGTGAGTCGGGAGGTGACCGTGACGCAGTACACCGGGGGTGGGCCCGTCCCCCCGCGTCCCGTCGCCGCGCCGGTCCCACCGGCTCCGGCGTACCCCGCGGCCGCGCCGGCCGCCCCCGCCGCCTCCTCCGGGCCGCCCACCGTTCCGGTGCCCGTGGTGCCGCCGGCCCCGCCCGCCGCTCCGGTCCCCGCGCCCGTTCCGGCCCGGGCCCCCGCGCCCGCTCCGGTGGCGCCGGTGCCCGCCGGGTCCACCGGACACTTCCTGCTGCCGTCCGGTGCGCCCGTCCAGCTGCCCGCCCGCCCGCCGCAGCAGCACGCGGCCACCGGGCCGATCGCGGTGCTGCTGATCGGCCCGGCCGGCGCCGGCAAGACCACCGTCGCCCGCCACTGGGCCGAGCGGCGCCCCACCCCGACCGCGCACATCAGCCTCGACGACGTCCGCGAGTGGGTGCAGTCCGGCTTCGCCAACCCGCAGTCCGGCTGGAACAACGCCTCCGAGGCGCAGTACCGGCTCGCCCGCCGGACCTGCGGCTTCGCCTGCCGCAACTACCTCGCCAACGGCATCTCCTGCATCATCGACGACGCCGTCTTCCCGGACCGCCCCGCCATCGGCCTCGGCGGCTGGAAGCGGCACATCGGTCCCGGCATGATCCCGGTGGTGCTGCTGCCCAGCCTGGACTCGGTGCTCGGCCGCAACGCCCGGCGCAGCGGCAACCGCCGGCTCGGCGACGAGGAGGTGGCCCGGATCCACGGGCGGATGGCCGGCTGGTACAACTCCGGGCTGCCGATCATCGACAACTCCCACCTGGACGTGGCCGCCACGGCCGCCGAACTCGACCGGGTGATCCTGGCCCGGCTGATGGGCATCCCGGTGCGCTGAGCGGCCGCGCGGGCCCCGGCGGCCGGGCCGGACTGTCGGTGCCGGCTGCGATGATGGACGGGTCCAGAACGAACCACCGGGGGGAGCCGCGCCCGTGCCGGAAGGCCACATCATCCACCGCCTCGCCGCCGAGAACCACCGCGCCTTCGGCGGCCGGCCGGTCCGCGCCGCCAGCCCGCAGGGCCGGTTCGCGGACGGCGCCAAGCTGATCGACGGGCGGGAGCTGACCGCGGCCGAGGCCGTCGGCAAGCACCTCTTCCTCGGCTTCGGCGAGGACGCCTGGGTGCACGTCCACCTCGGCCTGTACGGCGGCTTCACCTTCGGCGAGGTCGGCGACGGCACGGTGCCCGAGCCGGTCGGCCTGGTCCGGCTGCGGCTGGAGAACGACGAGCACTACGCCGACCTGCGCGGTCCCAACACCTGCGCACTGATCACCGATGCCGAGAAGGCCGCCGTGGCCGCCCGCCTCGGCCCCGACCCGCTGCGCGCCGACGCCGACCCGGACGCGGCCTGGCAGCGGATAGCCGGCAGCCGCACGACGATCGCCGCGCTGCTGATGGACCAGAAGGTGCTGGCCGGCGTCGGCAACGTCTACCGCGCCGAGGTGCTGTTCCGGCACGGCATCGACCCGCAGCTGCCCGGCCGTTCGCTGCGCCGTGCCGAGTGGGACGCGATCTGGGCGGACCTGGTCGCCCTGATGCGCGAGGGCGTCGGCGCGGGCCGCATCGACACCGTCCGCCCGGAGCACACGCCCGAGGCGATGAACCGCCCCCCGCGCGTCGACGACCACGGCGGCGAGGTCTACGTCTACCGGCGCGCCGGTCTGCCGTGCCTGGTCTGCGCCACGGACGTCCGCACCGAGGAGCACGCCTCGCGCAACCTCTTCTGGTGCCCCACCTGCCAGCCGGCCCGCGCGAGCGCGTGATCCCGGGCCGGGTTCGGCCGTAGGCTGGGGCCGGCATTCGGCCCGGCAGAGGGAGCGCGCTGATGACGGACGGCCACCGGACGGTCAACACCGTGTCGGGCACGGTCCACGGCACGGTGATGCAGGCCGGCACGATCGTCATGACGGCGGCGCCCGGACCCACCGTGCCGCGCCAGATCCGCGGACCGCGCCGGGCCTTCGTCAACCGGGAGGGCGAGCTCGCCCGGCTGGAGGCGGCGCTCGGCCGGCTGGACGACGTCCGGCCGGCCGTCGTGGTGTTCACCGGGCTCGGCGGCGTCGGCAAGACCGAGCTGGTCGCCCAGTTCGCGGCCCGGTCCACGGCGCACTTCCCGGGCGGTCAGCTCTACGCCGACCTCGCCGCCCACCGGCACCACGGCGGAGCGGACCTCGGCGAGGTGCTCGGCGGCTTCCTGCGCGGCTTCGGGCTCCCGTACGTGCCGGACACCCTGGCCGAACGGGCGGCGGCGTTCCGCACCGCGACGGCCGCCGGCCGCCGGGTGCTGGTCTTCCTGGACAACGTCGAGCACGCCGCCGAGGTCCGGGCGCTGCTGCCCGCCACCGGCCTGCTGGTGGCCGCCGGCCGGCGCCGGCTGCCCGGGTTGGCCCTGGACGGCGCCGAGCTGCTGCGCCTGGACCCGCTCACCACCGGCGCCGGGAGCGAGCTGGTCCGCGGCTGGCTGGGCCCGGGCCGGGGGACGGACGACGAGCTGGCGCGGCTGGTCGAGTTCTGCGGCGGCCTGCCGCTGGCGCTGAACGCGGTGGGCTTCCGTCTGCTCGACCGCGACGAGCTGCGGGTGGACCGGGTGCTGGCCGAACTGACCGACAAGGAGCACCGGTTGTCGTCGCTGAGCAATGAGGAGGGGGCGGTCGGGGACGTCCTGGACACCGTCCACGGGAGGCTGCCCGAGCACACCCGGCAGCTCTACCGGTTGTTGGGCGTCAACCCAGGCCCGCTGGTCTCGGCCGAACTGGCCGAGGCGGTGGGGGTGGAGCGGGTCGCGGACGGGCTGGCGGAGCTGCGCTCGGCGCACCTGCTGGACGACGTGGCGGAGGAGGGGCCGGAGCGCCGCTACCGCGCCCACGACCTGGTGCGGCTGCACGCGGCCGGGGTGGTCCGCGACCTGCCCGGCCGGCGGGAGCTGCTGGCCGGGATCGTCGCCTACTACCGGGGCCGCGCGGCGCTGGCCGACCGGGCGATCGGCGACCGCTTCCGGCTCCGGGAGATCGGTCGGCTCCGGGAGGGCGGCGCACCCCCTGCGGGCGGCGGGGACGCGGCGGCGCTGCCCGGGTTCGGGTCGGGGCCGGACGCGCTGCAGTGGCTGCAGAGCGAGCGGGCCAACCTGCTGGGCGCCGTGCGGGCCGCCGCCGAACAGGGGTGGCACGGCGAGGTGTGGCGGCTGTGCGAGTCGCTCTGGCCGCTCTACCACGGGCGCAAGCACTACGGAGACTGGGTCGAGAGCCACCTGCTGGCCGTCGAGGCGGCCCAGTGGGACAACCGGCCGGACGCGGTGATCCGGATGCGCAACCAGCTCGGGCGCGCCTACTACGAGCAGGCGCGGTACCCGCTCGCCGCGGAGCAGCTGGCGGCCGCGGCGGCCTTGCTGCCACAGGTGGACGAGCCGCGGCTGGCCGGTGTGCTGTGGGAGACGGACGGCCTGCTCTGCTTGGCCGACGGGCGGCCGGAGCGGGCGGTGGAGCTGTTCACCCTGGCCCGGCAGGCCAACGAGGGCGACGCGCACGGCGTGGTGGTGCAGAGCTACAACCTGGCCCAGGCCCTGGTGGCCGCAGGGCGGGCGGAGGAGGCGCTGGCCGTGCTCGGGGAGGCGGGCGAGCTGGCCGAACGGGAGGGCGACGCCCCGATGCTGATGCGGCTGCCGCTGGTCGAGGCCCGGGCCGAGCGGGCGCTGCACCGCCCGGCGGCGGCGGTCGGCGCGGCGGAGCGCGGCGCCGGGCGGGCCCGGGAGCTGGGCCAGCCCCGGAAGGAGGAGGCCGCCCGGGTGCTGCTGGTCGAACTCGCGGAGGAGCTGGGCGACGCGGAGCTGGCCGAGCGCAACCGGGCCCGCCTGCGGGAGCTGAGGGGGCGGTAGGGGGCGTCGTCGCGGGTCGGCTGTCGCGGGCCTGCCGCCGTGGGCCTGCCGTCGTGGGTCAGCCGGGTCGGCTCGGCCGGGGGGTGAAGGCGACGGTGGTGCGGTGGGGCCCGGTGTGCAGGGTCAGCCGGTCGGGGAGGCCGGCCGGGCCGGCGGTGGGCGGGGCGGGCGCGGTGAGCCGGTGGGCGACGGCGGAGCCGAGCAGGAGCGGGTCGAGGCGGGGGTCGGGGGCGCCCCAGGGGCGTTCCGCGTGGGCCTCCAGGAGCAGCCCGGTGGGCAGGCGCACCAGGTGGCGGGCCGGGCCGAGGGCGGCGACCGCGACGGCGAGGCCGGGGAGCTCGGCGGCGGTGGCGGCCAGCCAGGCCTCGGCGGGGTGCTCGGCGTCGGCCTCGGTGCGGGCCAGCACCTCGGCGGTGTGCCGCAGGGCGAGGCGGGGTTCCTCGTCGGCGACCGCGTGGAAGCCGCGCGGGGAGTGGTGGCCGGGGCCCACGGGGTAGCGGCGCAGGTGGATCGTGTCGCCCTCGCCGGTGGCCACCACGTCGTAGGCGGTGGGCCGTTCGGCGGCGAGCGGGACCGGCCGGGGGTAGGGCAGCGGCCGCGGGTCACCGGGCGGCTGCTCGATGCCGGGCAGGTGGGCGAGGAGCAGGTCGCGCAGCAGCCGGGCGGACTCGCCGCGCCGGCCCAGCGAGCGGTCGGTGACCGGGCGCAGGGCGGCCGGGTCCTGGTCGGCCATCGCCCGTTCGAGCTGGGCGAGCAGGTCGCCGTCGGGGTCGAGGGCCGGGGCGGTCTGGCCGAAGGCGTAGCCGGGGGAGCGGGGGTCGAGTTCGGCGGCGCCGGTGGCGACCAGCAGGGTGCGGCGTTCCAGGGCGGCGCCGTAGAAGGAGACCGAGCCGTGGTCGCCGATCACGCAGTCGGCGGCGATCAGGGTGGCCTGCCAGCCCTGGTCCGGCGGGACGAGCCGCAGGCCGCGGCGTTCGGCGGCGGCGAGCAGGGCACGCGGGTCGTGCCGGGCCCAGACGTTGGGGTGCAGGACGACGGCGACGGCGTACTCGTCGGCGGGCAGCTGTTCGACCAGTCGCAGCGGCAGGCCCGGATGGCGGCCCAGCAGCGAGTGCTCGCTCCAGGTGGAGTTGACCACGACGAGCCGGCGGCCGTCGACCGCGCCGAGGGCGGCCCGGTAGCCGTCGCGGGCGGCGAGTGAGGCGAGCATCCGGTCGAAGCACGGGTCGCCGACCTCGCGGGCGCGGGGCAGGGCCTCGGGGCAGGCGGCCCGCAGGCGCTCGAACTGTTCCCGGTGGGAGAGGCCGATGACGGCGGGGAAGACCCGGCCGCGGTGGGTGAGCTCGCGCCGGGAGAGCCCGGCGGAGGTCACCGTGTCGCCGGTGGACTCGGGGACCAGGCGGTTGTAGCCGGCGCCGTGCGGCAGGACGACGAGGGGTGCGCGCAGCCGGTGCATCGAGGCGTGGACGGCGCAGGCGACGGCGAGGTCGAAGGGCCTGCGGACGGCGTCCCGCCAGGGCAGGACGGTCAGGCCGGGCTGGGCGCGGAGGTAGTCGTCGAGGCCGGCGGCGAACGCGGAGCCGGGGTTGACGGTGACGGAGAAGCCGATGCCGTCCAGTTCGCGCAGCAGGGTGAGGACGTCCAGGACGCGGGTCGCCGAGGTGAGGGTGCGGGCCACCGCCAGGACACGGGCCCGGGCGGGCCGGGTGTTCCAGCGGTCGTCGTCGGGCCGGGCCCGGAGCCGGCGGCGGTTCAGCACGTCATGATCGTACGCAACGGGGCCCGGCCGGGCGCGGCGTCCGGACGGACGCCGGACGGGGGGTCAGCCCGCCGCCGCGGCGGGGGCGTCACCGGCGCACTGGTCGAGCAGGGGGCGCAGGGTGGCGTCCACGAGCCGGTAGCGCACGACACGCCCCTCCTTCTCCCCGGCGACCACACCGGCCGTCCGCAGCAGCCGCAGGGCCTGGGAGACGGCGGGGTCGCGCATGCCGGTGGCGACCGCGAGGTCGGTCACGGCGAGCGGGCCGGTGCGGTGCAGGGCGAGCAGGAGGGCGAGCCTGCCGGGGTCGGCGAGCAGGGCGAAGCGGTCGGCCCAGGAGCGGACGTGGGCCGTGTCGCCGATCGCGGCGATGGCCTCGCAGACCCGGTGGCCGTCGATGGTGCGGTGGCCCGCGCGGTCGGCCGGTACGAGATGCATACGGCCCATTCTGGCAGGCGGCGGGCTGTGATCCTGGACACCTGCGCAGGTGCGCAGCCTTGCAAGCGTTGTCCCTGGCCCCTACCGTGTTCCCCGCCGTGGTGCTCGGGAAGACCGGTGACGGACCCTCAGGGGTCCCAGTCCGGAGCGGCCCTCGCCACTGTGATCGGGGGAGAGTGTCCGTACCCACGACGCCACTGGGCGCCTCGCGCGGCTGGGAAGGCGGGTACGGGAGCCCCGTCAGCCAGGAGACCGGCCGCGGCATCTCACGAAGTCTTTCCACGAGGTGCTGGAGCGTGATCCGCAGATGACCCTGCCCGAAACCGCCGCGGCCGCGGCGCCGCCCGCCGCCCTGCCCGCCTTCCGCTGGCGCCGCGAGGACACCCTGCGCACAGCCGGACTGATGGGCGTGATCCTCGCCATGCACGTGGTGGCGTTCGGCACGCTGATCTTCCTGGTCGCACCGGAGAAGTACGAGGTGGGCACCCAGGTCTTCGGGGTGGGCCTGGGCATCACCGCCTACACCCTCGGCATGCGGCACGCCTTCGACGCCGACCACATCGCGGTGATCGACAACACCACCCGCAAGCTGATGGCGGACGGCAAGCGCCCGGTCTCGGTGGGCTTCTGGTTCGCGCTCGGGCACTCCTCGATGGTGGTGCTGATGGCCGCCCTGGTGGCGGGTGGCGCGCAGCTGGCCAACACGCTGATGGACGACGACTCGACCACCCACCAGTGGCTGGGCATGGTCGGCACCTCGGCCTCCGGCGTCTTCCTCTACCTGATCGGCGCGCTGAACCTGGCCGCGCTGTTCGGCATCCTCAGGGTGTTCCGCTCGATGCGGGCCGGGCGGTTCGACGAGGCCGAGCTGGAGGAGCACCTGAACGCCCGCGGCCTGCTGGCCCGGGTGCTGAACCGGGCGACCCGCTCGATCACCCGGCCCGGGCAGATGTTCCCGGTCGGCATGGTGCTGGGCCTGGGCTTCGACACCGCGACCGAGGTCACCCTGATGGTGATGGCCGGCTCGGGCGCGGCCTCCGGCCTCCCCTGGTACGCGATCGTCTGCCTGCCGCTGCTCTTCGCGGCCGGGATGAGCCTGTTCGACACGCTGGACGGCACCTTCATGAACTTCGCCTACCAGTGGGCGTTCTCCAACCCGGTGCGGAAGGTGTACTACAACCTGACCATCACCGGCCTGTCCATCGCGGTCGCCTTCATCATCGGCACCATCGAACTGGTCGGCGTCCTCCACGAGAAGCTGGACCTCACCGACCCGGTGACCGGCTGGATCGCGGACATCTCCCTGGACAACGTCGGCTACGCGATCGTCGGCCTGTTCGTGGTGGTCTGGGCCGCCGCCATCGCCTACTGGCGCCTGGCCGGCGTCGAGAAGAAGTGGGCCCCGAAGCCCGCCGGGGGCGCGGAGTACGCGCCCGCGAGCAAGCTGTAGCGGGGCCCGGCTCGGCGCCGGGGCGGGGCCCGGGTGGGGGCGTTCGGCGGGCGGATCGGGGGGCGGGTTCGTAGGCTCGACGCATGGCTGATGGGTACGCGGGCCGGCGGGAGCGGTTGCGGGAGCACTGTGGTGCGTCCGGGGCCGACGCGGCGCTGATCACCCGGGCGGCGAACGTGCGGTACCTCACCGGGTGCCCGCCGTGCGGGGCGAGCCTGCTGCTGACCCGGGACCGGGCGCTGCTCGCGCTGCCGGACGACCTGCCGCCGGACGACACCGGCGAGCACCTGATCGCCCCCGAGGTCACCCAGCTGCCGGTGGCGGCCGGGGCGGACACCGCGCTGGCCGCGGCCGCCGCCGCGGCCCGGCTGCGGGTGGCCGGGCTCGCGGTGGAGGAGCACGACCTGACGGTCACCCGGCACCGGGCGGTGGCCGGGCTGGCCGAGGGGGTGCGGCTGAGCGACGTGGGCCAGGCGGTGGAGCGGCTGCGGGTGGTCAAGGACGAGCACGAGATCGCCGACCTGCGGATCGCCGCGGAGATCGCCGACCAGGCGCTCGGCGAACTGCTGGAGTCGATCCTGGTCGGCCGCACCGAGCGGCACCTGGCGATGGAGCTGGAGCGCCGGATGATCGACCACGGCGCGGACCGGGCGGCCTTCCCGGTCTCGGTCGGCACCGGCAGCCACTCCGGCCAGCAGGCGCACCAGCCCACCGACCGGCGGGTGGAGGAGGGCGACTTCCTGACCGTGGTGCTCGGCGCGCAGTACCGCGGCTACGGGGTCTCCACCGCCCGCACCTTCGTGATCGGGGCGGCGCCGGCGCCCTGGCAGGTGGAGCTGCACCGGCTGGTGTTCCGCGCGCAGCGGGCCGGGCGGGAGGCGCTCGGGCCGGGGGTCGAGCAGTGCGTGCCCGACCGGGCCGCGCGGGAGATCCTCCGGGCGGCCGGGCACACCGAGGGCTCGCCGCACCCGGTCGGCCACGGCATCGGCCTGGAGATGAGGGAGGCACCGCGCCTCGGTCCCACGGACATGGGTAAACTGGACAGCCGCGTGCCGGTCACCGTCGGCCCGGGGGTCCACCTCCCGGGACGGGGCGGGGTCCGGATCGAGGACACGCTCGTCGTGCGCCCCCTGGAGGAGGGCGGGCCCGAGCTGCTCACCATCACCACCAAGGAGCTCCTCGCCCTGTGACGCAGGTGTGCCACAGGACGCGACCCCTTGGTTCCTTGACAGCTATATCCAGGAGTAAGTGCGCCCGTGGCTTCCACGAACGATCTCAAGAACGGCATGGTCCTCAAGCTGGAGGGCGGCAAGCTCTGGTCCGTCGTCGAGTTCCAGCACGTCAAGCCCGGCAAGGGCCCGGCCTTCGTGCGTACCAAGCTCAAGGAGGTCCTGACGGGCAAGGTCGTCGACAAGACCTTCAACGCGGGCACCAAGGTCGAGACCGCCAACGTCGACAAGCGCACCATGCAGTTCTCGTACAAGGACGGCGAGAACTTCGTGTTCATGGACATGGACACCTACGACCAGCTGGCCATCGAGCCGGTCGTCGTCGGCGACGCCGCCAAGTACCTGCTGGAGGGCTTCGACGCGCTCGTCGCCGTGAACGAGGGCGCGGTGCTGTACATCGAGCTCCCGGCCGCGGTCGAGCTCGTCATCGCCGAGACCGAGCCGGGCGTCCAGGGCGACCGCTCCACCGGTGGCACCAAGCCGGCGAAGCTGGAGACCGGCGCCGAGATCCAGGTGCCGCTCTTCATCACCACCGGCGAGAAGGTCAAGGTCGACACCCGCGACGGCAGCTACCTCGGCCGGGTGAAGTAAGTCCGTGTCGTCCGCACGCACCAAGGCCCGCACGCGAGCCTTCCAGATCCTGTTCGAGGCCGACCACCGCGGGGTCGACCCGCTGACGGTCCTCGCCGACTGGGTGGCCCGGGCCCGGGAGCCCAAGCCGGACGAGGGCACCCCGCAGGTCGGCGAGTACACCATGGAGCTGGTCGAGGGTTACGTCCAGCACGCCCGCCGGATCGACGAGCTGATCTCGCAGTACGCGGTCGGCTGGACGCTCGACCGGATGCCGATCGCGGACCGCAACGTCCTGCGGCTCGGCGCCTACGAGCTGATCTGGGAGGACCGCGTCCCGGACGCGGTCGTCCTGGACGAGGCCGTGGAGATCGCCAAGGAGTACTCCACCGACGACTCCCCGGCGTTCGTCAACGGCATGCTCGCGCGCTTCCTGGAGCTGAAGCCCGGCATCCGCCGCTGACCGCGCGCACGCCGCGCCGAGGGCCGCCCGACCGGAAACGGTCCGGCGGCCCTCGTGCATGGTCACCGGGGCGGCGTATGGTGGTGCCTACTCGTCAGTAACCCGGCGTGCCGGCGGCCCGCACCCGTCGGCGACCCGCAGCGAAGGGCAGGCCACCCCCATGACCACGGCGATCCGCAGCGAGTTCGACCAGGGCATCGCCCTCACCCCGCACCCGGACGAGCCGGGCCGGTACGACGGCGAACTCGGCGCCGGCTGGCAGATCGGCGGCGGCGTCAACGGCGGACTGCTGCTGGCCGTGGCCGGCCACGCGCTCTCGCTCGCGCACGCCGCCCACCCGGAGGGCGCCGGCCACGCCGACCCGGTCTCGATCAGCGGCTACTACCTCTCCGCCGCCACCCCCGGCCCGGTCACCGCGCGCACCGAGGTGATCCGCGCCGGCCGCTCGCTGTCCACCGGCACCGCCGCGCTCAGCCAGGACGGCGTGGAGCGGCTGCGGGTGGTCGCCACCCACGGCGACCTCGCCGCCCAGGACGGCGAGGTGCGCACCAGCGCCGTCCCGCCGCAGCTGCCGCCGCCCGACCAGTGCATCGGCGTCGAGCACGCGCCCAGGGAGCTGATCGCCCAGGCCGCCCTGCTGGAGCGCTTCGACATGCGGCTCGATCCGGCCACCATCGGCTGGGCGCTCGGGCAGCCCTCCGGCACCGGCCGGATCCAGGGCTGGTTCCGGCTCGCCGACGGCCGCGACCCCGACCCGCTGCTGCTCCTGCTGGCCGCCGACGCCCTGCCGCCGGTCAGCTTCGACCTCGGGATGCCCGGCTGGGCGCCGACCGTCGAGCTGACCGTGCACCTGCGCGCCAAGCCCGCGCCGGGCTGGCTGCGGCTGGTGCACGCCACCCGGAACGTGGCCGGCGGGTACTTCGAGGAGGACGCCGAGGTCTGGGACGAGACCGGCCGCCTGGTCGCCCAGTCCCGCCAACTGGCCCGGCTGCCCCGGTGATTCGCCCGCTCGACGGTGGGCCCTCGGCTCGCGCGGGGGCGGCCCCGGCCGGGACGGTGTGAGCGGGCGTGCACGGCGAGTGACCGGCGCGCCGCGCGTGGGGCGGGTGCGCGGGGCGTGAGCGGCGGGCCGCACAACCGTGCGTGACCCCAAGCGCCTGATTCACCCTCGGTTACAGTCCTGTGACACGTCGTACGTGTGCGCCACGCGGGGCGGGGGAGGACAAGGTCGGCGGTCCCACCCGCCGCCGCCCCGTCCGCCCCGTCCGAGGAGCCCCGATGAGCCGCAACGGCCGCGCCCGCCGCACCCCCGACTGCACCGCCGCGGGTGCCCGCCCCCGGGCCCGCTCGCGCGCCGCCGACCGGGAGGGGACCTGCGAGCGGCAGCGGGCCGAGGGCGCCGGCCAGGCCTTCGTGATCGGTGTGCTCACCAGCCCCGCGGACTTCGAACGGGCCCGCGCCTGGGGGCTGTCCGACGCGCCCGACCACGAGCAGTACCTCAAGGAGACCGCCGAACTGCTCGCCGACGCCCGGCGCCGCTTCGACACCGTCCGGGCCCGGATGTTCCACCCGCAGGACTTCGCGGAGTTCTGCCTGCTGCACGGCCTCGACCCGGCCGAGCCGGCCGCCCGCGACCGCTACCTGGTCAACCCGCCGCTGCGCACCCAGCTGCTCGCCTACCAGGGCGAGGAGCTGGCCGGCGACTTCGTCCCCCGGCTGGTCCGGGCCCGCGAGAACGGCCTGACCCTGCGCCACGCCGACCTGCTGCTCGACGGCCGGCTCTCCGGGGAGCGCGACGACCTCGTGCGCGGCGCCTACGAGCGCGGCGCCGAGGTGTTCCGCCGGATGCTGCTCGGCGCCGGCAGCGGGGTCTACGAGCTGCGCCTGTCGGTGGACGCTCCCGGCGGGCGGCTGTCCGCGGCCGCCCGGGTGCTCCAGTGGGAGGACGGCGTGGTGCGGATCAACGACGAGGACCTCGAACTGCTCTGCGCGGTGCTCTGCACCGGGCTGGCCCGCGAGCTGCCCGGCCTCGCGGTGCTGCACGGCGCCCAGGGCAGCGCCGCGGCCTGCGGGGAGTACCGCCCGACGGCCTGGGCCTGGGCCAGCGAGGGCCGGGTCTGGACGCCCGCCGCGGGGCCGGTGCGGCTGGACGGGGTGGCCGCCGAGCCGGGCTACCGGCTGGAGACGGTCTGCTGACCGCCCGGCAGCGCCCGACCGCCCCGGGGGCGCGCGCGACTGCCCGGGAGGTGCGACCGCCCCGGAGGCGCCTGGGCGCCCCGGGAACGCCGCGGCGCGGCACCCCTCGCGGGGGCCGCGCCGTGACGTTTCTGCAGGTGTCCGCCGTTCCCGTGGACGGGAGAACCGGCGGGGAGACCGGCCGGAGCCGGTACGGCGAGCCTCAGCTCGCGTCCTCCTCGCGCACCGCGCGGCGCGCGTCGGGGTTGAGCACGCCCCAGGAGATCAGCTGCTCGGTGAGGATCGACGGCGACTGGTCGTAGATCACGGCCAGGGTGCGCAGGTCGTCCTGGCGGATCGACAGTACCTTGCCGTTGTAGTCGCCGCGCTGGCTCTGGATGGTCGCCGCGTAGCGCTGCAGCGGGCCGGCCTTCTCGGACGGGACCTGGGTCAGTCTCTCCAGGTCGAGGACGAGGCGCGGCGGCGGCTCGGCCGCGCCGCCGGGCGTGCCGCCGGGCAGCAGCTCCTGCACCGGGACCCCGTAGAACTCCGCCAGTTCGGCCAGCCGCTGCACGGTGACCGCACGGTCGCCGCGCTCGTACGAGCCGACGACGACTGCCTTCCAGCGCCCCTGGGACTTCTCCTCGACACCATGCAGGGAGAGCCCCTGCTGAGTGCGGATGGCTCGGAGCTTGCCTCCGAGCTGCTTCGCGTAGTCGCTGGACATTGATCTCCCCGGACGAGATTGCTTCGCGTTCAGTGGTGGGTCACGGGCGATTGCCGACGCCGTTACCGGTGGGTTCGACGGCCGTCTCGTAACTCACTGTGAGGTTACGTAGAGTGAGGTAGTTGCGTCAAGCCGAATGGGGCAGTCGTGCGAATGGGCCGCATCACCCGTGCGTCCGGTGCGTGAACCACGGGGAGCGGAACGATGGCCGTCGGTTGGCCGCGGAATACACGCTGGTAGGATGACCGGAGCCCGCGCCGCAGTCCGGCGGGGGCGTCCCCAGACATCCTTTAAGGCCCGTCCCGTGAGGCGGGGAAGGAGGTCCGCTTCGGCATGACCGCACACCAGGAATCCGCTCCGAGGCCGCCGCACCAGGTGCTGGACGGCACGGACATCGCCCGGGTCATCACCCGGATAGCGCACGAGATCGTCGAGCGCGCCAAGGGCGCCGAGGACGTCGTGCTGCTCGGCATCCACACCCGGGGCGTCCACCTCGCCCGGCGGCTGCACGCCCGGCTCGCCCAGATCACCGGCCAGGACATCCCGCTCGGCACCCTGGACATCACCATGTACCGGGACGACCTGCGGCTGAAGCCCGCCCGCGCCCTGGAGCACACCGAGATCCCGCCCGGCGGCATCGACGGCAGGCTCGTCGTCCTGGTCGACGACGTGCTCTTCTCCGGCCGCACCATCCGCGCCGCGCTGGACGCCCTCAACGACATCGGCCGCCCGCGCGCCGTCCAGCTCGCCGTCCTCGTCGACCGGGGCCACCGCGAGCTGCCCATCCGCGCCGACTACGTGGGCAAGAACCTCCCCACCTCGCTGCGCGAAGCCGTCCAGGTGCGCCTGGCCGACCGCGACGGCGTCGACGCCGTGCTCGTCGGCGACCGCGACTTCGCCGCGCGCTCCTCCCAGGCCCTGGCCGCCCAGCCCACCGAACCGCACCTCCCGGAGTAACCCGCGTGAAGCGCCACCTCGTGTCCGCAGCCGATCTCAGCCGCGACGACGCGCTGCTCATCCTGGACACCGCCGAGGAACTCGCCCAGCTCTCCGGCCGGGCCGTCAAGAAGCTCCCCACCCTGCGCGGACGGACCGTCGTCAACCTCTTCTTCGAGGACTCCACCCGCACCAAGACCTCGTTCGAGGTCGCCGAGAAGCGCCTGTCCGCGGACGTCATCAACTTCTCCGCCAAGGGCTCCTCGGTCTCCAAGGGCGAGAGCCTCAAGGACACCGCCCTCACCCTGCAGGCCATGGGCGCCGACGCGGTCGTCATCCGGCACCACGCCTCCGGCGCGCCGGCCCGCCTCGCGCAGTCCGACTGGCTGCACGGCAGCGTCATCAACGCCGGTGACGGCACCCACGAGCACCCCACCCAGGCGCTGCTCGACGCCTTCACCATGCGCCGCCACCTCAACCCGGGCTCCGGCCACGACCTGGCCGGGCGGCGGGTGACGATCGTCGGCGACATCCTGCACAGCCGGGTCGCCCGCTCCAACGTCCACCTGCTCACCACCCTCGGCGCCCAGGTCACCTTCGTCGCCCCGCCGACCCTGGTGCCGATCGGCATCGAGAACTGGCCCTGCGAGGTCAGCTACGACCTGGAGCGCGTGCTCCCCAAGACCGACGCGCTGATGATGCTCCGGGTGCAGCGCGAGCGGATGAACGCCGCGTTCTTCCCCACCGAGCGCGAGTACACCCGCCGCTACGGCCTGGACGGCGTGCGGATGGCCCAGCTGCCCGAGCACGCCATCGTCATGCACCCCGGCCCGATGGTCCGCGGCATGGAGATCACCGCCGAGGTCGCCGACTCCCCGCGCTGCACCGTGGTCGAGCAGGTCGCCAACGGCGTCTCCATCCGGATGGCCGTGCTCTACCTGCTGCTCGGCGGAGCCACTCTCACCGACACCCCCCGCACCGACTCCGTGGAGACCGCTCAGTGACCACCTACCTGATCCGCAACGCCCAGATCCTCGGCGGTGCCCCGCAGGACCTCCACATCGCCGACGGCGTGATCCGGGAGATCGGCACCGGTCTGGTCGCCGAGGCCGACATCGAGATCGACGCCACCGGCCTGATCGCCCTGCCCGGCCTGGTCGACCTGCACACCCACCTGCGCGAGCCCGGCCGTGAGGACGCCGAGACCGTCCTCACCGGCACCCAGGCCGCCGCGAAGGGCGGCTTCACCGCCGTCCACGCCATGGCCAACACCTTCCCGGTGGCCGACACCGCCGGCGTGGTCGAGCAGGTCTGGCGCCTCGGCCAGGAGTCCGGCTACTGCGACGTGCAGCCGGTCGGCGCCGTCACCGTCGGCCTGGAGGGCAAGAAGCTCGCCGAGCTGGGCGCGATGCACGACTCCGCCGCCGGTGTCCGGGTCTTCTCCGACGACGGCAAGTGCGTCGACGACGCGGTGATCATGCGCCGCGCGCTTGAGTACGTGAAGGCCTTCGACGGCGTCGTCGCCCAGCACGCCCAGGAGCCGCGGCTCACCGAGGGCGCCCAGATGAACGAGGGCCAGGTCTCCGGCGAGCTGGGCCTGGGCGGCTGGCCGGCCGTCGCCGAGGAGGCGATCATCGCCCGCGACGTGCTGCTCGCCGCGCACGTCGGCTCCCGGCTGCACGTCTGCCACGTCTCCACCGCCGGTTCGGTGGAGATCATCCGCTGGGCCAAGGCCAAGGGCTGGGACGTCACCGCCGAGGTCACCCCGCACCACCTGCTGCTGACCGACGAGCTGGTCCGCTCCTACGACCCGGTCTACAAGGTCAACCCGCCGCTGCGCACCGCCGAGGACGTCCGGGCGCTGCGCAAGGCGCTGGCCGACGGCACCATCGACGCCGTCGCCACCGACCACGCGCCGCACCCGGCCGAGGACAAGGACTGCGAGTGGGCCGTGGCCGCGATGGGCATGGTCGGCCTGGAGACCGCGCTGTCCGTGGTGCAGCAGACCATGGTCGACACCGGCATGCTCAACTGGGAGGGCGTCGCCGACCGGATGTCGCACCGCCCGGCCCGGATCGGCCGGCTCGCCGGCCACGGCCGCCCGGTCTCGGTGGGTGAGCCCGCCAACCTGGTGCTGTTCGATCCCGCGTACCGTGGTGCCGTGAACCCCGACAGCTTCGCCACCCGCTCCCGCAACACCCCCTACA
Source organism: Kitasatospora sp. NPDC001527 (assembly GCF_040298605.1). NCBI lineage: Bacteria > Bacillati > Actinomycetota > Actinomycetes > Kitasatosporales > Streptomycetaceae > Kitasatospora > Kitasatospora sp. NPDC001527. The sequence goes on along the minus strand of NZ_JBEPAM010000037.1, from coordinate 17,970 downwards.
AGGGCCTCGACCTGCCCGGCCGGGTGCACGCGACCTTCCTGCGCGGCACCGCCACCGTGCTGGCCGGCGAACTGGTCGAGCAGGGCGGGCTCGCGTGAGTTCCGCCCTCCTGCTGGCCCAGGAACAGGCCAGGGTCACCAACTGGCCGGGCTACCTCGGCTGGACGGTCGGCCTGGTCCTGGTCATCGGCCTGGTCTACTGGCTGATGCGCCAGGGCTGGAACTGGCGGCGCACCCTGCAGTCCGGGCTCGCCCCGCTGCCGGCCGTGCCGGAACGCGCCGGCCGGACCATCCTGGAGACCAGCGGCCGCTACCACGGCACCACGACCGCCGGGAACTGGCTGGACCGGGTCGTCGCGCACGGCCTGGGCACCCGCAGCCGCGCCGACCTGACCCTCGGCGCGCACGGCCTGCTGGTGGAGCGCCCCGGCGACGTCGACTTCTGGATCCCCGCCGAGCACCTGACCGGTGCCCGGACGGACTCCGGGATCGCCGGCAAGGTCGTCCCCTCCGGCATCCTCGTGGTCACCTGGACGCACGAGGACACCGAACTGGACTCCGGGTTCCGGTTCGACCACCCCGACGAGCACACCGCCTGGGTCGAGGCGATCACCGAGCTCGCAGCAACACGTACGACGAAGAAGACGGAAGAGGCCGCGTCATGACCGCACCTGCCCCCACCACGCAGCGCCAACGGCGGGAGCGCCCGTTCTCAGAGCGTGCGGCCGCCGTGCTCGTCCTGGAGGACGGCCGGACCTTCCGCGGCCAGGCCTACGGCGCGAGGGGCGAGACCTTCGGCGAGGCGGTCTTCAACACCGGCATGTCCGGCTACCAGGAGACCCTGACCGACCCCTCGTACCACCGCCAGGTGGTCGTGATGACCGCCCCGCAGATCGGCAACACCGGCTGGAACGACGAGGACGACGAGTCCAAGCGGATCTGGGTCGCCGGGTACGTCGTCCGCGACCCCGCCCGGGTCGCCTCCAACTGGCGCTCGCGCCGCTCGCTGGACGAGGAGCTGGCCGAGCAGGGCATCGTCGGCATCAGCGGCATCGACACCCGGGCGCTCACCCGCCACCTGCGCGACCGCGGCGCCATGCGCTGCGGCATCTTCTCCGGCGACGCGCTGGCCGACCCGGCCGCGCTGCTCGCCAAGGTGCAGTCCTCGCCCGAGATGAAGGGCGCCGACCTGTGCGCCGAGGTGGCCACCACCGAGCCGTACGTGGTGCCCGCGATCGGTGAGAAGAAGTTCACCGTCGCCGCCCTGGACCTCGGCATCAAGGCGATGACCCCGCAGCGGATGGCCGAGCGCGGCATCGAGGTGCACGTGCTGCCGGCCGACGCCACCCTGGAGGACGTCTACGCGGTCGAGCCCGACGGCGTGTTCTTCTCCAACGGCCCGGGCGACCCGGCCACCGCCGACCACCAGGTCGCCGTGGCGCAGGGCGTGCTGGAGCGCAGGACCCCGTTCTTCGGGATCTGCTTCGGCAACCAGATCCTCGGCCGGGCGCTGGGCTTCGGCACCTACAAGCTCAAGTACGGCCACCGCGGCATCAACCAGCCGGTCCAGGACCGCACCACCGGCAAGGTCGAGGTCACCGCGCACAACCACGGCTTCGCCGTCAACGCACCGCTCGACAAGGTCAGCGACACGCCCTACGGCCGGGTCGAGGTCTCCCACGTCTGCCTCAACGACGACGTGGTCGAGGGCCTCCAGGCGCTGGACGTGCCCGCCTTCTCGGTGCAGTACCACCCGGAGGCCGCCGCCGGCCCGCACGACGCGGCGTACCTCTTCGATCGGTTCGTCGAGCTCATGCGAGGCGACAACAAGCACAGCGTGAAGCTCATGGAGGGCCAGCGTGCCTAAGCGCACTGACATCAAGTCCGTCCTGGTGATCGGGTCCGGCCCGATCGTGATCGGCCAGGCCGCCGAGTTCGACTACTCGGGCACGCAGGCGTGTCGGGTCCTGAAGGCCGAAGGCCTGCGGGTCGTGCTGGTGAACTCGAACCCGGCGACGATCATGACCGACCCGGAGATCGCCGACGCCACCTACGTCGAGCCGATCACCCCCGAGTTCGTCGAGAAGATCATCGCCAAGGAGCGCCCCGACGCGCTGCTCCCCACCCTGGGCGGCCAGACCGCGCTGAACACCGCGATCTCGCTGCACCAGGCGGGGACGCTGGAGAAGTACGGCGTCGAGCTGATCGGCGCCGACGTCGAGGCGATCAACAAGGGCGAGGACCGCGAGCTCTTCAAGGGCGTGGTGGAAGCGGTGAACGCCAAGATCGGGCACGGCGAGTCCGCCCGCTCGGTCATCTGCCACACCATGGACGAGGTCCTCGCCGGGGTCGACACCCTGGGCGGCTACCCGGTCGTCGTGCGCCCCTCCTTCACCATGGGCGGCGCCGGCTCCGGCTTCGCGCACGACGAGGAGGACCTGCGCCGCATCGCCGGACAGGGCCTGACGCTCTCGCCGACCACCGAGGTGCTCCTGGAGGAGTCCATCCTCGGCTGGAAGGAGTACGAGCTGGAGCTGATGCGCGACAAGAACGACAACGTCGTGGTCGTCTGCTCCATCGAGAACTTCGACCCGATGGGCGTGCACACCGGTGACTCGATCACCGTCGCCCCGGCGATGACGCTCACCGACCGCGAGTACCAGATCCTGCGCGACATCGGCATCGCGGTGATCCGCGAGGTCGGCGTCGACACCGGCGGCTGCAACATCCAGTTCGCCGTCAACCCCGTCGACGGCCGGGTCATCGTCATCGAGATGAACCCGCGCGTCTCCCGCTCCTCGGCGCTCGCCTCCAAGGCCACCGGCTTCCCGATCGCCAAGATCGCCGCCAAGCTGGCCGTCGGCTACACCCTGGACGAGATCCCCAACGACATCACCGAGGAGACCCCGGCCTCCTTCGAGCCGACCCTCGACTACGTCGTGGTCAAGGTCCCGCGCTTCGCGTTCGAGAAGTTCCCGTCCGCCGACGCCACGCTGACCACCACCATGAAGTCGGTCGGCGAGGCGATGGCGCTGGGCCGCAACTTCCCCGAGGCGCTGCAGAAGGCGCTGCGCTCGCTGGAGAAGAAGGGCTCCCAGTTCACCTGGGTCGGCCCGGTCGGCGACAAGGCGGAGCTGCTGGCCAAGGCGGTCGTGCCGACCGACGGCCGGATCAACACCGTGATGCAGGCGATCCGCGCCGGCGCCACCCCCGGGGAGGTGTTCGAGGCCACGAAGATCGACCCGTGGTTCGTCGACCAGCTCTTCCTGCTCGACGAGATCGCCGGCGAGCTGGCCGAGGCGCCCGAGCTCACCCCGGAGCTGCTGCGGCACGCCAAGCGGCACGGCTTCTCCGACCAGCAGGTCGGCGAGATCCGCGGGCTCAGGCCCGACGTGGTCCGCGAGGTCCGGCACGCGCTGGGCATCCGCCCGGTGTTCAAGACCGTCGACACCTGCGCCGCCGAGTTCGCCGCGAGGACCCCGTACTTCTACTCGTCCTACGACGAGGAGAACGAGGTCGCCCCGCGCACCAAGCCCGCGGTGATCATCCTCGGCTCCGGCCCGAACCGCATCGGCCAGGGCATCGAGTTCGACTACTCCTGCGTGCACGCCTCCTTCGCGCTCGCCGAGGCCGGGTACGAGACCGTCATGGTCAACTGCAACCCGGAGACCGTCTCCACCGACTACGACACCTCCGACCGGCTCTACTTCGAGCCGCTCACCCTGGAGGACGTGCTGGAGATCGTCCACGCCGAGCAGCAGGCCGGCCCGCTGGCGGGTGTGATCGTCCAGCTCGGCGGCCAGACCCCGCTCGGCCTGGCGCAGGCGCTGAAGGACAACGGCGTGCCGATCGTCGGCACCCAGCCCGAGGCGATCGACCTCGCCGAGGAGCGCGGCGCCTTCGGCCGCGTGCTGCGCGAGGCGGGCCTGCCGGCCCCCAAGCACGGCACCGCCTTCTCCTTCGACGAGGCCAAGGCCATCGCCGACGAGATCGGCTACCCGGTCCTCGCCCGCCCGTCCTACGTGCTGGGCGGCCGCGGCATGGAGATCGTCTACGACGAGGAGTCGCTCGCCTCCTACCTGGAGCGGCACGCCGGTCTGATCTCCGAGCACCCGGTGCTGATCGACCGCTTCCTCGACGACGCGGTGGAGATCGACGTCGACGCCCTCTACGACGGCACCGAGCTCTACCTCGGCGGCGTCATGGAGCACATCGAGGAGGCCGGCATCCACTCCGGCGACTCCGCCTGCGCCCTGCCGCCGATCACCCTCGGCGGGTACGACATCAAGCGGCTGCGCGCCTCCACCGAGGCGATCGCCCGCGGCGTCGGGGTGCGCGGTCTGATCAACATCCAGTTCGCGCTCTCCGGGGACATCCTGTACGTCCTGGAGGCCAACCCGCGCGCCTCGCGCACCGTGCCGTTCACCTCCAAGGCGACCGCGGTGCCGCTGGCCAAGGCCGCCGCCCGGGTCTCGCTCGGCGCCACCATCGCCGAGCTGCGCGCCGAGGGCCTGCTGCCGGCCGACGGCGACGGCGGCACGCTGCCGGCCGACGCGCCGATCGCGGTCAAGGAGGCCGTGATGCCGTGGAGCCGCTTCCGCGACGTGCACGGCCGCGGCGTGGACACCGTGCTCGGCCCGGAGATGCGCTCCACCGGCGAGGTCATGGGCCTGGACCGGGTCTTCGGCACCGCCTACGCCAAGTCCCAGAGCGGCGCGTACGGCGCGCTGCCGACCAAGGGCAAGGTCTTCGTCTCGGTCGCCAACCGCGACAAGCGCAACCTGGTCTTCCCGGCCCGGGCGCTGGTCGGCCTCGGCTTCGAGCTGCTCGCCACCGCCGGCACCGCCGAGGTGCTCCAGCGCGGCGGCATCCCCGCCACCGTGGTGCGCAAGCACAGCGAGGGCGAGGGCCCGAACGGCGAGAAGACCATCGTCCAGCTGATCCACGACGGTGAGGTCGACCTCATCATCAACACGCCGTACGGCACCGGCGGCCGTCTCGACGGCTACGAGATCCGCACCGCCGCCGTGGCCCGCGCCGTGCCCTGCCTGACCACCGTCCAGGCCATGGGTGCCGCCGTCCAGGGCATCGACCGGCTGCTGCGCGACGAGGTCGGCGTCATGTCGCTCCAGGAGCACGCCGAGCTGATCAACGCCGGCCGCGCCAAGTAGCACCACTCCAGTGGGGGGCACCAGTACCGCCGGGTGCCCCCCACTTCCATGCCCTGGGAGGACTTTGTGTACAAGCTGCTGTTCGACCTCGTCTTCAAGAAGATGGACCCCGAGAAGGCCCACCACCTGGCCTTCTTCTGGATCCGGCTGGCCTCCTCGGTGCCCGGCCTGCGCGGCCTCGTCCGGCTGGTGCTCGCCCCGCGCGACCGGGCGCTGCGCACCGACGCCCTCGGCCTCGCGCTGCCCGGCCCGTTCGGCCTGGCGGCCGGCTTCGACAAGAACGGCGTCGGCATCGACGGCCTGTCGATGCTCGGCTTCGACTACGTCGAGATCGGCACCGTCACCGGCGAGGCCCAGCCGGGCAACCCGCAGCCGCGGCTGTTCCGGCTGGTCGAGGACCGCGCCCTGATCAACCGGATGGGCTTCAACAACCAGGGCTCGGCCCGGGTCGCCGCCCGGCTCGCCGCCCGTCCGCACACCAGCTCCACCCCGGTGGTGGGCGTCAACATCGGCAAGACCAAGGTGGTCGAGGAGGCCGACGCGGTCGCCGACTACGTCAAGTCCACCGAGCGGCTGGCCCGTTACGCCGACTACCTGGTGGTCAACGTCAGCTCGCCGAACACCCCGGGGCTGCGCAACCTGCAGGCCGTCGAGCACCTGCGCCCGCTGCTGAGCGCGGTGCGCGAGGCCGCCGACCGGACCACCCCGCACCACGTGCCGCTGCTGGTCAAGATCGCCCCGGACCTGGCCGACGAGGACATCGACGGGGTCGCCGACCTCGCCCTGGAGCTGGGCCTGGACGGCATCATCGCCACCAACACCACGATCGGCCGCGAGGGCCTGCGCAGCGACGCCGCCCGGGTGAAGGAGATCGGCATGGGCGGCCTGTCCGGCGCCCCGCTCAAGGAGCGCGCGCTGGAGGTCCTCCAGCGGCTGCGCGCCCGCACCGGCGGCCGGCTGGTGCTGGTCTCGGTCGGCGGGATCGAGACCGCCGAGGACGCCTGGCAGCGCATCGTGCACGGCGCCGACCTGGTCCAGGGCTACAGCGCCTTCATCTACGAGGGCCCGCTCTGGTGCCGCCGCATCCACCAGGGCCTGTCCGCCCGCGTCCGGGCCGGCGGCTTCCGCGACCTGGCCGCCGCCGTCGGCAGCGCGGTGGACACGCGCACGGCCTCCTGAACCCTCCTCTCACGCTCTCCGGAAGGACGTCATGACCCTCGCCCCCTTCGGCACCCGCCTGCGCCGCGCCCTCGACACCCGCGGCCAGCTCTGCGTCGGCATCGACCCGCACGCCTCCCTGCTGGCCGCCTGGGGCCTGGAGGACACCGTCGCGGGCCTGGAGACCTTCAGCCGCACCGTCGTCGAGGCGCTGGCCGGGCAGGTGGCCGTGCTCAAGCCGCAGGCCGCCTTCTTCGAGCGCTTCGGCTCCCGGGGCGTCGCCGTCCTGGAGAAGTCCGTCGAGGAGGCCAGGGCGGCCGGCGCGCTCGTCCTCATGGACGCCAAGCGCGGCGACATCGGCTCGACCATGGCCGCCTACGCCGAGGCCTTCCTGTCGCCCGGCAGCCCGCTGTTCTCCGACGCCCTGACGGTCAGCCCCTACCTGGGCTTCGGCTCGCTGCGCCCGGCGCTGGACCTCGCCACCGCCAACGGCGCGGGCGTCTTCGCGCTGGCGCTCACCTCCAACCCGGAGGGCGCCGAGGTGCAGCGTGCCGTGGGCGCGGACGGCGAGCCGGTGGCGGCCGCCGTGCTGCGGCAGCTGGCCGCCGCGAACGCCGGTGCCGAGCCGCTGGGCTCGTTCGGCGCGGTGGTCGGGGCGACGCTGGCCGACGCCGGCGTGGACCTGGCGATCAACGGCCCGCTGCTCGCCCCCGGGATCGGTGCCCAGGGCGCGACCATGGCGGACCTGCCGCGGGTCTTCGGCGCCTCGGTGCGCAACGTGGTGCCCAGCGTCAGCCGGGACGTGCTGAGGCACGGCCCCTCGGTGGAGGCGCTGCGCTCGGCCGCCGACCGTTTTGTCCAGGAGTACGCCGACGCGGTCAAGTAGCGGACGCGGAGGCGGGGTTCGCTCCTGGCGAACGCCGCGCGGTGCCGCCGTGACGTGCTGCGACGGCCCGCGGGGACGGCGGCTTGACGTGAGCGCCGTCACATCGGTGGCGCCCAAGGTTCGCAATCACGGTCATTTTGCCCGGGAAAGTCCTGGTCGGCCTTGGCTGACCAGGACTTTTCGTGTTCTTTTCCTGACGTGGAGCCGCAATCCGGGTAGTGTCCGGCGATAGGTCACTGAAGAGCCGCGATTCCCGCTGCTCCCGCAGGTCAGGGGCGGCGAGTTCGCCCTCTGGCCGGTGTCCTGGGAACCACAACAGTCAGAGTTCAATCCCTTCCATCCACACCTGAGGTGAACGGCGTGGCTCTTCCGCCCCTTACCCCTGAACAGCGCACCGCCGCGCTCGCCAAGGCCGCCGAGGCTCGCCGGGAGCGCGCCGAGGTGAAGAACCGGCTCAAGCACTCCGGCGCCTCCCTGCACGAGGTGATCAAGGCCGGCAAGGCCGACAACGACGTGATCGGCAAGATGAAGGTCTCCGCGCTGCTGGAGTCCCTTCCGGGCGTGGGCAAGGTCCGGGCCAAGCAGATCATGGAACGGCTCGGCATCTCCGAGAGCCGCCGTGTCCGCGGTCTCGGAACCAACCAGATCGCCTCCCTGGAGCGGGAGTTCGGCGGCGGTGCCGCCTGACCGTGCCCCGTGGTCCCGGGATCGCCCACGATCCGGGATAATCGGTGCATGAGTGAGCGTCCGCGGCTGACCGTGCTCTCCGGCCCCTCGGGGGTCGGCAAGAGCACGGTCGTCGCTCATATGAGGAAGCAGCACCCCGAGGTCTGGCTCTCGGTGTCGGCGACGACCCGCCACCCGAGGCCGGGCGAGCAGGACGGGGTCCAGTACCACTTCGTCGACAACGACGAGTTCGACAAGCTGATCGCCAACGGTGAGTTGCTGGAGTGGGCCGTGTTCGCGGGGAACCGCTACGGCACGCCCCGCACGGCGGTCCAGGAGAAGCTGGAGCGCGGCGAACCCGTGCTGCTGGAGATCGACCTGCAGGGCGCCCGCCAGGTGCGGGAGTCCATGCCCGAGGCGCAGCTGGTGTTCCTGGCCCCGCCGAGCTGGGAGGAGCTGGTGCGCCGGCTCACCGGCCGGGGCACCGAGCCGCAGGACGTGATCGAGAAGCGGCTGGAGGCCGCGAAGGTCGAACTGGCGGCCGAGCCGGAGTTCGACACGACCCTGGTCAACACCTCCGTCGAGCAGGTGGCGGGCGAACTGCTAGCCTTGCTCGGTGTAGGCTGACCTGTTGTCTTTTCCATCCTTTCGGAAGGTTTTCGCGTGTCCTCTTCCATGACCGCGCCCGAGGGCATCATCAACCCGCCGATCGACGAGCTGCTTGAGGCCACCGACTCCAAGTACAGCCTGGTCATCTACGCGGCCAAGCGTGCGCGTCAGATCAACGCGTACTACTCCCAGCTCGGCGAGGGCCTGCTGGAGTACGTCGGCCCGCTGGTCGACACCCACGTGCACGAGAAGCCGCTGTCGATCGCGCTGCGCGAGATCAACGCCGGCATGCTGACCGCCGAGGCGGTCGAGGCCGCCTGAGGCGGTCCCACCTTCGTGCGAAGGGCCCGTCGGAGTCCGCTCCGACGGGCCCTTCGGCGTTCCCGGACGCGTGTGGGGGGTGCCACAGTGCGGGTGATCGTCGGCGCGCCGTAGGGTTGGCAGGCACCTGAGGACCGCCACGAGGAGAGCTGGGAACATGAGCGGCAGCACGGAGCGGACGGACGCGCCGCGGGTCGTCCTCGGCGTCAGCGGCGGGATCGCCGCGTACAAGGCGTGCGAGCTGCTGCGGCGGTTCACCGAGTCCGGCCACCAGGTGACCGTGGTGCCCACCGCGGCGGCGCTGCACTTCGTCGGCGAGGCCACCTGGGCGGCGCTCTCCGGCCGCCCGGCCGCCACCGAGACCTGGGAGAGCGTGCACGAGGTGCCGCACGTGCGGATCGGACAGAACGCCGACCTGGTCGTGGTCGCCCCGGCCACCGCGGACCTGATGGCCAAGGCGGCCCACGGGCTCGCCGACGACCTGCTGACCAACACCCTGCTCACCGCGCGCTGCCCGGTCGTCCTGGCGCCCGCGATGCACACCGAGATGTGGGAGCACCCGGCGACCCGGGAGAACGTCGCCACGCTGCGCCGCCGGGGCGTGATCGTGCTGGAGCCCGCCAGCGGGCGGCTGACCGGCAAGGACACCGGCAAGGGCCGGCTGCCCGAGCCGTCGGCGATCTTCGACGCCTGCCGCGCGGTGCTGCGCCACGGCGGGGAGCGCACCGACCTGGCCGGCCGGCACGTGGTGGTCTCGGCGGGTGGCACCCGTGAGCCGCTGGACCCGGTCCGCTACCTCGGCAACCGCTCCTCCGGCAAGCAGGGCTACGCGCTGGCGGTCACCGCGGCGGCCCGCGGCGCCCGTGTGACGTTGATCTCGGCCAATGCGGCGCTGCCCGATCCGGCCGGGGTGGAGGTGGTCCGGGTGGCCACCGCGCTGGAGTTGCGGGAGGCCGCGCTGAAGGCGGCCGGGGACGCGGATGCCGTGGTCATGGCCGCGGCGGTGGCCGACTTCCGGCCCGCGGTCTACGCCGAGGGCAAGATCAAGAAGGTCGAGGGCGTCGAGCCGGCGCCGGTCGCGCTCGTCCGCAACCCCGACGTCCTGGCGGAGCTGTCGGCCCACCGCACCCGTTCGGGGCAACTCGTCGTGGGGTTCGCGGCGGAGACCGACGACGTGCTCGCCAACGGCCGGGCCAAGCTCGCCCGCAAGGGCTGCGACCTGCTGGTCGTCAACGAGGTCGGCGACGGCAAGGCCTTCGGCCAGGACGTCAACGAGGCCGTGGTGCTGGGCGCCGACGGCAGTGAGACGCCCGTTCCGGTGGGCCCGAAGGAGGTTCTGGCGGACGTCGTCTGGGACCTCGTCGCGGAACGGCTCGATCCTTCCGTCGGGTGATCTCGAAGGGTGGGCGGACGGTCTTCAATTGCGGAATCGCGTGACGTTTCTCGGTAGCTGACCGTTACACTCCAGGAATCAAGTCTTTCCGGAAGCCCCCGGATCCGTCCGGGGTCTTTCAGTCAGCAGCCGCTGCAACCCCAGGGAGCGCTGTGTCTCGCCGCCTGTTCACCTCGGAGTCCGTGACCGAGGGCCACCCCGACAAGATCGCTGACCAGATCAGCGACACCATCCTTGACGCTCTCCTCCGCGAGGACCCGACCTCCCGGGTCGCGGTGGAGACGCTCATCACCACCGGCCAGGTGCACGTGGCCGGCGAGGTGACCACCAAGGCGTACGCGCCGATCGCCCAGCTCGTCCGGGACAAGATCCTGGAGATCGGCTACGACAGCTCCAAGAAGGGCTTCGACGGCGCGTCCTGCGGCGTCTCGGTCTCGATCGGTGCCCAGTCTCCCGACATCGCGCAGGGCGTCGACACCGCGTACGAGGCCCGTGTCGAGGGTGCCACCCAGAGGGACGACGCGGATGACCTGGACAAGCAGGGCGCCGGTGACCAGGGCCTGATGTTCGGCTACGCGTCCGACGAGACGCCCGAGCTGATGCCGCTGCCGATCACCCTGGCCCACCGCCTCTCGCGCCGCCTCACCGAGGTCCGCAAGAACGGCACCATCCCGTACCTGCGCCCCGACGGCAAGACCCAGGTCACCATCGAGTACGACGGCGACAAGGCCGTCCGCCTCGACACCGTGGTCGTCTCCACCCAGCACGCCAGTGACATCGACCTGGAGTCGCTGCTCACCCCGGACATCCGCGAGTTCGTCGTGGAGCCGGAGCTGAAGGCGCTGGCCGACCAGGGCATCAAGCTCGTCACCGAGGGCTACCGCCTGCTGGTCAACCCGACCGGCCGCTTCGAGATCGGCGGCCCGATGGGTGACGCCGGCCTCACCGGCCGCAAGATCATCATCGACACCTACGGCGGCATGGCCCGCCACGGCGGCGGCGCCTTCTCCGGCAAGGACCCGTCCAAGGTGGACCGCTCGGCCGCGTACGCGATGCGCTGGGTGGCGAAGAACATCGTCGCCGCCGGCCTCGCCCGCCGCGCCGAGGTCCAGGTCGCGTACGCGATCGGCAAGGCCGAGCCGGTCGGCCTGTTCGTGGAGACCTTCGGCACCGAGACCGTGCCGGTCCTCACCATCCAGAAGGCCGTCACCGACGTCTTCGACCTGCGCCCGGCCGCGATCATCCGCGACCTCGACCTGCTGCGCCCGATCTACTCGCAGACCGCCGCCTACGGCCACTTCGGCCGTGAGCTGCCGGACTTCACCTGGGAGCGGACCGACCGCGTGGAGCAGCTGAAGAAGGCCGTCGAGGCCTGATCGGCCGACCCGATCGTTTGACGGCAGGTGGTGGCCGCCCGGCACTCCGGGCGGCCACCACCTGCTGTTTTGTCGGTGGGACCTGGTACTACTTGGGGCGATGAGCAGCACGCAGGGGAGTGACGAGGGCGGGGCGCCGGAGCAGCTGGCGTTCATCCGGGAGACGGTCCGCCGGGCCAAGCCGCGCACCTGGCGCGGCGCCAAGCGGGCCGAGCACCTGCCGGTCGCCCGGGTGGTCGTCGACAAGGGCGTGCTCACCATCGACAAGTTCTTCGACTACGAGGTGCCCGCCGCGATGGCCGAGGAGGCCCGGCCCGGCGTGCGGGTGCGGGTGCGCTTCGGGGCGCGCGTGGTCAAGGGCCAGCGCGAGGGCGGGGAACTGCACGACGGCTTCATCGTCGCCCGGCTGGAGAAGAGCGACTTCCCCGGCCCGCTCGCCCCGCTCGCCCAGGTCCTCTCGCCCGAGCCGGTGCTCACCCCGCAGCTGCTGCGGCTGTGCCGCACCGTCGCCGACCGGTACGCGGGCACGCTGGCCGACGTCCTGCAGCTCGCGGTGCCGCCCCGGCACGCCAAGGCGGAGGCCGAGCCCTCGCCGCCGCCCCGCCCGCGCCCGGCGGCGCCCGCGCCCGGTGGCTGGTCCCGCTACCCGGCCGGCCCGGACTTCCTCGCCGCGCTGGCCGGCGGCGGCTCGCCCCGGGCGGTCTGGACGGCGCTGCCCGGCCCCGGCTGGCCGTACGAGATCGCCCGCGCCGTCGCCGCCACCCTCGCGGGCGGGCGGGGCGCCCTGGTGGTGCTGCCGGACGGCCGCTCGGTGGCCCGGGTCGACCGGGCGCTGACCGAACTGCTCGGCGAGGGCCTGCACGCCGTGCTGGCCGCCGACCTCGGCCCGCGCGAGCGCTACCGGCGCTGGCTCCAGGTGAGCCGCGGCTCGGTGCACGCCGCCGTCGGCACCCGGGCCGCGATGTTCGCGCCGGTGCACGACCTCGGGCTGGTGGTGGTCTGGTCCGACGGCGACTCCAGCCACAGCGACCCGCGCGCCCCGCACCCGCACGTGCGGGAGGTCGCCCTGCTGCGCGCCGCCGAGGAGGGCGCGGCCGTCCTGCTCGGCGGGCACGCCGTCACCGTGGAGGGCGCCCAGCTGGTGCGCACCGGGTGGGCCCGGTCGCTGGCCGCCGACCGGGAGACGGTGCGCCGCACCGCGCCGCGGGTGCGCACCGTCACCGACCAGGACCAGCACCGGGACGCCGCGGCGCAGGCCGCCCGATTGCCCTCGATCGCCTGGGAGGCGGCCCGCGAGGGCCTGGCGGCCGGCGGGCCGGTGCTCATCCAGGTGCCCCGGCGCGGCTACGTGCCCCGGCTGGCCTGCGGACGCTGCCGCACGCCCGCCCGCTGCCGCCGTTGCGAGGGCCCGCTGGAGGCGGCCGGGGCGGACGCGCCGCTGCGCTGCCAGTGGTGCGGGGAGGAGGAGCGGGACTGGCACTGCCCGGAGTGCGGCTCGTTCCGGCTGCGGGCGCAGGTGGTCGGCGCCCGGCGGACGGCCGAGGAGCTGGGCAAGGCGTTCCCGCGCGTCCCGGTGCGCACCTCGGGGCGGGACGCGGTGCTGACGACCGTCCCGGACGAGCCGGCGCTGGTGATCTCCACGCCCGGCGCCGAGCCGGTCGTCGAGGGCGGGAGCGGGTACGCGGCGGCGCTGCTGCTGGACGGCTGGGCGCTGCTGAGCCGGCCCGACCTGCGGGCCGGGGAGGAGGCGCTGCGGCTCTGGACGGCCGCCGCGGCGCTGGTGCGGCCGTCCGCCGAGGGCGGGACGGTGGTGGTGGTCGCCGAGCCGACGGCGCGGCCGGTGCAGGCGCTGGTGCGCTGGGACCCGCTCGGGCACGCCGGGCTGGAGCTGGACGAGCGCTCCCAGCTGCACTTCCCGCCGGTGGCCCGGATGGCCTCGGTGAGCGGCAGTCCGGCGGCGGTGGCGGACCTGCTGAACCTGGTCCGGCTGCCGGACGAGGCGGACGTGCTCGGGCCGGTGCCGGTGGCGGCGCTGCGGGGGGAGGAGCAGGAGCGGGCGCTGCTGCGGGTGCCGCCCGGGCAGGGCGCGGCGCTGGCGGCGGCGCTGAAGGCGGCGCAGATCGCGCGGATCGCGCTGCGGACGCCGGAGGTGGTCAAGGTGCGGATCGATCCGATGGACATCGGCTGACGGGCGCCGACGGACGGGCACCGGCTGGCCGGTGCCGGCTGGTAGGTGTCGGCGGGTGTGCGGGACCGGACGTCGGGTGAGGGGCGCGGTGTCGGTACCCGCGGCCCTCACCCGGCGTCCGGGGTGCGTCAGCCGCGCAGCGGGACGCCGGGGCGGTCCAGTGCGCCGCGGTCGATCGGGGGGCGGTCCAGCGGCGGGCGGTCCAGCGGGGGGCGGTCCAGTGCGCTCCGGTCCAGGCCGCTCCGGTCGAGGCTGCTGCGGTCCAGGCCGCCCTGGCGGGCGGCGGGGACGGTCGCGGCCAGGCCGGCCGGGGCGGGGGAACGGTCGTGCTCCGGCGCGTGGGCGGCGGTGTGCGCGGCCGCCGGGGCGGGGACGGGCAGCTCCTCGGAGCGGTCCGGACGGCCCTGGCCCGGCACCGCTCCGCCCGCCGCCAGCAGCTCGCTGGTCGGCCGGCGCATCCCGTACCGGCGGTGCACCGCCTGCTTGGTGACCCCGAGGGCCGAGCCCACCGAGTCCCAGGAGAAGCCCAGCGCGCGGTCGAACTCGACCGCCGCCGCCACCAGCGTCTCCACGCTCTCCCGCAGCTCCTGCGCCAGGCGCACCGTCGGCGCCGGGGCCCGCCCGTACACGACGAAGCCCGCCGAGGTGCTGGGCCGGCGAGGCCGGTAGACGTTGCCCAACTGGGCGGTGAGCGTCCGCAGGGCGTCGACCTGTCGCCTCACCCGCTCGATGTCCCGCACCAGCAGGTGCAGGCTCGCCCGCGCCCGGGCGTCGTGGTTGATCTGCTCGGCCATGGCCTACGTGCCACCTTCCGTACGGTTCGCTCGGCCGGAGCGCCCTTCCCGCGCGCTCCGGCCACGGTCAATCCCACTTGACCAACGCCGGACCGCCCGCCGGGGTCACGCAGGCGGGGCGAGCGGGATGTGCCGGAACCCGCGCGGGGCGGATTGCATAGACTGGCCGACGGCCGCGTGCACGCTGCTCGGCCCGCTCGTCAGGAGCAGCCCGACCCCCGCACCCGGACCCCGACGGACAGGAGCCCGCATCCGTGGCGATCCAGCCGATCCGCATCTTCGGAGACCCCGTCCTGCGCGCCACCGCCCAACCCGTCACCACCTTCGACAAGGAGCTCCGGACCCTCGTCAAGGACCTCACCGACACCATGCTCGACGCCCCCGGCGCCGGCCTGGCCGCGCCCCAACTCGGCGTCTCCCTAAGGGTGTTCACCTATCACGTGGACGGCGTCACCGGGCACCTGGTGAACCCGGACCTGTCGCTCAGCGAGGAGGAGCAGGAGGGCCCCGAGGGCTGCCTCTCGCTGCCCGGCCTGCGCTACGACACCCGGCGCGCGCACGGCGTCGTCGCCCGCGGCTTCAACGTGTACGGCGACCCGGTCACCATCGAGGGCACCCAGCTGCTCGCGCGCTGCATCCAGCACGAGACCGACCACCTCGACGGCATCATCTTCATCGACCGCCTCGACACCGAGCGGCGCAAGGCCGCGCTCAGGGCGATCCGCGAGGCCGACTGGGGCTCCGGCCCCGCGCCGGTGGTCAAGGTCTCCCCGCACAGCACCTTCGGCGCCGCGCGCTGAGCGCCGCCGCCCACGTCAACTCAGTACAGCAGAAAGGCACTTGATGCGCCTCGTGTTCGCCGGCACCCCCGAGGTCGCCGTTCCCGCCCTGGACGCCCTGCTGGCCTCCGACCGGCACGAGGTCGTCGCGGTGGTCACCCGCCCCGACGCCCCCGCCGGCCGCGGCCGCAAGCTCGTCGCCAGCCCCGTCGCCCAGCGCGCCGAGGAGGCCGGGATCGAGGTCCTCAAGCCGGCGAAGCCGAGCGACCCCGACTTCGTCGCCCGGCTCACCGAGCTCGCCCCCGACTGCTGCCCGGTCGTCGCCTACGGCGCCCTGCTGCGCCCCGGCACCCTGGAGATCCCCGCGCACGGCTGGGTCAACCTGCACTTCTCGCTGCTCCCCGCCTGGCGCGGCGCCGCCCCCGTGCAGCACGCGGTGCTGGCCGGCGACGAGGTCACCGGCGCGTCCACCTTCCTCATCGAGCAGGGCCTGGACTCCGGTCCGGTCTACGGCGTGATCACCGAGGAGGTCCGCCCCGCCGACACCAGCGGCGAGCTGCTGGAGCGGCTCGCCCACTCCGGCGCCCGGCTGCTCGCCGCCACCATGGACGGCATCGCCGACGGCAGCCTGCACGCCGTCCCGCAGCCCGCCGAGGGCGTCACCCTCGCCCCCAAGATCACCGTCGAGGACGCCCGGATCGACTGGACCGCGCCCGCGCTGCGGGTCGACCGGGTGGTGCGCGGCTGCGCCCCCGCGCCCGGCGCGTGGACCGGGTTCCGCGGCGAGCGGCTCAAGGTCACCGGCCCGGTGCGGCTGCTGCCCGGTTCCGCCGGCCTCGCGCCGGGCGAGCTGGCCGTCGGCAAGAACAGCGTCCGGGTCGGCACCGGCAGCCACGAGGTCGAGCTCGGCGAGGTGCGCCCGCAGGGCAAGAAGGCCATGCGGGCGGCGGACTGGGCGCGCGGCGCGCGCATCGAGTCCGGCGAGCGGCTGGGCGAGTCCGGCTGAGACCGGTTTTCCGCGTTACTGTTCGAGAGATCCCGCAATAACCCCCGCAGCACTTTGAGGCACATCCCATGAGCACGCCCAGCAGCACCCACGGCACCCCCGGCGCGTCCGGCGCAAAGCGCGCCCCGCGCCCGCACCGGCGCCCGAAGAAGGACCCGGCGCGGATCGTCGCCTTCCGCGCCCTGCGCGCCGTCGACGAGCGCGACGCCTACGCCAACCTGATCCTCCCCTCGCTGCTCCGGGAGGCCGAGCAGAAGGGCATGGACCGGCGCGACGCGGCCCTCGCCACCGAGCTGGTCTACGGCACCCTGCGGCTCCAGGGCACCTACGACGCGATCATCGCCGCCTGCATCGACCGCCCGCTCGGCAAGGTCGACCCGCCGGTCCTGGACGTGCTCTCGCTCGGCGCCCACCAGCTGCTCACCACCCGCATCCCCAGCCACGCGGCCGTCTCGGCCACCGTCGAGCTGGCCCGGGTGGTGCTCGGCGACGGCAAGGCCAAGTTCGTCAACGCCGTGCTGCGCCGGATCAGCGCCCACGACCTGGACACCTGGATCGAGCGGGTCGCCCCGCCGTACGACCAGGACGCCGAGGACCACCTCGCCGTCGTGCACTCCCACCCGCGCTGGGTGGTCGCCGCCCTGTGGGACTCGCTCGGCCGCTGGCAGCCGGACGCCGCCGGGCGCACCGCCGTGGAGCAGCTGCTGCGCGCCGACAACGAGCGCCCCGAGGTCACCCTGGTGGCCCGCCCCGGCCGGGCCACCGTCGGCGAGCTGGCCGACGCGCTGCCCGAGGCCGAGCCGGGCCGCTGGTCCCCGTTCGCGCTGCGGCTCGCCGAGGGCGGCGACCCGGCCTCCGTCGAGGCGGTGCGGGAGAACCGGGCCGGCGTCCAGGACGAGGGCAGCCAGCTGGTCGCGCTGGCCCTCGCCGCCGCGCCGCTGGACGGCCCCGACCGGCTGTGGCTGGACGGCTGCGCCGGCCCCGGCGGCAAGGCCGCGCTGCTCGCCGCGCTCGCCGCCGAGCGCGGCGCGGCGCTGGTCGCCAGCGAGAAGCAGCCGCACCGGGCCCGGCTGGTCGCCCGGGCGCTGGCCGGCAACCCCGGCCCGTACACCGTGATCGCCGCCGACGGCACCCGCCCCGCCTGGCGGGCCGGCGGCTTCGACCGGGTCCTGGTCGACGTGCCGTGCTCCGGGCTCGGCGCCCTGCGCCGGCGCCCCGAGGCCCGCTGGCGCCGCCGTCCGCAGGACGTCGCCGCCTTCGGCCCGCTCCAGCGCGACCTGCTGCGCTCGGCCATCGACGCCACCCGGATCGGCGGCGTGGTCGGCTACGCCACCTGCTCCCCGCACCTCGCGGAGACCCGCGCGGTGGTCGACGACGTCCTGCGCGCCGAGGGCGGCCGGGTCGAGTGGATCGACGCGCGGCCGCTGCTCCCGGGTGTCCCGGCCCTGGGCGAGGGCCCGGACGTCCAGCTCTGGCCGCACCTGCACGGCACTGACGCGATGTACCTGGCGCTGCTGCGCCGTACCAGGCGAAGACCGTGACGGCGACCCGGCCGTCCCGGCCGACCTGCTTGCGGGCGGCGCGGATCAGTGCGGCGTGGCCCTCGTGCAGGGCGCCCATGGTC
>NZ_JBEPAM010000036.1:82056-87981 GCF_040298605.1 Kitasatospora sp. NPDC001527 | reverse complement strand
GTTTCGATTCCTGCGAGCCTCGTCATGATCAGTCCCTCGACTCTGGGGCAGGTCACAGCCCCGGTGCAGGTCAGCGCAATGCAGAGGGTCGGGCCGCGGTCAGGCCGCGGTGAGCCCGGCCACCAGCCGGTCGGCCGCGCCGTACGGGTCCAGCTCGCCGGCCACCACCCGTTCGGCCAGCGCGGCCAGCTGCCGGTCGCCGTGCAGGTCGCCGATCCGGGCGCGCAGCGCGGCCAGCGCGATCGCCTCGATCTCGTCGGCGGCCCGGCGCCGGCGCCGGACGGCCAGCTCGCCGTGCTCCTCCAGCCAGGCGCGGTGCTTCTCCAGCGCCTCGACCACCTCGTCCACGCCCTCGCCCCGGGCCGCGACGGTCTTCACGATCGGCGGACGCCAGTCCCCCGCCTCCCGGGCCTCGCCCAGGCCCAGCATGTGGTTCAGCTCCCGGGCGGTGGCGGCGGCGCCGTCCCGGTCGGCCTTGTTCACCACGAACACGTCGCCGATCTCCAGGATCCCGGCCTTGGCGGCCTGGATGCCGTCGCCCATCCCGGGGGCGAGCAGCACCACCGTGGTGTCGGCCTGCGCGGCGATCTCCACCTCGGACTGGCCGACGCCGACCGTCTCCACCAGGATGACGTCGCAGCCGGCCGCGTCCAGCACCCGCAGCGCCTGCGGGGCCGCCCAGGACAGTCCGCCGAGGTGGCCGCGGGTGGCCATCGAGCGGATGAACACCTCGGGGTCGGTGGCGTGGTCCTGCATCCGGACCCGGTCGCCGAGCAGGGCGCCGCCGGAGAACGGCGAGGACGGGTCGACCGCCAGCACGCCGACCCGCTTGCCCAGCCGCCGGTAGGCGGAGACCAGCGCCGAGGTGGAGGTGGACTTGCCCACGCCCGGCGAGCCGGTCAGGCCGACGGTGTAGGCCCGGCCGGTGTACGGCGCCAGCGCGGCCATCACCTCGCGCAGCTCGGGCGCGGCGTTCTCGACCAGCGAGATCAGGCGGGCGACGGCCCGCGGGCGGCCCTGCCGGGCCTGCTCGACCAGGGTCGGCACATCGATCATGGGTGGGTCTCCTTGCGCCGAAGGGCCGCGGACCGCTTGTGGCGGCCCGCAGCCCTGGTGTGCGTCGGTCGTCGTGCCGTGATCGTCAGGCCTTGGGCACCCGGACGATCAGCGCGTCGCCCTGGCCGCCGCCGCCGCACAGCGCGGCCGCGCCGACGCCGCCGCCGCGGCGCTGCAGTTCCAGCGCCAGGTGCAGCACCACACGGGCGCCGGACATGCCGATCGGGTGGCCGAGCGCGATCGCGCCGCCGTTGACGTTGACGATCTCGGAGGAGACGCCGAGGTCCTTCGTCGACTGGTGGGCGACGGCGGCGAAGGCCTCGTTGATCTCGATCAGGTCGAGGTCCTCGACGGCGATGCCCTCCTTGGCGACGGCGTGCCTGATCGCGTTGGACGGCTGCGACTGCAGCGAGTTGTCCGGGCCCGCGACGTTGCCGTGCGCGCCGATCTCGGCGATCCAGCTCAGGCCCAGCTCCTCGGCCTTGGCCTTGCTCATCACGACCACGGCGGCGGCGCCGTCCGAGATCTGCGAGGAGGTGCCGGCGGTGATGGTGCCGTCCTTGGTGAACGCCGGGCGCAGCCTGGCCAGGCCCTCGACGGTGGTGTCGGCCCGGATGCCCTCGTCCTGGCTGAACAGGACCGGCTCGCCCTTGCGCTGCGGGATCTCCACCGGGACGATCTCGGCGTCGAAGACGCCGTCGGCCTGCGCCTTGGCGGCCCGCTGGTGCGAGGCGGCGGCGATCTCGTCCTGGACCTCGCGCGCGATGCCGAGGCGGGCGTTGTGCTTCTCGGTCGACTCGCCCATCGGGATGTTCTCGTAGGCGTCGGTCAGACCGTCGTGCGCCATCGCGTCGAGCAGCTCGATCGCGCCGTACTTGTAGCCCTCGCGGGACTTCGGCAGCAGGTGCGGGGCGTTGGTCATGGACTCCTGGCCGCCGGCCACCACCACGTCGAACTCGCCGGCCCGGATCAGCTGGTCGGCCAGCGCGATGGCGTCCAGGCCGGAGAGGCACACCTTGTTGATGGTGAGCGCCGGGACGTTCATCGGGATCCCGGCCTTGACGGCGGCCTGGCGGGCCGGGATCTGGCCGGCGCCGGCCTGCAGCACCTGGCCCATGATCACGTACTGGACCTGCTCGCCGGTGATGCCGGACCGCTCCAGCGCCGCCTTGATCGCGAAAGCGCCGAGCTCGGCACCGGAGAAGCCCTTGAGGGAGCCGAGCAGCCGGCCCATCGGGGTCCGCGCCCCGGCGACGATCACAGAGGTGGTGTTGGTCATGGGACGAGCCCCTTCGCACGTCGTGGCCAGGTGGAGGATTCCGCTCAATGTACTGACCTGTTACCCGCCCGTCACCGGACCCAAGATGTGATCGAGCGCACTGGCACCATCCAGTCAACACCGTGCCGCGCCGATCCGGGTGAACCCTGCGCCCCGGCCCGTGTGAGCAGACTCGCACCGTGATCGGTGGCGCCGCCGCCCGGCATGCGCTGCACTGTTGCCGTCCTGTCGCACCCGTCCCCGGACCGGAGGCCCCCGTGCTCACCCGCATCGACCACATCGGCATCGCCTGCCACGACCTCGACAAGACGGTCGAGTTCTACCGCGCCACCTACGGCTTCGAGGTGTTCCACAGCGAGGTCAACGAGGAGCAGGGCGTCCGGGAGGCCATGCTCAAGATCAACGACACCGGAGACGGCGGCGCCTCCTACCTCCAGCTGCTGGAGCCGATCCGCGAGGACTCCCCGGTCGGCAAGTGGCTGGCGAAGAACGGCGAGGGCGTCCACCACATCGCCTTCGGCACCGCCGACGTCGACACCGACTCCGAGGACATCCGGGCCAAGGGCGTGCGGGTCCTCTACGAGCAGCCGCGCACCGGCTCGATGGGCTCGCGGATCACCTTCCTGCACCCCAAGGACTGCGGCGGGGTGCTGACCGAGCTGGTCACCGCCGCCGAGCCCGGCGCGCACTGAGGCGTGTCCCCGTCGCGGGGCGGCACCCGGCCGTCCGCCGCCCCGCGACCCTCATGACCCGTCAGTAACCTCGTCGGGCAACCCGGAAAACCCCCACGCGACCATTCCCCCGCAAGACGCTCCCACTACAATGCCCAGGTGCGCGAAGACTCCGGGGGACGGGGACGACGAGCACGGCCGAAGACAGGCCCGTCCGCCCCGGTGGGAGGCCCGTCGCAGGGGAGTCCATTACGCGGGCACGGCTGAACAGTCGCAAGACGGATCTGTCACCATTCTCCACAAGGCAAGAGTTCGCCCAGGAGTCCACCCGGACGGGGGAATGCGGATCGACCGCGCTCCCACGCCCCGGACTCCGACGACCGCGGCGGGCGTCCCCGGCTAGGCGGGGATGTCCGGACAGCCGCGGATGCAAGGACCAGTCGGACCGTGCCCGGACATCGGGCGGGCGGACCGGCCGGGTCGAGGACGCGACCAGGAGATGGATGGGACCGCGGAGTGCGGGGCTACGACCGCTACGAGGTTGACGATCACCTCTCCCAGTTCGAGGCCGAGATGGATCGGACTCGCAAGGAGCGGGACAAGTCAGTCGAGCATGCCGAGGACCTCGCCTACCAGGTGGAGGTGCTCCGGGCCAAGCTGCACGAGTCCCGCCGCATGCTCGCCCAGCCGCGCGCCTTCGACGCCGTTTCCGGCCAGGCCGAGCAGATGCTCCGCACCGCCGAGATGCAGGCCCAGCAGCTGCGCGCGGACGCCGAGCGCCAGCTGCGCGACTCGCAGGCCGCCACCCAGCGCATCATGGCCGAGGCCGCCGAGCGCACCGCCCGGCTGGAGGCCGAGCTGGCCGCCCGCCGCCGCCAGCTGGAGGAGGAACTCGCCGAGCTGCGGCGCAGCGCCGAACAGCACGTCAACGAGAACGTCAGCTGGGCCGAGCAGACCCGGGCCGGCACCGAGCAGGAGGCCCAGCGCCTGCTCCAGGAGGCCCGCGCCGAGTCCGAGCGGATGATGGCCGCCGCCCGCGCCGAGGCCGCCGCGCTCTCCGACCAGGCCCGGGCGCAGACCGCCGCCGACGTCGACGCCGCCCGCGGCGAGGCCCAGGCCGCCGCCGAGGCCGCGCTCCAGCGTGCCCAGAGCGACGCCGAACGACTGCTGCGGGCCGCCTCCGAGCAGGCCCAGCAGGCCGGCGCCCAGGCCGCCGCCGACGTGGACGCCGCCCGCGGCGAGGCCCAGCAGCAGCTCGCCGCCGCGCACGCCGCCGCCGAGCAGCAGCTGGCCGTCGCCCGGGCCGAGATCGGCCGGCTCAAGGAGACCGCCGCCGCCGAGCAGGCCCGCGCCCAGCAGGAGCTGGACCACGCCCAGGCGGAGATAGCACGGCTGCGCGCCGAGGCCGTCGCCGAGGCCGAGCGGGCCCGCCAGGAGGCCGCCGAGCTGCGCGCCCGGGCCGAGGCCGCCGCCGAACAGCTGCAGGCCGACGCCGAGGCCGCCGCCGTGCGGAAGGTCGCCGACGGCGAGGCCGCCAGCGAGCAGCGCTCGCAGACCGCCCGCGCCGAGGTGGCCCGGATGGTCGCCCAGGCCACCAAGGAGGCCGAGGCGATCCGCGCCGAGGCCACCACCAAGCAGGCCGAGGCGGAGGCCGCCAAGGCCGCCGCCGCCGAGGAGAGCGAGCGGCTGCGCGCCACCGCCGAGTCGGTGGCCGGGCAACTGCGCGCCGAGGCCGAGGCCGCGATCGCCGAGATGCGCGCCCAGGCCGAGCAGGACGTCGCCGAGCTGCGGGCGCAGGCCGAGGCCGCCGCCGAGCGGCTGCGCGGCGAGGCCGAGGAGGCCGGCCGGGCGGCCGGGGCCAAGGACGCCGCGGACCGGCTGGCCAAGGCCGCCAAGAGCGCCGAGGAGATGCTCGACCGGGCCGACCGGGACGCCGGGGCCGCCCGCTCCGGCGCCGCCGCCGAGGCCGAGCGGATCCGCACCGAGGCCGCCGCCGAGGCGGAGCGGCTGCGCGAGCAGGCGCAGGCCGCCGTCGAGGCCGCCCAGAACGCCGCCCTCGACGACGCCGCCGCGATCCGCGAGCGGATCCAGGAGATGCAGGACGAGGCCGCCCGGATGCGCGCCGAGGCGGAGGAGCTGCGCTCGCAGGCCGCCGCCGAGGCCGACCGGGTGCGCGGCGAGGCCCGCCGGCAGGCGGTGCTGCAGATCGAGGAGTCGGCGAAGAGCGCCGAGGAACTGCTCACCAAGGCCAAGTCCGACGCGGACGAGCTGCGCGCCGGCGCCGCCGCCGAGGTCGAGCGGCTGCGCGAGCAGGCCAAGGAGCAGGCCGCCGAGACCCAGAGCCGGGCCGAGCAGACGCTGGAGCGGGCCCGCGCCGAGGCCGAGAAGACCGCCGCCACGGCCGAGCAGCAGAGCCGGGACGCGCTCACCGCCGCCAAGGCCGCGGCCGCCGAGAACCGGGCCGCCGCCGAGCGCGAGACCGCCGAACTGCGCCGCGAGGCCAACGAGTTCGACCAGCGGGTGCGCGCCGGGGCGAGCGCCGCCGCCGAGGCACTGCGGACCGACGCGCAGGCCGAGGCGAACGCCGTGCGGGACGCCGCGGTGGCCGACGCCGAGCGGGTGCGCACCGAGGCCGACACCGAGGCCGCCCGGGCCAGGGCCGAGGCCGAGGCCGCCGCCGAGGCGCTGCGCGAGGAGAGCCGGCGCGAGCGCGAGGAGGCCGCCGCCGGGCTGCTCCGGGAGCGCGAGGAGACCGCCGAGCAGCTGGCCGCCGCCGCGGCCGCCCGTGAGCAGGCCGAGACGGCGGCCAAGGAGCTGACCGAGCGCACCGCCGCCGAGACGGCCCGCCTGCAGGCCGAGGCCGAACGCGCGCTGGAAGCCGCCGAGACCGCCGCCGAACAGCGCCGCGCCGAGGCCGAG
>NZ_JBEPAM010000036.1:0-81957 GCF_040298605.1 Kitasatospora sp. NPDC001527 | reverse complement strand
GCCGCCACCGAACTCACCGAACGCACCGCCGCCGAGGCCGCCGCCGTCCGCGAGGCCGCCGACACCCACGCCGAACACGTCCGCACCGAAGCCGAAGCGGCCGCCAAGGAACTCACCGAACGCACCGCCGCCGAGACGGCCCGCCTGCAGGCCGAGGCCGAACGCGCGCTGGAAGCCGCCGAGACCGCCGCCGAACAGCGCCGCGCCGAGGCCGAGACCGCCGCCACCGAACTCACCGAACGCACCGCCGCCGAGGCCGCCGCCGTCCGCGAGGCCGCCGACACCCACGCCGAACACGTCCGCACCGAAGCCGAGACGGCGGCCAAGGAACTCACCGAACGCACCGCCGCCGAGGCCGCCGCCGTCCGCGAGGCCGCCGAGACGGCCGCCGAGCGGCGCCGCACCGAGGCCGAGACCGCCGCCAAGGAGCTGCGCGAGCGGGGCGCCGCCGAGCTGGCGCTCGCCGAGGAGCAGGCCGAGACGGTCCGCGCCGAGGCCGGCCGCGAGCTGTCCGAGGCGCGCGCCACCGCCGCCGCCATCCGCACCGAGGCCGGCGAGGAGCTGGAGCGGGCCCGGCGCGACGGCGAGCAGCTCATCGAGGCCGGCCGGACCGAGGCCGCCGCCCTGGTCGAGGCCGCCGAGGAGGAGGCCGCCGAGGTCCGCCAGTCGGTGGCCGGGCTGCACGAGACCGCCTCCCAGCAGATCGCCGAGCTGCGGGCCGCCGCCGAGCAGGAGGCCGAGGAGCTGCGCGAGCAGGCCGAACGGGCCGCCGCCGAGGTGCGCGACACCGCCGACCGGGAGACCACCGAGCTGCGGGCGCTGGCCGACCGGGAGACCGCCGAGCTGCGCGCCGGCACCGAACAGGACGTGGCACGGCTGCGCGAGAGCGCCGAGCGGGAGACCGCCGACCTGCGCGCCCGGACCGCCGCCGAGACGACCGCGCTGCGCGAGCAGACCGAACTGGAGCTGGCCGCCGACCGCGAGGCCGCCGAGGCCGAGCTGGCCCGTCAGCGCGCCGAGGCGCAGGCCTACGACGAGCAGCTGCGCGCCGAGGCCGAGGACACCCTGCGCGCCGCCCAGGAGGCCGCCGAGCACCAGCGCGCCGAGGCCGAGGAGCTGGCCGCCCGGACGGTGGCCGCCGGCGAGGAGCGGGCCGCCGCGACCGTCGCCGAGGCGGAGGACTTCGCCGCCGCGCTGCGCGCCGAGGCCGAGGAGTACGCGCTCGCCACCCGCACCCTCGCCGACGAGTACGACAGGGCCACCCACGGCCGCGCCGACGCCTACGACGCCGAGGTCCGCGAGGCCGCCGAGCAGTTCGACAAGGCCACCCGCGAGCGGGCCAAGTCCGTGCTGGAGAAGGCCTTCGCCGACGCCGAGGCGCTCGGCGAGGACGCCCGGACCACCGCGCTGGCCACCACCGCCGCCGCCGAGGAGCAGGCGGACGCGATGGTCGCCGCCGCCCGCAAGGAGGCCGACCGGCTGGTCGCCGGCGGCGAGGCCGCCGGGCAGGAGGCCGTCGAGAAGGGCCGGGCCGACGCCGACGCGCTGCTCTCCGAGGCCCGCCGGGACGCCACCGCGATCCGCGAGCGCGCCGAGGAGCTGCGCGAGCGCACCGACGCCGAGGTGGAGGCCCTGCACGAGCGCGCCCGCAAGGAGAACGCACAGGCCATGAAGTCGGCCGGCGAGCGGGTGGACGCGCTGGTGACGGCCGCCCAGGAGCAGCTGACCGAGGCCGAGGAGCAGGCGGTGGCCACCGTCGCCGAGGCCGAGGACCGGGCGGCGGCGCTGGTCGCGGCCGCCGAGGACCGGGCCAACGAGCTGACCTCGGAGGCGTCCGCCGAGGCCAGCAAGGTCCGCCTCTCGGCCGTCCGCAAGGCGGAGGGCCTGCTGAAGGAGGCCGAGACCAAGCTCTCCGGCTCCACCGACCGCGCCGAGGCGCTGATCATCAAGGCCGAGGCCAAGCTGAAGTCCGCTCAGGACGAGGCGGAGGAGCGGCTGGAGTCGGCCTCGGCCGAGGCCGAGAAGCGGTTGCGGGCCGCCGACCGGGCCGCCGACGAGCAGATCGAACTGGCGAAGGCGGAGGCCGAGCGGCTGCTCGCCGAGGCACGGGCCGAGGCGGAGCGGGCCACCGACGAGGGCCGGCGCGAGCTGGACGAACTGGTGCGCCGCCGCAAGGACATCAACACCGAGATCTCCAGGGTGCAGGACGTGCTGTCCGCGCTGGAGGCCTTCGAGGCGCCGTCACCGGTCGCACAGACCAACGGGGGAAGCAGCAGCAAGAAGGACGGGGGTGCCAAGGCTGGTGCCGGAATTGGCTCTCCCCGGTCGGGCGGCAATCGCTCCAAGAGCGCACCACCCGATTGAGCGGACATTGTCCGCGGGACAACGGCGTTTCGTCGCCGACACTCCGGTACCGTGTCAGGATTCCCTCAACCACCTCAGCGGTTTGACGACAGGAAGCCCAGAACCCCATGAGCGACAGTCACTCCCCTCACGGCTTCGACCTGGTGCGCCGTGGGTACGAGCGCGCCCAGGTCGACGAGCGGATCACCAAGCTGGTGGCCGACCGTGA
The DNA here is from genome assembly GCF_040298605.1 of Kitasatospora sp. NPDC001527. Classification (NCBI taxonomy): domain Bacteria; kingdom Bacillati; phylum Actinomycetota; class Actinomycetes; order Kitasatosporales; family Streptomycetaceae; genus Kitasatospora; species Kitasatospora sp. NPDC001527. The sequence continues at coordinate 79,385 of NZ_JBEPAM010000036.1, read as the reverse complement.
CAGTGCCTTGACCCGGATCAGCGCCCTCGAGAAGCGTATCGAGGAGCTCCACCTGGAGACCCAGACCGCCCAGGCGGCGGTCGCCGAGTCCGAGCCGTCGTACGCCGGTCTCGGCGCCCGGGTCGAGAAGATCCTGCGGCTCGCCGAGGAGGAGGCCAAGGACCTGCGCGAGGAGGCGCACCGCGCCGCCGAGCAGCACCGCGAGCTCGCCGAGGCGGCCGCCCAGCAGGTCCGCACCGAGGCCGAGAACTACGCCAAGGACCGCAAGGCCAAGGCGGAGGACGAGGGTCTGCGGATCGTCGACAAGGCCAAGAGCGACTCCGCCCAGCTGCGCGCCGAGGCCAACAAGGACGCCCAGAACAAGCGCGAGGAGGCGGACGCCCTCTTCGAGGAGACCCGCACCAAGGCCGCCCAGGCCGCGCTGGAGTTCGAGACCAACCTGGCCAAGCGCCGCGAGCAGTCCGAGCGCGACCTGGCCGCCCGTCAGGCCAAGGCCGAGAAGCGGCTGGCCGAGATCGAGCACCGCGCCGAGCAGCTGCGCCTGGAGGCCGAGAAGCTGCGCACCGACGCCGAGCGCCGCGCCCGCCAGACCGTCGAGACGGCCCAGCGCCAGTCCGAGGACATCGTGGCCGACGCCAACGCCAAGGCCGACCGCATCCGCAGCGAATCCGAGCGCGAGCTGGCGGCGCTCACCAACCGCCGCGACAGCATCAACGCCCAGCTGACCAACGTCCGCGAGATGCTGGCGACGCTGACCGGCGCGGCCGTGGCCGCCGCCTCGCTGCCGAACGACGACACCATGGGCGTGCCCGCCCAGCAGTCGCGCTGACGCGGCCCGCAGGCCCCGACGGCCCCCGCCCTCCCCGGGCGGGGGCCGTCCGCTCTCCGCGGTCCTCTAGCGCGGGTAGGCGCCGTCCGGGCGCTGGTGCCCGCAGCTCAGCTGGTTGCCCTCGTCGTCCGAGACCGTCCCGAACCACGAGGTGCACCAGACCGACACCGAGTCCGGCCAGTACTGCACCTCGAAGGGGTGCCCGGGGCCGTAGTCCCCGTACGAGGTGACGATGAACGTCTCCCCCGGGCGCATCCAGTAGTCCTCGCCCAGCGGCTCCAGGGTCAGTTCGAGCAGCCCCTCGCCCCGGTTGGTCACCGGCATCCGGCCGGTCACCTCCAGCGCGGAGAAGTCCCAGCCGCCGGTCTCCGCCTGCTCCTCCCTCATCCCGCCGCCACCCGCTCCAGCAGCCGCAGCACCACCGCGTCGAACGCCTCCGGCGCCTCGATCGCGCTCAGGTGGCCCACCCCGGGGAGCACCGTCAGTTCCGCGTCCGGCAGCGCCCGCACCATCCGCTCCGCCTCGTCGAGCGGCATCAACGCGTCGTCCGCGCCCGCCACCACGGCCGCCGGCACCCGCAGCCCGGCCAGCACGTCGAGGCGCTCCGGGCGGGCCGCCATGGCCCGCTGGGCCCAGGCGACGGCGGCCGGCGGGGCGGCGGCGATCATCTCCCGCACCCGGTCGGCCAGGTGCTGCGACTCGGGGCCGAGCTGACCGTTCGCCATCCGCTCGTCCAGCAGCAGCCGGACGCTGTCGCGGGCCAGCACGGCGGAGGCGATCCGCTCCCGGTTCGCCCTGGCGGCCTCCGGGTCGGCGGTGGCCTTGGTGTTGGCCAGCAGCAGGCCGGCCAGCCGGTCCGGGTGCCGCTCGGCGAAGGCCATCGCCACGTAGCCGCCCATGGAGATCCCGCCGAGCACCGCCCGGTCGATCCCGGCGGTGTCCAGCAGCCGGGCGAGGTCGTCCGCGACGGTCTCCAGCGCGGGCTCCTCCGGGCCGAGCCCGGTGCCGCCGAAGCCGCGCTGGTCGGGGGCGATCACCCGGGCCCGGTCCCCGGCCCGGCCGGGCAGCTCGCGCAGTTGGGCGGACCACATGGCGGCGTTGAGCGGAAAGGCGTGCAGCAGCACGAGGGGTGTTCCGGTGCCGCTCTCGCGGAACGACACTGCGGAGGGGAGCTGGGTCATGGGGCCACCGTATGCCGGTGCGCCCGGCGGGCCCACTCAGCGGGCCGCCTTGTCCGCTATGTCATAGCCTGACGGAGAGTGAGGGAGAGCTCCATGATCGAGTTGCACGACCTGACCAAACGTTACGGCAAGACCCTGGCCGTGGACCGGCTGAGCTTCAAGGTCCCGCAGGGGGTGGTCACCGGCTTCCTCGGGCCCAACGGCGCCGGCAAGTCCACCACCATGCGCATGATCCTCGACCTGGACCGCCCGACCGGCGGCCGGGTCACCATCGACGGCAGGAGGTACGGACAGCTCAGCGAACCGCTCAAGTACATCGGAGCGCTACTGGAGGCCAAGGCCGTCCACCCCGGCCGCACCGCCCGCGACCACCTGCTCTGGCTCGCCCAGAGCAACCGCATCCCCGAGCGACGGGTGGACGAGGTGCTCGCCCTGGTCGGCCTCACCCCGGTCGCCCGCAGACGCGCCCGCGGCTTCTCCCTCGGCATGGGCCAGCGCCTGGGCATCGCCAGCGCGCTGCTCGGCGACCCGGAGATCGTCATGTTCGACGAACCGGTCAACGGCCTCGACCCGGAGGGCATCCTCTGGATCCGCAACCTCATGAAGCGCCTCGCCTCCGAGGGCCGCACGGTCTTCGTCTCCTCCCACCTGATGAGCGAGATGGCCGTCACCGCCGACCACCTGGTGGTCATCGGCAGGGGCCGGCTGCTCGCCGACCTGCCGATGGCCGAGTTCATCCGCCGCAACTCCCGCTCCGCCGTGCGGCTGCGCAGCCCGCAGCCCGAGCGGCTGCTCGACGCTCTGGCCAGCGCCGGACTGCGGCACGAACCCGGTCCGGAGGGCTCCTACGAGGTGGTCGACGGCGACCTCGCCGCGCTCGGCGAGCTGGCCGCCGCGAACGGCGTGGTGCTGCACGAGCTGAGCCCGCAGCAGGCCTCGCTGGAGGAGGCGTTCATGCAGATGACGGCCGACGCGGTGGAGTACCACGCCGGCGACGGGCCGCGCCAGGACGCGGCCGGCGCGCCCCGCGCCTGGGGCGCCGACTGGCGGAACGACCGGGCCGCACAGCCGGCCCCCCGCGGCACGGAGGAGAACTGAGATGGCGTCCTTCCCCGCGATCCTGCGCTCCGAGTGGACCAAGATCCGCAGCGTCCGCTCGACGGTCTGGACCCTCGCGCTGACCTTCGTGGTCACCCTCGGCGTCGGCGCCCTGCTGTCGCTGCTCACCAACAACAACTTCGAGGAGTTCCGGAGCGACACCTCCCCGTTCGACGCCACCGGCACCTCCTTCGCCGGCATCATGCTCGGCGAACTGGCCATCATCGTCTTCGGCGTGCTGGCGATCGGCAACGAGTACAGCAGCGGGATGATCCGGGTCACCCTGGCCGCCGTCCCGCAGCGCGGCACCCTGCTGACCGGCAAGGCCGTGGTGCTCGGCGGGCTCGCCCTCGCCGTCTCGCTGGTGACGGCCTTCCTCACCTTCTTCACCGGCCAGGCGCTGCTCGGCGAGCACTCCACCTCACTGGGGGAACCGCACGTGCTGCGCGCGGTGTTCGGCGCCGCGCTCTACCTCACGATGCTCTGCCTCTTCTCGGCCGGCGTCACCGCGATGCTGCACAACCAGACCCTGGCGCTGGGTGTGCTGGTGCCGTTCTTCTTCCTGCTCTCGCCGATCCTCTCGGCGGTGCCGGGTGCCAAGACCGTCGCCCACTACTTCCCCGACTACGCCGGCTCCCGGATGCTGCTGGTCTACGAGCAGCAGGACCAGCCGTACGGGCCGTGGGCGGGCTTCGTCATCTGCCTGGCCTGGACACTGGCCGCGCTGGTCGGCGGGGCGATGGTGCTGAAGAAGCGCGACGCCTGAGCGCCGGCGGGTCAGTACCGGGGAGCGCCGCGGCCGCGGAGCAGGTTCGAGGCCCGGCGCTCCCGAGCGCCCCAGCAGGCCCGGTGCCAGTGCCGGCGGTCGTCCACCCCCGCGCCGTGCATCGGCCAGGCCACCACGTGGCCCACGCCGGGCGGGATCTCCTGGTCGCAGCCCGGGCAGCGGTAGTACCGGCCGGCCGTTCCGGCGACCGTCTGCACCACCCAGTCCTCGCCCCGGTAGTTCTCGGTCCGGCGCAGCGAGCCGCCGAGCGGCGCGGCCGGCTCGGCCGGGTCGCGGTCGGCGGCGCTCTTGATCCGGTTGCGTCGGGGCGACACGGCGGCTACCTCTCTACGGGGTGCGGGAACCGTTCCAGCCTACGGCCGGGCGCCACCCGGCCGGGCCACTATCACGGCATCGGAGGATGATCGGGTGTTTCCTGGGAGATCCACCCGTTTCTCCGGGAAATTGGTGCTCCGGCGTGCCATTGGCACATGACATCGGCTACTCACGAGGGGACAGGCGGGGCCCGCAGACCCTGCGCGCACCCGAGGAGGCCTCAGAATGACCAGAACCAGCGCCCGCGCCGAGACCCGCCGGCCCGTCGGGGTCCGCCCGCCGGCCGGCACGCCGCTACCGGCGATCCAGCGCGCCGGCACCGCCACCGCGGACACCGCACCGGTCCGGGTGGGCGCGTTCCTGCTCTCCGCGCAGTTCCCCGGCCAGACGCACGGGGAGGCACTGGACCGCACGGTGCGCGCCGCCGTCGCGGCCGAGCGGGCGGGACTGGACAGCGTCTGGCTGGCCGAGCACCACTTCGTCCCGTACGGGGTCTGCCCGAACGCCGCCACACTGGCCGCGCTGCTGCTCGGCCGGACCAGGCGGATCGGCGTCGGCACGGCGGTCAGCGTGCTCTCCACCGCGCACCCGGTGGCCCTCGGCGAACAGGCCGCGCTGCTCCACCTCACCTCCGGCGGACGCTTCACGCTCGGAGTGGGCCGCGGCGGCCCGTGGATCGACCTGGACGTGTTCGGCGGCGGCGTGGACGCCTTCGAGGGGGGCTTCCCGGAGCGGCTCGACCTGCTGCTGCGCTGGCTGCGCGGCTCCCGGGTGGGCGCGGCCGGGCCGCAGTTCAGCTTCCCCGAGGTGGCCGTGGTCCCCCGGGCCACCGAACCGCCCCGCCGTCCCGACCTCGGCGCCTGGCTGGGCCTCGACGACCGGACCGGGGTGCTGCGCTTCCCCCGTCAGCGCCAGGACGCCGACGGCCCCGCCGACGAGCAGCTCACCACCGCCGGGCGCCCGCCGGCCGGACCACCGGTGGTGGTCGCCTGCACCTCGCCCGACGGGGTCCGCACCGCCGCCGAACGCGGCCTGCCGATGCTGCTCGGCATGCACTCCGGCGACGACGACAAGCTGCGGATGCTGGAGCTGTATCGTTCCGCCTGGCTGGCGGCCGGACGCGGCGAGGAGCAGCTGCGCCGGGTCGGCCTCCAGCACGTCGCGGCCGGGGTGGCCCAGGTCGACGACCGCACCTCGGCGGCCCGGGCCACCCTGCTGCGCGCGATGCCCGGCTGGTTCGAGTTCGGGCTCGGCGCGCACCGCACGGTGGACGGCCGGGAGCGCAAGATGCGCGACCCGCGCCAGTACACCGAACTGCTCTGCGACCTGCACGCCGTCGGGACGCCCAGGCAGTGCGCGGACCGGCTGCTGGCCACCGCCGAACGGACCGGCATCCGCCGGTTCGCCCTGCTCGCCGAGGGCAGCGGCGACCGGGAGGCGACCTTGCACAACATCGGCCGGCTCGGCTCCGAGGTGCTGCCGCAGCTGAGCTGACCCCCGCCGGGCGATCCTTCAGCAGTCGCGGAGTTCGTCGGACTGGTTGAGCAGCTGTTCGCGGACCGAGGTGAAGCGCTCGTAGCGCCTCTTGTTGGCGGAGGACGGCCGGAACACCGCCACCCGGTGACAGTTCTGGAAGGCCAGCTGGACACCGAAGTGCCGCTCCAGGGCACCCCGGATGGCGTTGCTGGCGAGTGCCCGCAGGAGCTGGCCTCGGGCCTGCTCGCTGGGCGGCGGTACCTGGTTGTCGGCGAAGTCGGTGCCGTCGACCTCCGTCTGGGCGACCAGCGAGCTGATCAGGTCCCAGGCGTAGGGCAGGGAGACGCGGACGCAGTCGACGAACTCCCGCTCGTCGACCTCGTCCCGCTCGGCCTTCTCCAGCAGGGCCGGTGAGACGTCGAGCGACATGGGTTCTCCTCTCGCGGTCCACCCGCGCGGCGCCCGGGTGGTGATGCGTGGTCCAAGTCCAAGCTGAGGGTGAGGGTGGGGACGCGTACGTGTCCGGAACACCGTCGGACGGGTGTGACGCCGCCGGACGGCCGTGTTGCCGGCACCGCGCCGACGCGGGGGCGCCGCCGGCCCGTCGAGGGACTGGGCCGGGGGCGTCGGCCGCTCAGAACAGCGTGGCAGTCAACGACGAGCCAGGCCGGTGATTCCTGCGGATTGCTCCGGGAATGCGCCCGGGTGCACCACATTGGCCTGATCCTGTCGGATCGTTCATCTGAAGTCTCCATCCCCGTTGACAGCACTCCCGCAAGCAATCCGTCACACACCGTAGCGGCCTATGGTGGTGGCCGCCAGGGTGCCGACAGGCATTCGCGGGTTCGCAGGGCATCCATGGTGGCGGGGTTCGCGGATTCTTCACCCGGTCGTCGTGGAATCGCATCAACTGGCCCCGGTGGGCTAGCGTGGTCGACCGTGCGTCTCGTAATTGCCCGCTGCTCAGTCGACTATGCCGGTCGGCTCTCCGCCCATCTGCCCTCCGCCACCAGGCTCATCCTGGTCAAGGCCGACGGCAGCGTCAGCATCCACGCCGACGACCGCGCCTACAAGCCGCTCAACTGGATGTCCCCGCCGTGCGTCCTCAAGGAGGCCGACGGGGTCTGGACAGTGGAGAACAAGGCCGGCGAGAAGCTCATCATCACGCTGGAGGAGGTGCTGCACGACTCCTCGCACGAGCTCGGCGTGGATCCCGGCCTGATCAAGGACGGCGTGGAGGCCCACCTCCAGGAGCTGCTCGCGGACCGGATGGAGGTGCTCGGCGCCGGCTGGTCGCTGATCCGCCGCGAGTACCCGACCGCGATCGGCCCGGTGGACATCCTGTGCCGCGACGCGGACGGCACGACGATCGCCGTCGAGATCAAGCGGCGCGGCGAGATCGACGGCGTCGAGCAGCTCACCCGGTACCTGGAGCTGCTCAACCGCGACCCGCTGCTGGCACCGGTGAAGGGCGTCTTCGCCGCGCAGGAGATCAAGCCGCAGGCGCGGGTGCTGGCCACCGACCGCGGCATCGGCTGCGTGGTCCTGGACTACGACGGGCTGCGCGGCATCGACGACGACAAGCTGAAGCTGTTCTGAGCGGTCAGCTGCCGCTGGGCGACGGGGACGTCGCGGACGCCGTCGGGCTCGCCGAGTCCGGCGGCGTCGTCGTCGGCGCGGGCGTGCCGGGCTGCGTGGGCGCCGGGGTCGTCGGGGCCGTCGTGGCGGGGGGCGGACTGGTCTCGCCGGTCGGCTGACCCCCGCTGCCGGTGCTCCCGCCGGGCTGCGTCCCACCGCCACCCGTACTGCCGCCCGTCCCGCCCGTGCCGCCGCCCGACCCGCCCGCCGTACCACCGCCCGTGCCCCCCGCCGGGGGCTGGGGCGGGTTCGGGGCCGAGGGCTGCGCGGGGGCGGCCGTGGTGCTCTCCCCCGGGCTCGGCGAGCGGCTCGGCCGCTTCGAGGCCGAGGCCGACGGCGAGCCGGAGGGGGTCCGCGAGGCCGTGGCGCCGCCGCTCGGCGCGCTCTCGTCCTCCGGGGCCTCCGAGGCCTGCGCGGTGCCCCCGTCCGAGGGCCCCTCGGCGGGCGGCACGGCCGACGAGGACGGGGCGAACGGCGAGGACGCCGAGGGCCGCGGCGAGCCGGAGCGCGGCGAGGTGCCCGCGCCGGGCAGGACGGAACCGTCGTCGCTGCTGCTGTGCGGGTCGTTGCCCTTCCCGTCCCCGGCCACGGTCATGCCGACCGCCGTACCGAGCACGCCCAGCGCCAGGACCGCCGCCGAGGCCGCGATCGCGGCGCGCCTGCTCCCGAACCCCAGCGGCACCCGGGCGACGGCCCGCAGCCCGGGGCGGCGGACCGGCGCCGCCTTGGCCGGCGCGGCCGGCGGCAGCTGCCGTCCCTCGGCGCGCAGCAGGTCGAGCATCCGGCGCGCCCCGGCCGTCCCGCGCGGCTCGCCGAGCGCGCCGCGCAGTGCCAGCGCGGCCTCCAACTCGGCTCCGGCCCGGCCGGGTTCGTGCGCGCACACGGCGTACACGCCCAACTCGTGGTGGAACCAGGCCTCGTCGGCCCGGGCACCGGTCCGCCGGGCGGCCTCCAGGCCGAGCCGCAGGGCGCGCTCCCAGGCGCCCCAGCGCAGCGCCAGGGCCAGCGCGGGGGCCGCCGCCCGGGCCAGCCGCAGCACCGCGTCGTGCCGTCCGGCGGCCCGGTCGGCGAGCAGCACGCCGATCACCACCTCGGCCTCGGCGGCGATCTGCGGCAGCGAGACCGAGGAGTGGCCGACCCACCAGGCGAAGTGCTGGGCGGCGCCGTCCGTGATGCCGCGGGCCGGCCAGTGCGGGACGAGCAGTTCCAGCGCCCCGGCGGTGAGCCGGTGGTGGCCGCCGATCGAGACGGCGAGCCCGGCGTCGGTGAGTTCGGCGAGCGCGCTCTCGCCCTGGCCGACGTCGATCAGCGCGGGCAGGTGCGGGGCGGTGGGGCACTCGCCGCCGAGTGCCACGGCCAGCCGCAGCACGGTCTGCGCGGTCTCGCTCAGCCCCTCGGCGAGCCGGACGGCGGGCAGGGTGGACTCGGCGACCGAGGGCAGCGGCACGGTGTCGCGCCACGCCGCCTCGCGGACCGCCGGGTCGGGGTGGCGGGCGGGCTCCTCGACCGCGCCGAAGACGTCCATCCGGTCCTCCTCCGCGGCGACCAGCGCGTCCACCGCGACGTCGCGCTGGCGCAGCAGCGCGGCGGCCTGGACGAAGCGCAGCGGCAGGCCCTCGGACTCGAACCAGAGGTCCACCGCCCAGGCCTTCTCGGCGGCGTCCAGGGGCCGCCCGGCCAGCCGGGCGGCGAGCGCCAGGCAGGCGGGCCGGGAGAGGCCGGCGACCAGGTGGTCCTGGAGCCGGGAGTCCGCCGGGAGCAGCGGGCCGTCGGGGGCGCCGGAGATCAGGAAGGCGCAGTCGGGGGCGGCGCCGAGCATCGCCTCCAGTTCGGCGCCGACCGGCGCGACCTCGTCGATGACGACGATCGCGCCGACCCGGGCGAGGTGGTCGACGAGCTGACCGGGATCGGGCCGGTAGCCGGGGGCGTGGTGGGTGGCCGCGAAGAGGTCCTGGAGCAGGTCGGCGGCGGTGCGGCGGTGGCCGCAGAGCCGGACCACGCCGCCGGGCGCGAGGCCGCCGGCCGCCTCGGCGACGGCGGACAGCAGGGCGCTGCGGCCGGAGCCGGCCTGGCCGACCAGGCGTATGGACCGGCCTTCGGCGAGCAGTTCGAGCAGTTGGGCGATGTCGGCCTCGCGGTCGAACAGCGGCAGGTCGGCGGGCCCGGCGCCGAGGGCGAGCGGGCCGACCTGGCGGCCGGCGTCGCCGGCCGGGCCGCGGGCGGGCGCGCCGGGGTCGGTACGGCGGGGCCGGGGGCGCCACTCCTCGGGGCAGGGCCGCACCTCGGAGCCCTCGGGGCCGCCGACGGTCACCAGCAGTCCCCCGGAGACCAGTTCACCGCTCCGGGTGCGCACGGACTCCTGCCGGAAGTCACCGGTTGGCTGTGCCACGTTCTGCTCCGCCCCACGCTCGCGCCGTCAACCCGTACCGGCCGCCGCCCCGGCAAGGCCGGGCCGTGCGGGCCGTGTCCTGACGCCAGACTCTCGCACATCCGCCCCCGCCCGCGCAGCGTCCTCCCGCCGCCGTGGTGCGGCGGTTCGGGGCCCGCGGGGGTGCGGGCGGGGTCCGTCGGGCCCCGGGAGGGGCAGGAGCGGGCCGGAGGGGTCAGAGGGCGGGAAGAGTGGCGCCTCGGGGGTCGGCGGTGGCGCCCTCGACGGCGAGGATGCGGTGCAGCCGGGTGGCCACCAGCAGGCGCTGGAGCTGGGCGGGGACGGAGCGCAGCACCAGGCGGCGGCCGATCCGGCCGGCCCGGCGGTGGGTGCCCATGATCACGCCCAGGCCGGTGGCGTCCCAGAACTCCAGCCGGGCAAGGTCGAGGACGAGGTCGCCGAGCCCGCCGTCGACGGCCTGGTGCAGCAGGGCCCGCGCGTCGGCGGCGGTGCGCACGTCGAGGCGGCCTTCGATGGCCAGCGCCGCGTGGTCGCCGGTGATGCGCATGCTCTCCTCCTCCGCGGGGCGGGCCTGGGGTACGGGTGTGTGCGGGTGTACGGGCGGGTGGTGTGCGGGTGTCGGCGGGTGCGGGTGTCGCCGGTCTCGGGCCGGAGGAGGGGCGGTGGCGAACCGGGCGCCGGGCGGGCCCCGCGGCCCCACGCGCCGGCCCCGGCCGGAATGCCGGGTTCCCCGTCATCCATCTGACGGCGAGCCGGCCCCCTGGGTTGCTGGTTGTGGCCGGATCTGAAGCAACTTCACTCTTCCGAGGGAATATACGCAGGAACTCTCCACACCTACGCTCGATTACCGCCCAAATCACCCGTCTGCGGCACCGGCGTGAGGAAACTCACCCGCCCCTGGCAGGGCGGGCCGGGTGGCCCGTCCTGCCCGGCTGCTCGGCTGCTCAGCCGCGCGGGGTCACTTGCCCGGGTGCGGGTAGAAGCCGCGGCCGCTCTTGCGGCCGAGGTCACCGGCGGTGACCATGCGCGCCATGATCTCCGGGGCGGCGAACTTCTCGTCCTGGGTCTCGTTGTAGATGTTCCGCGCGGCGTGCAGCAGGATGTCCACGCCGGTCAGGTCGGCGGTCTCCAGCGGTCCCATCGGGTGGCCGAAGCCGAGGCGGCAGGCGGTGTCGATGTCCTCGGCGGTGGCGACGCCCGACTCGTAGAGCTTGGCGGCCTCGACGACCAGCGCGGTGATCAGGCGGGTGGTGACGAAGCCGGCCACGTCGCGGTTGACCACCACGACCTCCTTGCCGACGCCCTCGGCGAAGGCCCGGGCGGCGGCCAGCGTCTCGTCGCTGGTCTTGTAGCCGCGGACCAGCTCGACCAGCTTCATCAGCGGCACCGGCGAGAAGAAGTGCACGCCGACGACCGACTCGGGGCGCGAGGTCGCGGCGGCGATCCGGGTGATCGGGATGGCGGAGGTGTTGGAGGCGAGCACCGCGCCGTCCTTGGCGAGCTTGTCGAGCTCCTTGAAGACGCCCTCCTTGACGTCCAGCTGCTCGAAGACGGCCTCGACCACGATGTCGGCCTCGGCGACCGCGCCCAGGTCGGTGGTGGTGGTGATCCGGCCGAGCGCCGCCTCGGCGTCCTCGGCGGTGAGCCTGCCCTTGGAGACGAACTTGTCGTAGGAGGCGCGGATGCCGTCGAGGCCGCGCCGCAGCGCCTCCTCGGTCACGTCGCGCAGGACCACGGGGTGCCCGGCCTGGGCGGAGACCTGGGCGATGCCGGCGCCCATCAGGCCGGCACCGATCACGGCGATCTGCTTGCTGGACGCACTGCTCATGGCTGGGTCTCCCGATGCCGTCGCCGCCCGGATGGGCGGGCCCTGAAGGCGGCTCAAGGCAGGGGTCACCCGCCGAGCCGCATCGCTCATGGGCCGGACTTTAGTCCCCGGACGCCGCCCGTGGTGCCATCCGGAGGTGTGATCTGCGACCGACCTGATCACCTGAGCAAATCGGTCGATCAGATCATCAGACCGAGATCCTGGGCGAGGATCGCCGCCTGCACCCGGCTGCGCAGCCGCAGCTTCGCCAGGATCCGGCTGACGTGCGTCTTGGTGGTCGCCTCCGCCATCGCCAGCCGCGCGGCGATCTCACCGTTCGACAGGCCGGCGCCGATGCAGGCCAGCACCTCCCGCTCGCGCGGCGTCAGCCCGTCCACCGCCGCCCGCACCTCGGGGCCCACCGTCCGGTCCGGGCGGGCGAAGGTGCCGATCAGCCGCCGGGTCACCGAGGGCGCCAGCATGCCGTCCCCGCGCGCCACCGTGCGGATGCCCTCGACCAGGGCGTCCGCCTCCAGGTCCTTCAGCAGGAAGCCCGCCGCCCCGGCCCGCAGCGCGCCGTAGACGTACTCGTCCAGGTCGAAGGTGGTCAGCACCAGGACCTGCGCCGCCCCGGCCGCCACCACCTGGCGGGTCGCCGAGACGCCGTCCAGCCGCGGCATCTGCACGTCCATCAGGACGACGTCCGGCCGCAGCTCCAGCGCCAGCCGGACGGCCTCCTCGCCGTCCGCCGCCTGCCCGACCACCTCCAGGTCGGGCTCCGCCCGCAGGATCATCACCAGCGCCGCCCGGACCGCCGCCTGGTCCTCCGCGACCAGCACCCGGATCGTCATGCCCGTCCCGTTCCTTCCTCCGTCGACAGCGTCCGCGGCAGCATCGCGCGCACGCTCCACCTGCCGTCCCGCGGCCCCGCCTCGAAGCTGCCGCCCAGCAGCGAGGCCCGCTCCGCCATGCCGACCAGTCCGGCCCGCGCACCCGGCAGCGCCTGCCCCGCCCCCACCCGGAACGGGCTGTCCACGGCGATCCGCAGCTCCTCGGGCCGGAAGTCCAGCACCACCCGCACCTCCCCCGGGCCGGCGTGCTTGAGCGCGTTGGTCAGCGACTCCTGCACGATCCGGTACGCGGCCAGTTCCACCGGCACCGGCAGCGCGCCCCGTTCACCGCGCTCGGCCAGCTCGAAGCCCAGCCCGACGTCCCGCCCGGCCGCCCGCGCCTTGGCGAGCAGCGCGTCCACCGCCGCCAGGTCCGGCGCGGCGTACGACGCGTCGGCCTCGCCGCCGCCGCTGTCGCGCAGCAGCCCGATGATGCGTCGCATTTCGGCCAATCCCTGGACGCTGTTCTCCCGGATCACCCCGAGCACCTCCACCACCGGGTCGTCCGCGGGCCGGCGCTGACGGCGCGCCATCGACTGCGCACCGGTCGCGTGGATCGCGATCGCCGACAGGTGGTTGGCCACCACGTCGTGCAACTCGCGGGCCATCCGGGCCCGTTCGGCGACGACCGCCTCGCGCCGGTCCATCTCCGAGAGCAGCGCGGTCTGCTCCGCCCGCAGCCGCTGGGTCTCCGCCTCCTGCCGGTGCTTGCGCACGATGTCGGCGGTCCACAGCGGGCCGAGGAAGACCAGGGTGGTGACCACCGCCACCGTGACCGCCGTGCCCGGCTCGCTGTAGACGAAGGTCAGGGTGGTCAGCACCAGCACCGAGGTGGTGCCGCTGAGGTGGAGGATCGGCGACATCCGGCGGGGGCCGTACACCACCGCCGCGTAGAGCAGGTCGGTGTACATGATGGTGGTCGCCAGCAGGGCACCGGAGAAGATGCTCCCGGTGAAGACCAGTCCGCCGAGGACCGCGATCAGGATCGGTCTGGTCCGCCGCAACAGCTCCAGGCCCGCCATCGCGAACAGGGCGGGCAGCACCTGCCAGCGCGGGATGGCCGAGGAGTGGTCGTACACCTGGAAGGCGATCAGCAGCAGCCCGCCGAGCAGGCCGGCGAGCGCGATGCCCGCGTCGACCTGCCGTGGGGTGGGTGTCGGTCTGCGCACGCCCCCATCAGATCATCCCGGCCCGCCGCCCGGCTCGGGTGCCGGGAGGAGTCCGGGTACATCGAAAGGTGCACCCCGGACCCGTCCCCGGCGACGACGCGCGCGCGAGGGTGCTCCGGGAGTCTGGAGGCATCACCGAGCGCCGGAGCAGACCATGATCGTCACACTCATCCTCTCCGCCGAGGTCGCCTTCTGGGTGGTCCTCGCCCTGGGCCTGGCCACCCGCTACCTGCTGCGGTGGCGCGCGGTCAGCACCGTCCTGCTGGTCGGGCTGCCCGTGATCGACCTCGTGCTCTTCCTCCTCACCCTGTTCGACCTGCGCGGCGGCGCCACCGCCTCCTGGACGCACGCGCTCGCCGCGAGCTACCTGGGCTTCTCGATCGGCTACGGCCCGTCCGTGGTCCGCTGGGCCGACGCCCGCTTCCTGCACCGCTTCGCCGGCGGGCCGAAGCCGCTGCCGGCGCCCAAGTACGGCGCCGGGCGGAGCCGCTACGAATGGCAGATCTGCCTGCGCACCCTGGTCTCTGCGGCGATCACGATCACCCTGATCACCGCGCTGAAGCTGCTCACGGACGCCCCCGGGAGCGAGGTGTTCGACCAGTGGTACTGGAAGCTGGGCATCGCCGCGGTGGTGAACACGGCGATCGCCGTCAGCTACACGCTCTGGCCCAAGCAGCCCCCGGCCGGCGCGATCGTCGAGGACGGCCGGATCACCGGCTGGAAGATCCCCGAGCGGTCGGACCGCTGAGCGGCCGGACCGCCGAGCCGCCGAGCCGCTGGAATGCCAGGGCTCAGCGGTTCTCCCCCGGCACCCAGAGCACGTCGCCGCGCTCCTTGTTGGCCGAGCGGGCCAGGATGAACAGCAGGTCGGACAGCCGGTTGAGGTACTTGGCGGTCAGCGGGTTGACGGTGTCCCCGTGCGTGTCGATCGCCGCCCAGGTCGCCCGCTCGGCCCGGCGCACCACGGTGCAGGCCAGGTGCAGGTACGCGGCGCCCGGGGTGCCGCCGGGGAGGATGAAGCTGCGGAGCTTCTCCAGCGTCTCCAGGTAGTGGTCGCAGTCCGTCTCCAGCCTGTCGACGTAGGACTGCAGGACCCGCAGCGGCGGGGCCGCCCTGGAATGGGACGAGGGCGGGTTCTCGGCCACCGGCGTGGCCAGGTCGGCGCCGACGTCGAAGAGGTCGTTCTGCACCCGGGTCAGCACGGTGACGACGTCCTCGGGCAGTGCGCCGGCCGCGATCGCCACGCCGATCGCGGCGTTGGCCTCGTTGGTGTCCGCGTACGCGACCAGCCGCGGGTCGGTCTTGGTCGTGCGGCTCATGTCGCCCAGCGCGGTGGTGCCGTCGTCGCCGGTGCGGGTGTAGATGCGCGTCAGATTGACCATGCGGCCAGCCTAGCCGGGCGGGTCGCCCCCCGTTGCCCCGGTCAGGCGACGTTGACCCTCTGCCCGGGCGGGGCCGCCTCCAGCCAGGCGAGGAAGCCGGTGAGCGCGTCCTCGCTCATCGCCAGCTCCAGCGGGGCGCCGTTGTGCAGGCAGCGCAGCACCACCGAACCGGAGAGCAGGGCCAGCTCCTCCTGCCCCTCCGGGTAGCGCCGGCCGAGCACCTCGATCTCCCGGCGCGGCAGCACCTTGCGCGGACGCGGGGCGTACGAGAACACCCGGAACCACTCGATGGAGTCCCCGCTGTACCGGCCGATACCAAAAACCCACCCCTTGCCGTCGGTCTGCGGGACCGGGGCCGGGGTGGGTTGGCCGTTCTCGTCGAGGTCGGGCTGCGTCGAGGCGTCGGCCGGCATTTTGAGCCGGTAGCTGCAGTCGAACGTGCCACCGACCCGCTGGATCACACGGCGGCGTACCGCGAACGCGACCAGCCCGATCACACCGAGCGCCACGACCGCCGCACACACCACAAGGGCGAGGACCATGCTCACCTACCTCCTCGCTACCCGCGTTCCCCGTGTCGGTCGTCCCGGCGACCGCGTACCTACCAACTGAGACGACAGTCCCGGGGTCACGCTCACGCGTCCCCGGGACCGTCGGTCGACCCCGCTCGGGCGGGGTCCGGCACACTCAGGCGTGGGCCTTGTGGCCGCGCGCCGCGAACAGCCGGACCTCGGCGCGCCGCTCGGCGTGCGCGTCCAGGTCGGACTTGGCCTTGTCCAGTGCGCGCTCGGCGCGCGCGACGTCGATCTCGTCCGCCAGCTCGGCGATCTCCGCGAGCAGAGACAGCTTGTTGTCGGCGAAGGAGATGAAGCCGCCGTGCACCGCGGCGATCACGGTGTTGCCGTCCGTGGTGCGGATGGTGACCGGACCGGTCTCCAGCACGCTCAGCACCGGGGTGTGACCCGGCATGATGCCGGTGTCACCGGAGGCCGTACGGGCGACGACGATGGTGGCCGCACCGGACCACACCTTGCGGTCGGCTGCGACCAGCTCGACGTGCAGCTCAGCCAACGTGGGCTCCTAGGCTCATGCAACGCCCGATTACTCGGGAGTTTCGGTAAGAATAACGGGCCCGCGCCCCCGGCATGAAACCGGCGGCACGGATTTGACCGGAATCACAGCCGATGCGACGCGAGGGGTGGGTCCCAGGGTTGGGGCCCACCCCTCACGATCACGCTCGGCTGCTACCGGCCGGACTACTTCTTGGCCAGCTCGGCGGCGTTCTTCTCGAGGTCCTCGATGCCACCGCACATGAAGAAGGCCTGCTCCGGGACGGAGTCGTACTTGCCGTCCGCGATCGCGTTGAAGGCCTCGATGGTCTCCGACAGCGGCACGGTCGAACCCTCGACACCGGTGAACTGCTTCGCCACGTAGGTGTTCTGCGAGAGGAAGCGCTCGATGCGGCGGGCACGGTGGACCGTGACCTTGTCCTCCTCGGACAGCTCGTCGATACCGAGGATCGCGATGATGTCCTGGAGGTCCTTGTACTTCTGCAGGATCCCCTTGATACGGATGGCCGTGTCGTAGTGGGTCTGCGCGATGTACCGCGGGTCGAGGATGCGGGACGTGGAGTCCAGCGGGTCGACGGCCGGGTAGATGCCCTTCTCCGAGATCGGACGCGACAGAACGGTGGTCGCGTCCAGGTGGGCGAAGGTGGTGGCCGGCGCCGGGTCGGTCAGGTCGTCCGCGGGGACGTAGATCGCCTGCATCGAGGTGATCGAGTGACCGCGGGTCGAGGTGATGCGCTCCTGCAGGAGGCCCATCTCGTCGGCCAGGTTCGGCTGGTAACCCACCGCGGAGGGCATACGGCCGAGCAGGGTCGACACCTCGGAACCGGCCTGGGTGAACCGGAAGATGTTGTCGATGAAGAGGAGCACGTCCTGCTTCTCGACGTCACGGAAGTACTCCGCCATGGTCAGCGCGGAGAGCGCGACGCGCAGACGGGTGCCCGGCGGCTCGTCCATCTGGCCGAAGACCAGCGCGGTCTTGTCCAGAACGCCCGAGTCGACCATCTCGTCGATGAGGTCGTTGCCCTCACGGGTGCGCTCGCCGACGCCGGCGAACACCGACACACCACCGAAGTTCTCGGCGACGCGGTAGATCATCTCCTGGATCAGAACGGTCTTGCCGACACCGGCACCACCGAACAGACCGATCTTGCCACCGGTGACGTACGGGGTGAGCAGGTCGATGACCTTGATGCCCGTCTCGAACATCTCGGTCTTGGACTCGAGGTCCTTGAACTCCGGGGCCTTGCGGTGGATCGGCCAGCGGACCTGGACCTGCGACTCGAACTCGTCCTTGTCGACGTTCAGCACGTCGCCGAGGGCGTTGAAGACCTTGCCCTTGGTGATCTGGCCGACCGGCACCGAGATGGCGGCACCGGTGTCGGTGACCTGCGAACCGCGGACCAGGCCGTCGGTCGGCTGCATCGAGATGCCGCGGACCATGCCGTCGCCGAGGTGCTGGGCGACCTCGAGGGTCAGGGTCTTCTTGCCCGAGCCGTCGGGGTTGTCCACCTCGACGTGCAGGGCGTTGAACATGTCCGGGATCGCGTCGACGGGGAACTCCACGTCGACGACCGGGCCGATGACCCGCGCGACGCGGCCCGTCGCCGTGGTCGGCTCAACAGTGGTGGTCATACTCATTCGCTCCCCGCGCTAGCGTCGGCCAGGGCGTTCGCGCCACCGACGATCTCGCTGATTTCCTGGGTGATCTCGGCCTGACGGGCCGAGTTGGCAAGCCGCGTGAGCGACTTGATGAGCTCGCCGGCGTTGTCCGTCGCGCTCTTCATGGCGCGGCGGCGGGCGGCGTGCTCGGAGGCGGCCGACTGCAGCAGCGCGTTGTAGATCCGGCTCTCGACGTAGCGCGGCAGGAGCGCGTCCAGGACGCCCTCCGCCGACGGCTCGAAGTCGTACAGCGGGAAGATCTCCGCCTTGGCCGACGTCTGGTCGCTGAGCTGGACCTCGTCCAGCTTCAGCGGCAGCAGCCGGGCCTCGACCGCGTTCTGCGTCAGCATGGACACGAACTCGGTCGAGATCAGGTGCAGCTCGTCCACACCGCCGGTCTCCGCCGTGAAGGCCTCGATCAGCTCGGCCGCCACCGTCTTCGCGTCCCCGTAGGTCGGCTTGTCGGAGAAGCCCGTCCACGAGTCCGCGACCTTGAGGTTGCGGAAGCCGTAGTACGAGACGCCCTTGCGGCCGACGATGTACGTCACCACGTCCTTGCCCTCGGTGCGCAGGCGCTCGGTGAGCGTCAGCGCGGCCTTGATGGCGTTGGTCGAGTAGCCGCCCGCCAGACCGCGGTCCGCCGTGACCAGCAGGACCGCGGCGCGCGAGGCGCTCGGGTTCTCGGTGGTGAGCGGGTGCTTGGCGTTGGACCGGGTGGCCACCGCCGTCACCGCCCGGGTGAGCTCATCGGCGTACGGAGTGGAGGCGGCCACCGCGCGCTGCGCCTTGACGATGCGCGACGCGGAGATCATCTCCATCGCCTTGGTGATCTTCTTCGTCGCGGTGACAGAGCGGATCCGGCGCTTGTAGACCCGAAGCTGTGCTCCCATGGGTCGTTACGTCCTTTCCCTCGCTACCGGACTCAGGCCTGCTCGGAGAGCAGCTTGCCGTCAGCGGTCTGGTAACCCGCCTTGAAGGACTCGATGGCCTTCGTCAGCGCGTCGACGGTGCCGTCGGCCAGCAGGCCGGTCTCGACGATGCCGGCGAGCAGGTCCTTGTGCTGCAGGCGGACGTAGTCCAGGAACTCGCGCTCGAAGCGGCGGATCTCGGCGACCGGGACGTCGTCCAGCTTGCCGTTGGTGCCGGCCCAGATGGAGACGACCTGCTCCTCGACCGGGAACGGCTGGTACTGGCCCTGCTTCAGCAGCTCGACCATGCGCGCACCGCGCTCCAGCTGGGCCTTGGAGGCCGCGTCCAGGTCGGAACCGAAGGCGGCGAAGGCCTCGAGCTCACGGTACTGGGCGAGGTCCAGACGCAGACGGCCGGCGACCGAGCGCATGGCCTTGATCTGGGCGGAGCCACCGACGCGGGAGACCGAGATACCGACGTTCACGGCCGGGCGGATGCCGGCGTTGAACAGGTCGGACTCCAGGAAGCACTGGCCGTCGGTGATGGAGATGACGTTGGTCGGGATGTACGCCGAGACGTCGTTGGCCTTGGTCTCGATGATCGGCAGACCGGTCATCGAGCCGCCGCCCAGGGCGTCGTTCAGCTTGGCGCAGCGCTCCAGCAGGCGGGAGTGCAGGTAGAAGACGTCACCCGGGTAGGCCTCGCGGCCCGGCGGGCGGCGCAGCAGCAGGGAGACGGAGCGGTAGGCCTCGGCCTGCTTCGACAGGTCGTCGAAGATGATCAGGACGTGCTTGCCGTCGTACATCCACTCCTGGCCGATGGCCGAGCCGGTGTACGGGGCGAGGTACTTGAAGCCGGCCGGGTCGGAGGCGGGAGCGGCCACGATGGTGGTGTACTCCAGCGCGCCGGCCTCCTCCAGGGCGCCGCGCACGGACGCGATGGTGGAGCCCTTCTGGCCCACGGCGACGTAGATGCAGCGGACCTGCTTCTCCGGGTCGCCCGAGCGCCAGTTGTCGCGCTGGTTGATGATCGTGTCGACGGCCACCGCGGTCTTGCCGGTCTGGCGGTCACCGATGATCAGCTGGCGCTGGCCGCGGCCGATCGGGGTCATCGCGTCGATGGCCTTGATGCCGGTCTGCAGCGGCTGCTTGACCGACTTGCGGGCCATGACGCCCGGAGCCTGGAGCTCCAGGGCGCGGCGGCCGGTCGCGGCGATGTCGCCCAGGCCGTCGATCGGGTTGCCCAGCGGGTCCACGACGCGGCCGAGGTAGCCGTCGCCGACCGGAACGGAGAGGACCTCGCCGGTGCGGCGCACCGTCTGGCCCTCCTCGATGCCGCCGAACTCACCGAGGACGACGACACCGATCTCGCGGGTGTCGAGGTTCAGCGCGAGGCCGAGCGTGCCGTCCTCGAACTTCAGCAGCTCGTTCGCCATGACCGAGGGCAGGCCCTCGACATGGGCGATACCGTCCGCCGCGTCAGTGACCGTGCCGACCTCTTCCACAGAGGCGGCGTCCGGCTGGTACGACTGGACAAAGTCGGCCAGCGCGTCCCGGATCTCCTCCGGACGGATCGTAAGCTCCGCCATCAGGCTTCCCTGCTCTCCTAGTTTGCGATCCTCGGCCCGCCATTGAGGGCCGCAAGTACTCGACTCTCGGCCGGGTCGTATGAACCGGCCGTACGATTTCCCGACTCCGGTGGAGCCGGTTCCCGACCGAGGGTCGGATGTGCTGCTTGGGTGCTCAGCCTTCGAGCGACTGGCGAGCGCCTTCCAGGCGGCTCGACACGGTGCCGTCGATGATCTCGTCACCGATCTGCACCTGGACACCACCGACGACCTCGGGGTCGACGTCGATGTTCAGGTGGACCTGGCGGCCGTACAGCCGGCCGAGGGCACCCGACAGGCGCTCCTTCTGGCTGTCCGACAGCGGAACCGCGGTGGTGACCAGGGCCACCACACGGTCGCGCCGGGCGGCGGCGAGCTTGGAGTAGGACTCCAGCCCCTGCTCCAGGCTACGGCCACGCGGGTTGTTGACCAGGTTGGTGACCAGCCGCACGGTGCCCGCGTGGGCGCGGCCGCCGAGCAGCTTCTTGATCAGGGCCGCCTTGGCGACGGCGCCGGCCTTGGGCTCGGTCAGCGCGGCGCGCAGCTCGTGCGAGCCGCTCACCACCCGGCCGAACCGGAAGAGCTCGTCCTCGACGTCGTCCAGGGCACCGGCCTTGTCGGCGGCGATGACCTCGGCGTACGCGGCCAGCTGCTCCGTGGCGTCGACCAGGTCGCGGGCGCCCGACCAGCGGGACCGGACCAGGCCGGAGACCAGGTCGGCCGTCTCGCCGGAGACCTGGCCGGTCAGCAGCGAGGAGACCAGCTGAGCCTTGTCCTGGCCCGACCGCGACGGGTCGGTCAGAACGCGGCGGAGCGACACCTCACGGTCCAGCAGGGCCGTGACGGCGGTGAGCTCCTCGGCGAGCTTGGCCGCGTCCACCGAGGTGGAGTCGGTCAGGCTCTCCAGGTTCTGCCGCCCGGCGGCGAGCGCCTCGCGGCTGGCGCCGATCACTTGGCCGCACCCTGAGCAACGGCGGCCTTGGCCTCCAGCTCGTCCAGGAAGCGGTCGACGACACCGCTCTGGCGCGCCTGGTCCTCGAGGGACTCACCCACGATGCGGGACGCCAGCTGGGTGGCGAGCGAGCCCACGTCCTGGCGAAGGGCGGCGGTGGCCTGCTTCTTGTCGGCCTCGATCTGGGCGTGGCCGGCGGCGACGATGGCCTCGCGCTGGCGCTGGCCCTCCTCGCGCATCTCGGCGAGCTGGGCGGCGCCCTGCTCGCGAGCCTGCTCGATGATGCGAGCAGCCTCGTGACGCGCCTCGGCGAGCTCGGCACGGTACTGCTCAAGCGTGGCCTGGGCCTCGGCCTGAGCGGCCTCGGCGCGCTCCATGCCGCCCTCGATCGCGTCCCGGCGCTCCGACAGCACCTTCTCGATGCTGGGGAGGAGCTTCTTGCCGAGAATCCCGAAGACGATGAAGAAGCAGAGCAGGCCGATGATGATCTCGGGCCATGCGGGCAGAAGGGGGTTCATGATCTCCCCCTCCTCCGCGAGGTGAGCCGCGATGCTCATATCTGGACCTTCCTCGAAGGGTCTACGCCGGGATTACTTGGGGCCCTGGCCGAAGACGAACGGCATGACGATGCCGATGAGGGCGAGCGCCTCAGTCAGCGCGAAGCCGATGAACATGTTGGCGCGGATCAGGCCCGCGGCCTCGGGCTGGCGGGCCATGGCCTGGACACCGTTACCGAAGATGAGACCGACACCGATGCCGGGGCCGATGGCGGCGAGGCCGTAGCCGATGGAAGCGACGGAACCGTAGACGCCGACCTCAGCGAGCATGCTCATTGCAATGTGTCCTTTGCGGGGATGGTGAACCGGTGGTGATTGGCCACCGGGCGTTCCGGGGGTGGTTCAAGAGGGCCTCGGCGGCCCCTGGCTCAGTGCGCCTCTTCCAGGGCACCGGCGATGTAGCTGCTGGCCAGCATCACGAAGATGTAGGCCTGCAGGAACTGGACCAGCAGCTCGAAGGCGGTCAGACCGACGGCGACGACGAACGAGGCCGAGCCGTACAGCGCGCCCAGGGTCGGGCTGAGCAGGTACCAGGAAGCGATGGAGAACATCACGATCAGCAGGTGGCCGGCGAACATGTTCGCGAAGGCTCGGACCGCGAGCGTGAAGGGGCGCACGAAGATGTTCGAGAAGAACTCGATCGGCACCAGGATGAACATGACCCAGCCGGGGATGCCCGAGGGCCAGCAGAGGTTCTTGAGACCGCCGACAAAGCCGTGCTTCTTGAAGGTCAGCGTCATGTAGGTGATCCACACGATCGCGGCCAGGCCGGCCGGGAACGCGATCGCCGCCGTCACCGGGAACTGGGCGAACGGAATGACCGACATGATGTTCAGCAGCCACACGAAGAAGAACATCGAGACCAGCATCGGGACGTACTTCTCGCCCTTTTTGCCGATCGTCTCCAGCACGATGGAGCGCTTGACGAAGTCGTAGCCGATCTCACCGACCAGCTGCAGCTTGCCGGGGACCAGCCTGGGCTTGGCGAACGCGGCCCAGAAGAACACGACGACCAGCGCTGCGACGATGATCGACAGCAGCATCGGCTTGTTGAACTCGAAGCTGCCGATGGAGAAAATCGGCTCGAACTGGAACTCGTTCAGGCCAGGGGCCGGGAAGCCGCAGCCAGCGTCCCCGAAGTGGCAACTGCCTGAGGCGAGGGACGTGAGTTCAGCACTCACCACGGACTCCTTCGTCGTGACGCATGGTTACGGCAACCTCGGTGTGTCGGCGTGGCCTGCGACCACGGGGCGGCACTGGAACTTGATGGGTTTCTCGCCGACCCCGCGCGGCAGTGCGCTGCACCGAAGCGGGATCATCGAAGACTGCGCGGATCCGGGGGGCGATCGGTCCGCCGTGCGGACAGACCAGGCCTCTTCCCGTACTCCGTTGTTGCGACGGACGATAGCAGCCCGTCAGTGCGGCATAAACACCGCCCCCCTCGTTGGGGGGACAGTGGGGCGTCGTCACTGTTGACGCCCCTTGTCGGACGGCTTCTCGGCCTTCTTTTCAGAGGCTTCGGGGTCGACGTAGAAGGTCTTGGCCTTGAGCGCGCCGCGCACCTGGAACCCGGTCCAGATCAGCGCGCAGCCGAGCAGCGTGAAGGCGAAGGCCTGCCGGTTGAACAGGTCGGTGTCCTTGAAGACCGCGAGGACCACACCCACCAGCAGGATCTGCGTCGTGTACACCAGGAGCGCCGCGGCCATCATGATGTGCGGGTTCGACCTGGTCAGCCGGTCGAGCGCGACCTGGCCGGAGCTGAAGAACGCCATCACCAGCAGCGTTCCGAAGAGGGCACCGAGCGCGGCCTTGCCCCCGGCGACGGCGAAGGAGATCGCGATGGCGATGACTCCGGCGGCCGCAGTGGGGATCGCGGCGCCTCGGAGGATCCGGGCGTCGTTGGACGGCATGTCGGCAACTCCGGCGGCATGTCGATGTGGCGGGGGGACGGGCAGAGAAACGCGGTGGGTGACACCGGACCGGAACCGCCGCGGGCCGGCCGCTCGACGGCGAGCCCGTCGAGGGAGACCCACCAGGGACGGAAGTCATCCACCTGTCAGGTCTTTCGGCGTGTTCTCGGTACTCGTGAACGGTATCACAAACTATTTGATGAGAGCTTTACCATGAATGTGTGGTACCTGTCACACCGGCAGCCCAGGAGTGCCGCCGAACGGGTGAATGCCCTTGACGGTTCATCACCTCCGCTACCGGCCGCGATCGTTGCCGTGGCCGCGCCCGGTGGCCGCCGAGGAACCCTTGGGCACCCCGCCGAGCAGCCGCTTGTCCTCGGCCGACAGTTCGGCCATCGGTTCGGAGGCCGCGCGCCCGGCCGACTCGGCGGTGAGCTCATCACTCTCCGTGACGACAGGGGCGGTCCTGGCCACCGGACGGCGGCGGTAGCGCGGCGGCACGAAGGCCTGCACCGCGCGTGGGGCCCGCGGCCGGAACCGCGGCGTGAGCAGCACCACCAGGCCGACCAGGCAGAGCCCGGCCAGCGTGAGGACGACGGTACGGCCGGTGTTGGTGACCGAGAAGGCGACGGTCCCGAAGGCGATCAGCGCGGCCCAGAAGTACATGATCAGTACGGCGCGGCTGTGCGAGTGGCCGACCTGGAGCAGTCGGTGGTGCAGGTGCCGCTTGTCGGCGGCGAACGGGGACTGGCCCGCCCAGGTGCGGCGGACCACCGCGAGCAGCAGGTCCGCCAGCGGCAGCGCGATGACCGTCAGCGGCAGCAGGAGCGGGATGTAGATCGGCACCAGGGCGTGCACGGTGGCGGTCTGCGAACCCAGCTCGTTGGTGATGAGGTCGGGGTCGACCCGGCCGGTGATGGAGATCGCGGCGACGGCCAGCATCAGGCCGAGCATCATCGACCCGGAGTCGCCCATGAAGATCCGGGCCGGGTGCATGTTGTGCGCCAGGAAGCCCAGGCACATGCCGATCAGCAGCACGCTGAACAGCACGGCGGGGGCGGCGTCGGTGATCGTGTAGCCGTACCAGAGCCGGTAGGAGTACAGGAAGAAGGCCATCGCGGCGATGCAGACCATGCCGCCGGCCAGGCCGTCGAGGCCGTCGATGAAGTTCACCGCGTTGACCATCACCACGACCATGACCACCGAGATGACCATGCCCTGGGTGGGGCTGACCGCGACCGGCCCGACGCCCGGCACCGGCAGGGTGATCACGGTGACGCCCTGCCAGACCATCACACCGGCGGCGATCATCTGGCCGCCCAGCTTCACCAGGGCGTCCACGCCCCACTTGTCGTCCAGCACGCCGAGCAGCCACATGATGCCGGCGCCCGAGAGCAGCGCCCGGATGTCGGTGCCCTGGGAGAACACCTTGCTCAGGTTGTCGAGCTGGGAGGCGACCAGGATGCCCGCGCAGAGTCCGCCGAACATGGCGATGCCGCCGAGCCGCGGAGTGGGCTCGCGGTGCACGTCGCGGGCGCGGACCGGCGGCATCGCCCCGGCCGCGATGGCGAACTTCCGGACCGGGCCGGTCAGCAGGTAGGTGACGGCCGCGGTGCAGAACAGCACCAGCAGATACTCACGCACCACTGGCCTCCTGCTGCTCTGTCCGACGGGTGGGTACCGAAGGTACTCCCGTGCCTGTCCGGGGTTCGAGGTGCGTCGCCACGGCACACACCTTATTGACTCCGACGCCCGGGGCGCGCATCGCGGTTCGCCCCGCCGGGCAGGAGATTCGAACAGCCCTTCAACGGCGTCCGGCGAAGGCCCGCGCCAGCTCCCGGACCCGTTGCGCCACCCGGACGTCCGTGCCGCCGGCGAGCAGCCGCCCGAGCAGTGCGGCGATCTCCGCCAGCTCCGCCTCGCCCATGCCCTGCGAGGTCACCGTGCCGGTGCCGAGCCGGATCCCGGAGGCCTCGGACGGCGGCGCCTCGTCGTACGGCAGCGCGCACTTGCCGAGCAGCAGCCCGGCGGCCGCGCAGCGGCGCTCCGCCTCGGCGCCGCTGACCCCGAGCGGGCGCAGGTCGGCGGTCACCAGGTGGGTGTCGGTCCCGCCGGTCAGCGGGCTCGCCCCGGCCTGCGCGAGCCCCGCCGCCAGCACCCGGGCACCGGCCACCGTGCGGTGGGCGTAGGCGCGGTAGGCGGGGGTCGCGGCCTCGGCCAGCGCGACGGCCTTGCCGGCCACCTCGTTCATCGCGGCGCCGCCCTGGCTGAACGGGAAGACCGCCCGGTCGACCCGTTCGGCCAGGGCGGCGGTGGACAGCAGCAGGCCCCCGCGCGGGCCGCGGAGCAGCTTGTGGGTGGCCGCCACGGTGACGTCCGCGTAGGGCACCGGGGAGGGCGCCACACCGGCCGCGATCAGGCCGGTGGTCTGCGCGGCGGCGGCCACCAGGTAGGCGTCCGTCTCGTCGGCGATCTCCCGGAAGGCGGCCCAGTCCGGGTGCCGGGGGTAGGAGATGGAACCGGCCACGATCGCCTTCGGACGGTGCCGCAGAGCCAGGTCGCGCACCTGGTCGAGGTCGATCAGCCCGTCCTCGCGGCGCACCCCGTAGCCGACGAAGTCGAACCAGCGGCCGGAGAAGTTGGCCCGCGAGCCGCAGCTGAGGTGGCCGCCGTGCTCCAGCGACATCGCGAGCACCACGTCGCCCGGGCGCAGCAGCGCGGCGTACGCGGCCAGCATCGCGGAGGTGCCGGAGCGGGGCTGCACGTTGGCGTGCGGGGCGGAGAAGAGCGCGCGGGCCCGGTCGACGGCGAGCAGCTCGGCGGCGTCGGCGAGCGCGCAGCCGGTGTGGTGGCGGCGGCCGGGGTAGCCCTCGGCGTACTTGTCGATCAGCGGGCCGGTGAGGGCCGCCAGGACGGCGGGGCTGGTGAGGTTCTCCCCCGCCAGCAGCTGGATCGTCTCGGCCCGCCGCTCGGCCTCGGCGGCCAGCAGGTCGGCCAGTTGCGGATCGGCCCGGTACAGGGCCGCGGAACGCGCCTCGGCGGTGTCGACGGGGCCGGTCGCGGCATCGGTGACGGTCATGGCGGGGCTCCCGGGCGCGTCGGGTCGGATTTCTCCAGCGTAGGACCGCCCCCGCGCCCCGGCACGGCGGCGCGTGGCGGGTTACCCCCGGGTGGGCGCGCCGGTGCCGAAAGGGAGGCGCGAGGACGCCGTGAGGAACGAACGGCGTTGGAGCAACGACCGTCGGCACCGGACCCGAGCGCCCATCCCGGCCGATGTCACAGCCCCGGGTGGGCGCGCCGGTGCCGAAAGGGAGGCGCGAGGACGCCGTGAGGAACGAACGGCGTGGGAGCAACGACCGTCGGCACCGGGGCTCAGAGCCGGGCGCGCACTCCGGTCAGGGCGGTGACCACCGGGTCGACGGCGTGGAATATCTCCTCGCCGCAGTTGCGGAACATCCCGATCGGCGCGCCGTAGGGGTCGTGCAGTTCGTCCGCCTCGGGGTCGGCGGCCAGCAGCCAGCCCCGCAGCGCGGCGGCGGCGCGGACCAGCGCGCGGGCGCGCTCGGTGACGTCCGCGCCGCGCCGGGGGTCCGGCAGGGTGCCCGGGTCGATCGTGCGGACCAGCCGGGTGAACTCCTTCAGCGTGAAGGTGCGCAGCCCCGCCTCGTGGCCCATCGAGATGACCTGGGCCCGGTGGTCCAGGGTCGCGGTGAGCACCAGGTCGGCCTCGACCACGTGCTCGTCCAGCAGCTCGCGGCCGGTGAAGCCGCCGCTGTCGGCGCCGTACTCGTCCAGCACCGTGGCGGCGTGCTCCTCCATCGGCGCGCCCACGTGGCCCCAGGTGCCGGCCGACTCGACCAGGATCCGCCCGGCCACCCGGGGGTTGAGCCGGGTGTCCAGCTCACGCCGGGTGAGCCGCTCGGCGATCGGCGAGCGGCAGATGTTGCCGGTGCAGACGTAGAGGATCCGGAAGTGGTCCAGGGGCCTCGGGCCCACGCTCAGGTACGGCGATATGCCGGGCCCGGCATGGAGGGAGGCGGCCGTCAACTGCCGGCCTCCAGGTCGGGGACGACCTCCCTCAGCTGCTCGGCGGAGATCGCGCCGGCCCGCAGCAGCACCGGCACCTTTCCCGTGACGTCGACGATCGACGAGGCCTGGGCGTGGTCGGCGGTGCCGCCGTCCAGGTAGACCGAGATGGCATCGCCGAGCTGCTGCTGGGCCTCGTCGCAGGTGGCCGGGGACGGGCCGCCGGTCCGGTTGGCGCTGGAGACGGCCATCGGCCCGGTGGCGTTCAGCAGCTCGATGGCGACCGGGTGCAGCGGCATCCGGACGGCGACGGTGCCCCGGGTGTCGCCGAGGTCCCAGCGCAGCGAGGGCTGGTGCTTGGCGACCAGGGTGAGGCCGCCCGGCCAGAAGGCGTCGACGAGCTCCCAGGCCTGCTCGGAGAAGTCGGTGACCAGCCCGTGCAGGGTGGTCGGCGAGCCGACCAGGACCGGCGAGGGCATGTTGCGGCCGCGGCCCTTGGCGGCGAGCAGCGCGGCCACGGCCTCCGGCGAGAAGGCGTCCGCGCCGACCCCGTAGAGGGTGTCGGTGGGCAGCACGACGAGTTCGCCGCGGCGGATGGCCGAGGCGGCCTCGCGCAGGCCGGTGGCGCGGTCCCCGGTGTCGGCACAGTCGTAGCGGCGGCTCATCGGCGCGGTTCCCTTCCGGACGGGCTCATGGCGTGGTTCACAGCGACGCCTTGCGCGCCGTGGTGAAGCGGGGGCGGTTGTTGAGGTCGCGGTGGTCGGCGGCGTCGGTCCAGCCGCCCTCCTCGTTGAAGATCCACGGGACCTGTCCGCCCTGGGTGTCGGCGTGCTCGATCACCACGGCGCCGCCCGGGCGCAGCAGGCGGGCGGCGACCCGCTCGATGCCGCGGATGGTGTCCAGGCCGTCCTCACCGGAGAACAGCGACATCTGCGGGTCGTGGTCGCGGGCCTCCGGCGCGACGTACTCCCACTCGGTGAGCGGGATGTACGGCGGGTTGGAGATGACCAGGTCGAAGCGGCCGTCCCAGGCGCGGTCGTCCTCGAAGGCCCGGGTGGCGTCGCCCTCGTGCAGGGTGACCCGGGCGCGGTCGGGCGAGGCCGCGATGTTGCGCCGGGTGTAGGGCAGCGCGCCCTCGTCGAGCTCGAAGGCGTGCACGGTGGAGCGCGGCAGCTCCTGGGCCAGGGCGAGCGCGATGGCGCCGGAGCCGGAGCAGAGGTCGACGACCAGCGGCTCGGCGACGTCCATCTCGCGGACCGCCTCTATGGCCCACTCGACGACCGTCTCGGTCTCCGGGCGGGGCACGAACACGCCCGGCCCGACCGCCAGTTCGAGGTAGCGGAAGAAGGCCCGGCCGGTGATGTGCTGGAGCGGCTCACGGGCCTCGCGGCGGGCGACGGCCTCCCAGTACCGGGCGTCGAAGTCGCCGTCCTGGACGGTGTGCAGCTGGCTGCGCTTGACGTTGTGGACGTGGGCGGCGAGCTCCTCCGCGTCGAAGCGCGGCGACGGCACGCCGGCCGCGGCCAACCGCTGGGTGGCCTGGGCCACCTCCGCGAGTAGCAGGTTCATCCGTACGACCTCTTGCTTCCGCTCTCCGGCCTCGACGTCGGTCTCGCTGCCGCCGGTCAGTTCTGTTGGGCCGCGGCGAGCTTGGCCGCGGCGTCCGCGTCGACGCAGGACTGGATGACCGCGTTCAGGTCGCCGTCCAGCACCTGGTCCAGGTTGTACGACTTGAAGCCCGTACGGTGGTCCGAGATGCGGTTCTCCGGGTAGTTGTACGTCCGGATCCGCTCGGAACGGTCCACCGTGCGGACCTGGCTGCGGCGCGCGTCCGAGGCCTCCCGCTCGGCCTCCTCCTGCGCGGCGGCCAGCAGCCGCGAACGCAGGATGCGCATCGCCTGCTCCTTGTTCTGCAGCTGGCTCTTCTCGTTCTGGCAGGACGCCACGATACCGGTCGGCAGGTGGGTGATCCGGACCGCGGAGTCGGTGGTGTTGACCGACTGGCCGCCCGGGCCGGAGGAGCGGTAGACGTCGATCCGCAGGTCGTTGGCGAGGATCTCGACCTCGACCTCCTCGGCCTCGGGGGTGACCAGCACGCCCGCCGCGGAGGTGTGGATGCGGCCCTGCGACTCGGTGGCGGGGACGCGCTGCACGCGGTGCACGCCGCCCTCGTACTTGAGCCGGGCCCAGACGCCCTGGCCGGGCTCGGCGTTCCCCTTGGTCTTCACGGCCACCGAGACGTCCTTGTAGCCGCCGAGGTCGGACTCGTTGGAGTCGATGATCTCGGTCTTCCAGCCGATCCGCTCGGCGAAGCGCAGGTACATCCGGAGCAGGTCGCCGGCGAACAGCGCGGACTCCTCGCCGCCCTCGCCCGCCTTGATCTCCAGGATGACGTCCTTGTCGTCGCTCGGGTCGCGCGGGACGAGCAGCAGCCGCAGTTCCTCGGTCAGCTCCTCGCGGCGGGCCTCGCCCTCCTTCACCTCGGAGAGGAACTCCGGCTCCTCGGCGGCGAGTTCGCGGGCGGCCTCGATGTCCTCACCGGCCTGCTTCCAGTCCCGGTAGACGCGG
The DNA here is from genome assembly GCF_040298605.1 of Kitasatospora sp. NPDC001527. Taxonomy (NCBI): domain Bacteria; kingdom Bacillati; phylum Actinomycetota; class Actinomycetes; order Kitasatosporales; family Streptomycetaceae; genus Kitasatospora; species Kitasatospora sp. NPDC001527. The sequence continues at coordinate 49,167 of NZ_JBEPAM010000036.1, read as the reverse complement.
GTGATCGGGGTCAGCTCGGCGTACCGCTTGGCCAGCTTGCGGGCGTTGGCCTGGTCGGCGTGGACGGACGGGTCGGCCAGCCTCGCCTCGAGGTCGGCGTGCTCGACGAGGAGCTCTTCGACTGCCTCGAACATGGGGTGGCCTTCTTCCCGGGGATCGTCGTGCGGAGTGGGTTCGCGGAGGTGCGGGGGGACGCGAACGGCGCCGGTCCCCAGCGCCCCCGGAAACGAGTTCGGGAGCGACCGGGAACCGGCGCCGAGGGAGCGCTAGGCCTTCGCGCTGTGCTGCTTGCCGAAGCGGGCCTCGAAGCGGGCCACGCGGCCACCGGTGTCGAGGATCTTCTGCTTGCCGGTGTAGAACGGGTGGCACTGCGAGCAGACCTCGGCGCGGATCTCGCCGCTGGTCTCGGTCGAGCGGGTGGTGAACTCGGCGCCGCAGGTGCAGGTCACGCGGGTGACCACGTACTCGGGGTGAACGTTGGGCTTCAAGGGGTTCTCCTAGTGTTCGGGAGGGCACCGGGTCGGCGGCTGGAATGCCGCTCGTGAACCGGGACCGACGGTCCAGTCTGCCAGGACCGGCCGCATCTTCCCAAACCGGGGGGCGTTCCGGGATATTCCGGGCCCTCACGGGCGCTTGGCGGGCGCCTTCGCCGGGGCCGTGGGGGCGGCCGTGGGGGCGGCCGTGGCGGGGTTCTGCGGCTGGGTGTCGAGCACCGCCGACGGCACCGGCCGGTCGGCCTTCAGGGCCGCCCAGAGCTGGTCGGCCTGCGGCTGCCGCTGGACCACCCGGTCCGGATCGCTCGGGGCGGCCACCACCGGGAGGGTGACCATGGCCAGCTGGTCGGGCCCGATGCCCTTGAGCTCCTGGGCCAGCCCGACCAGCGCGTTGACCGAGGCGAGCGCGGAGTCGGTGGTGATCGAGCGGGTCAGGGTGTCGCCGACGGACCAGAGCCTGACCGGGTTGGCCAGCAGTCCGGTCCCGCCGGCCTGCTGGAGCAGCGAGCGGACCATCTGCTTCTGCAGTTCGATCCGGCCGAGGTCGCTGCCGTCGCCGACGCCGTGCCGGGTGCGGACGAAGGCGAGCGCCTGCTGCCCGTCCAGGTGGTGCTCGCCGGCCGGCAGGTCCAGGCCGCTGTCCTTGTCGTGGATGGCCACCGTGGTCGTCACGGTGACCCCGCCTATCGCGTCCACGACCCGGGCGAACCCGGCGAAGTCCATCTCGACGTAGTGGTCCATCCGCAGTCCGCTGAGCTGTTCGGCGGCCTTGACCGCGCAGGCCGCGCCGCCGCTCTCGTAGGCGCTGTTGAACATCGCGCGCTTGGCGGCGGGCACCGGCCTGCCCTGCCGGTCGGTGCACGCGGGGCGCGGGACGAGGGTGTCGCGCGGGATGGAGACCACGTCGGCGCGGGAGTGGTCCTGGCTGACGTGCACCACCATCGCGGTGTCCGAGCGGGCGGTGCCGCCGGTGTCGCCCCCGGCGAGGTCCGCGTTGCCGCCGGAGCGCGAGTCGGAGCCGAGCACCAGCACGTTGAAGGAGCCGTCGGTGGCGGCCGGCGGGCGCGCGGTGCCGAGCTGGGCGTCGATGTCGACGCTCCTGAGGTTGCCGTCCAGCCGGAGGTAGGCGTACCCGGCCGCGCCGGCACCGAGGACGACGAGCGCGGCGACGCCGCACGCGGCCGCGCGCAGGAGCTTGCGGCGGCGGCTCGGGACCCTCTTGTGTTCGGCCATACGGTCCAGAGTAAATCGGACAAGACGCCAAAAAGTCCCCCATCTGTCCCGAGTCGGGAACAAACCGGCCCGGGAACGCCGGCGGGCCCCGGACCGCTCGCGCGGTCCGGGGCCCGGATGCTCCGACGTGCCCTGCGGCGTCAGTCGCCCGACCCGGGGGTCGTCTTGGCGATCTGCATCAGGAACTCGGCGTTGCTCTTGGTCTGCTTCATCTTGTCCAGCAGCAGCTCGATCGCCTGCTGCGAGTCGAGCGCGTGCAGCACCCGGCGCAGCTTCCAGACGATGGCGAGCTCCTCGCCGCCGAGCAGGATCTCCTCCTTGCGGGTGCTGGAGGCGTCCACGTCGACGGCCGGGAAGATGCGCTTGTCCGAGAGCTTCCGGTCGAGCTTGAGCTCCATGTTGCCGGTGCCCTTGAACTCCTCGAAGATCACCTCGTCCATCCGCGAGCCGGTCTCGACCAGCGCGGTGGCCAGGATGGTCAGCGAGCCGCCGTTCTCGATGTTGCGCGCGGCACCGAAGAACTTCTTCGGCGGGTACAGCGCGGTCGAGTCGACACCACCGGACAGGATGCGGCCGGAGGCCGGCGCCGCCAGGTTGTAGGCGCGGCCCAGACGGGTGATCGAGTCCAGCAGGATCACCACGTCGTGGCCCAGCTCCACCAGGCGCTTGGCGCGCTCGATGGCCAGCTCGGCGACGGTGGTGTGGTCCTCCGCCGGGCGGTCGAAGGTCGAGGAGATGACCTCGCCCTTCACCGACCGCTGCATGTCGGTGACCTCCTCCGGACGCTCGTCGACCAGGACGACCATCAGGTGGCACTCGGGGTTGTTGTGGGTGATCGCGTTGGCGACCGCCTGCAGCACCATGGTCTTGCCGGTCTTCGGCGGCGCGACGATCAGACCGCGCTGGCCCTTGCCGATCGGCGACACCAGGTCGATGATCCGGGTGGTCAGCACGCCCGGGTCGGTCTCCAGGCGCAGCCGCTCCTGCGGGTAGAGCGGGGTCAGCTTGTTGAACTCGGGGCGGCCGCGGCCACTCTCCGGGTCCATGCCGTTGACCGAGTCCAGCCGCACCATGGCGTTGAACTTCTCGCGGCGCTCGCCCTCGCGCGGCTGGCGCACCGCACCGGTGATGGCGTCGCCCTTGCGCAGACCGTTCTTGCGGACCTGGGCGAGCGAGACGTAGACGTCGTTCTGGCCCGGCAGGTAGCCGGAGGTGCGCACGAACGCGTAGTTGTCGAGGATGTCCAGGATGCCCGCGACCGGGATCAGGACGTCGTCCTCGCCGATCTGCGGCTCGGTGCCACTGGTCTCGAAGCCCTCGCGGCGGCCACGGCCCCGGCGGTCGCGGTAGCGGCCCCGGCGGCCGCGCCGGCCGTCGCCGTACTCGTCGTCCTCGAAGCCGCCCTGCTGCTGCGCCTGCGGCTGGGCCTGCTGGCCGCCCTGGCGGCCCTGCTGGCCCTCGGTCTGGGCGCTCTGCTGCTGGGGCTGGCGCTCGGCGCGGTCGCGCCGGCTGCGGCGGTCGCGGCGCGACTCGCGCCCCTCGCCGTCCTGGCCGCCGGCCTGGGCCTCGGCGGTCTCCTGGCGGCCCTCGCGCTCGCCGCCCTCGCGGCGGTCGCGGCGCTCCCGGCGGTCGCGACGGGTCTCGCGGCCCTCCTCGCGGCCCTCGAAGGCGCGGGCGCCCTCGGCGCGGGTCTCGGCCGGCTTGGCCTCGGTCACCACGGCGGCGGGCGCCTCGGTGGCGGTCTCGGCGGTCGGGGCACCGGCGGCCGACGTGGCCCGGCGGCGGGTGCGCTCGGTACGGGCGGGCGCGGCGGTCTCGGCCGCGGCCTGGACCGGGATCTCGATCTGGGCCTGCGCCTCGGCGGTGGCGGCGGTGGCCTCGGCGGCCCGCGCCGCGGCGGCCTTGGTGGTCCGGCGGGCCGGCTTCTCGGCCGGCTCGGCGGTCTCGGCCTTGGCCGCGCGCTTGGCCGCCGGAGCGGCGGCGGTGGAGCCGGCGAGCAGCGGGTCGCCGCCGCTCTTCTCCTTGATGGTCTCGATCAGCTGGCTCTTGCGCATGCGTCCGGTGCCGGTGATGCCCAGGTCCCCGGCGAGCTTCTGCAGCTCGGCCAGGACCATGCCGTCCAGGCCCGCGGCGGCGGTACGACGGCGCCGCGCCGGGGCCGCGGGGGCGGCGGCTGCGTCCGACGCGTCGGCGTCCGGGCGCGCGCCCATCAGATCGGTGGTGTCGCTCACTAAGGGTCCTTCCCTGGAGCGGACGTCGGCCTGTCTGGCTCGGCGACCGGTTGTGCTGTCCTGACCAACGCTCGACTGCGTCGGTCCGAGGCGGTGATCCCCCGAATGGCGCTGGGTGCCAGTCGGGAGAGAGCTGCGAGGTGCGGTGCTTGACGCACGGTGGTGCTGAGTGGCGTGGCGGGACGGTCGTGTACCGACCCTCCCCCCGGCCGCCGGCCGGGAAGTACCCCCACGCTGCCTGCGAATCCCGGGCCCCCGTCGCGTGACGGTGGCCCGCGCTCCGCCCGTCCTGGCCTCGAGGTGGGAGGCTGCGGGTGGGAGTCAGGTGCCGTCACGGCTTCGGGATGCGGCCGCAAGTCGCGCAGGCAGGCTGCGTACGCGCTGCGGTGGGCTCCCGGAGAATCGTCGCCCCGTACATCGCCGGGACTCCGCTGGTGCGGAGTGCTGGGATCGGGACGCGGCGCACCGAGCCCCGGAGGGCACCTGGTGCAGCAATGAGGTTAACACTACCGACCCCCTCAGACATTCCCCAGCCTTGCGGTTGCCAATCGTGTCCGGACGGTCCGGCCCGGACGGCGTGCTCAGACGTCGAGCGGGAGCACGGCGGCGCCGGTCCGGTCGAGTTCGAGCCGGTGCGCGGCGAACACCGGACCGCCGGTGCCGTGGTCGCCGGCGAAGCCGAGGACCTTCTGCACGCCGGCCTCGTCGGTGAGCGCGAGCACGGTCGGGCCGGCGCCGGAGATCACCGCGGGCACGCCCTCGGCCCGCAGCGCGCCCACCAGCGCGGCGCTGTCCGGCATCGCGGAGGCCCGGTAGTCCTGGTGGATCCGGTCCTCGGTGGCGGCCAGCAGCAGGTCCGGCCGCCGGGTCAGCGCCTCGACCAGCAGCGCGGACCGGCCGGCGTTGGCGGCGGCGTCGGCCAGCGGGACGGTCCTCGGCAGCAGCCCGCGGGCGGTCTCGGTGAGCACCTCGGTGGCCGGGACGAACACCACCGGCACGACCTCGGCGGACGGCTCCAGGGCGATCGCCCGGGCGGTGTCCTCCTCGGTCCACGCCACGGTGAAGTTGCCCCGCAGGCAGGCCGCCACGTTGTCCGGATGGCCCTCCAGCTCGGAGGCGAGCGCCAGCAGGCCCTCGTCGTCCAGGGCGGACGGGCCGCCGATGGTGACGGCGCGGGCGGCGACGATTCCGGCGCAGATCGCGGCGGACGAGGAGCCCAGGCCACGGCCGTGCGGTATCCGGTTGGCGCAGACCACTTCGAGGCCGCGCGGCTGGCCGCCGAGACGGTCGAAGGCGGCCCGCATCGAGCGGACCAGCAGATGGCGCTCGTCACGCGGGAGCGTGTCGGCGCCCTCGCCGGCGATGTCGACGGAGAGCCCGGAGTCGGCGACCCGGACGACCACGTCGTCGTACAGACCCAGCGCGAGTCCGAAGGCGTCGAAGCCCGGGCCGAGGTTGGCACTGGTCGCGGGAACCCGGACCCGGACGGCGGCGGCACGGAACGCAGGACCGGCCATGCGGTGGACTCTCCTGGGGAAATCGGGCGGCGCGAAGCGCGTCGGTGCGAGGGTGGGGGGAGGGCCGCGGGCCCCGGCCGGGGCGGACGGTCACAGTGGTCGGTGCGGCCCTCAAGGGGACCGGACCCGGGGCATGTGCCACACGGCCGGACCCAGAGTATCGAAGAGAGGTTCCACAGCGGTACACCCCGTGGGCCTTCGGTCTGGTGTGTTGCCGGTTCTGGCCGGAATGCATGCGGGAATCGGATCGGAATGCGCCGCTGAATTGACACAAAAGTGTCAGTCGAGAACGTAAACCGGGCCGACCCCCGAAAGGGTCGGCCCGGGCGCCCCACGGGTGGGGGGAAGGATCAGTCCAGCAGGCCCAGACGGCGGGCCGCGGCCTCGGGGTCGACCGGGACGATCTGCGGCTGCGGCGCGCCGGCCACCGCCCAGTCCGGGTCCTTCAGGCCGTTGCCGGTCACGGTGCAGACGATCCGCTGGCCCGGGTCGACCAGGCCGGCCTCCGCCTTGGCCAGCAGACCGGCCACCGAGGCGGCCGAGGCGGGCTCCACGAAGACGCCCTCCTGGGAGGCCAGCAGGCGGTACGCGGACAGAATCTGACGGTCCGTCACCTTGTCGATGAGACCGCCCGATTCGTCCCGCGCGGCGATCGCGTGGTCCCAGGAGGCCGGGTTGCCGATCCGGATCGCGGTGGCGATGGTCTGCGGCTGGAGCACCGGGGCGCCGTCGACGATCGGGGCCGAGCCGGAGGCCTGGAAGCCCCACATCCGCGGGGTCCGGGTGGCCAGGCCGGGGAGGATGCGGCGCGAAGCGCCTCCGTCAAGGGTGGCGGCGGGAGACGGGCGGGAGTACTCGCGGTAGCCCTTCCAGTAGGCGGTGATGTTGCCGGCGTTGCCGACCGGCAGCACGTGGATGTCCGGCGCGTCGCCGAGCATGTCGACGATCTCGAAGGCGGCGGTCTTCTGGCCCTCGATCCGGACCGGGTTCACCGAGTTGACCAGCGCCACCGGGTACTTCTCGGACAGTTCACGCGCAAGGGTGAGGCAGTCGTCGAAGTTCCCGTCCACCTGGAGGATCTTCGCGCCGTGCACCAGCGCCTGGCCCATCTTGCCCAGGGCGATCTTGCCCTGCGGGACGAGCACCGCCGACACCATCCGGGCCCGCACCGCGTACGCGGCGGCGGAGGCCGAGGTGTTGCCGGTGGAGGCGCAGATGACGGCCTGGGCGCCGTCCTCCTTCGCCTTGGAGATGGCCATCGTCATGCCGCGGTCCTTGAAGGACCCGGTCGGGTTGGCGCCCTCGACCTTGAGGTAGACCTCGCAGCCGGTGCGCTCGGAGAGCACCTGGGCGGGGACCAGCGGGGTGCCGCCCTCCAGCAGGGTGACCACCGGGGTCGCCGCGCTGACCGGCAGGCGGTCCCGGTACTCCTCGATCAGGCCCCGCCACTGGCGGGTGTGGGTGCCACGGGCGGCGTTCTCGGCAACGCTGCTCATCATCTGTTCCTATTCCCCTTCGACCCGCATGATGCTGGCCACGTCGCGCACGCTGTCCAGTGCGCGGAGCTTGTCCACCGTCGCCGACAGCGCGGCGTCGGTGGCGCGGTGGGTGACCACGACGAGCGAGGCGTCGCCGTCGCGGCCCTGCTGGCGCACGGTGTCGATGGAGACGCCGTGCTCGGCGAAGACGGAGGCGACCTGGGCGAGCACGCCCGCGCGGTCGTCGACGTCCAGGCTGACGTGGTAGCGGGTGACGACCTCGTCCATCGGCTTGGCCGGCAGCCGCGTGTACACCGAGTCGCCGGGACCGGTGGCACCGGCGAGCTTGTTGCGGCAGACCGCGACGAGGTCGCCGAGGACGGCGGAGGCGGTCGGCGCGCCGCCCGCACCCGGGCCGTAGAACATCAGCCGGCCGGCCGCCTCGGCCTCCACGAACACCGCGTTGTACGCCTCGCGGACCGAGGCCAGCGGGTGGGACAGCGGGATCATCGCCGGGTGGACGCGCGCGGTGACCGACTCGCCGTCGGCGGCCCGCTCACAGATCGCCAGCAGCTTGACCACGCAGCCCATCGCCCTGGCGGAGGCGATGTCGGCGGCGGTCACCTCGGTGATGCCCTCGCGGTAGACGTCCTCCGCGGTCACCTTGGTGTGGAAGGCGATGCCGGCCAGGATCGCGGCCTTGGCGGCGGCGTCGAAGCCCTCCACGTCGGCGGTCGGGTCGGCCTCGGCGTAACCGAGCGCGGTGGCCTCCTCCAGCGCCTCCGAGTACCCGGCGCCGGTGCTGTCCATCTTGTCGAGGATGAAGTTGGTGGTGCCGTTGACGATGCCCAGCACCCGGTTGACCCGGTCGCCGGCCAGCGACTCGCGCAGCGGGCGCAGCAGCGGGATCGCGCCGGCCACCGCGGCCTCGTAGTAGAGGTCCACGCCGGCCTCGGCGGCCGCCGCGTGCAGCTCGGTGCCGTCCTTGGCGAGCAGCGCCTTGTTGGCGCTGACCACCGAGGCACCGCCCCGGAACGCGGACAGGATGAGGTGTTTGGACGGCTCGATGCCGCCCACGACCTCGATCACCACGTCGATGTCGCCCCGGTTGACCAGGGCCTCGGCATCGGTGGTGAGCAGGTGCTCGGGCACCCCCGGGCGGGGGCGGCCCGCCCGGCGGACCGCGATGCCGGCGAGCTCGACCGGCGCGCCGATGCGCGCGGCGAGGTCGGCGGCGTCTGTCGTCATGATGCGCGCCACCTCGGAGCCCACCACACCACAGCCCAGCAACGCCACCTTCAGCGGCCGCGTACGCATCATCCGACTCCGCTCATTCATCGTGCTTCGGTCGATCCGGCGGGCTTTTCGGGTGCCCGCCGGACTTTTGGTTCCCACCAGTCTCCGGGACTTTCCGTACAGATCTACGGTCGTTCCATGATCTGAGACAAGGATTTCGTCATCCGATATCGAGACGCAGGAGATCCTCCTCCGTCTCGCGCCGGACGATCACCCGGGCCGCGCCGTCCTGGACGGCGAGCACGGGGGGCTTGAGGGCGTGGTTGTAATTGCTCGCCATGGAGCGGCAGTAGGCGCCGGTGGCGGGCACCGCGACGAGGTCGCCGGGCGCGAGGTCGGCCGGCAGGAAGGCGTCCCGCACGACGATGTCGCCGGACTCGCAGTGCTTGCCCACCACCCGTACCAGCATCGGCTCGGCGTCGCTGGTGCGCGACACCAGGGCCACCGAGTACTCGGCGTCGTACAGCGCGGTGCGGATGTTGTCCGACATCCCGCCGTCCACGCTGACGTAGGTGCGCAGGCCCTCCAGCGGCTTGACGGTGCCCACCTCGTACAGGGTGAACGCGGTCGGGCCGACGATCGCCCGGCCCGGCTCCACGCTCAGCCGGGGGGCGGTGAGGTTCGCGGCGGCGCACTCGCGGCGCACGATCTCGGCCAGCGCGGCGGCGATCTCGGCCGGCTCGCGCGGGTCGTCCTCACTGGTGTAGGCGATGCCGAGGCCTCCGCCGAGGTCGATCTCGGGCAGTTCGACGCCGTGCTCGTCGCGGATCGCCGCCAGCAGGCCGACCACCCGGCGGGCGGCCACCTCGAAGCCGGCGGTGTCGAAGATCTGCGAGCCGATGTGCGAGTGGATGCCGCGCAGTTCCAGGCTCTCGCCGTGCGCCAGCACCCGGCGGACCGCCTCGGCGGCCGCTCCCCCGGTCAGCGAGAGGCCGAACTTCTGGTCCTCGTGCGCGGTGGCGATGAACTCGTGGGTGTGCGCCTCGACGCCGACGGTGATCCGGATCAGCACCGGCTGGCGCACGCCCTGGTGCCCGGCGATCGCCGCGAGGCGCTCGATCTCCTCGTAGGAGTCGACCACGATGTGCCCGACCCCGGTCTTCACCGCGTGTTCGAGCTCGTCCACCGACTTGTTGTTGCCGTGCAGCGCGATCCGCTCCGGCGGCATCCCGGCGGCCAGCGCCACGGCCAGCTCGCCCGGGCTGCACACGTCGAGGTTGAGGCCCTCCTCGTGCAGCCAGCGCACGACCGCCTTGGAGAGGAAGGCCTTCCCCGCGTAGAAGACGTCGGCGTCCGTGCCGAACGCCTCGCGCCAGGCGCGCGCCCGGGCCCGGAAGTCGGCCTCGTCCATGACGTACGCCGGGGTGCCGAACTCGGCGGCCAGCCGCTTCACGTCCACGCCGCCGACGGTCACCACGCCCTCGGCGTCACGGGCGACGGTCCGGGACCAGACCTTGGGGTCGAGCGCGTTCAGGTCGCTGGGCGGCGCCTGGTAGTGGCCCTCGGGGAGCACGTCGCCGTGCCGGGGGCCTGCGGGGTGTGCGGAGCGAGACATGTCGTTGGTTTCCTCGACCTATGGCGAGGGGCGGCGACGGTCCCCGTTGACCGTCCGCCGCCCCCGCTGTGCACATGGGGGTGGTGCCTACATCCGCTCGGGCGTCGAGACGCCCAGCAGCGTCAGGCCGTTGGCGATCACCGTGCGTGTCGCGTCGGCGAGCCAGAGCCGGGCGTGCGTGAGGTCGGTGACCTCCTCGTCGCCCTTCGGCAGGATCTGGCAGTTGTCGTAGAAGCGGTGGTAGGTGCCCGCCAGCTCCTCCAGGTAGCGCGCGACCCGGTGCGGCTCGCGCAGCTCGCCGGCCGTCGCCAGGACGCGCGGGAACTCGCCGAGCTGGCCGAGCAGGTCGGACTCCCACTCGGTGGCGAGCAGCTCGGGTTTGAAGTCGGCGGAGCGGGTGATGCCCAGCTCGCCGGCCTTGCGCTGCACCGAGCACATCCGGGCGTGCGCGTACTGGACGTAGAAGACCGGGTTCTCGTTGGTCTGGCTGGTCAGCACGTTGATGTCGAGCGTGATGGTGGAGTCGGTGGAGGAGCGCGCCAGGGTGTAGCGGGCCGCGTCCACGCCGATCCACTCGACGACGTCGTCGATCGTGATGATGTTGCCGGCCCGCTTGGACATGCGGACCTCCTCGCCGTCGCGGAGCATCTTCACGAACTGGCCGATCCGGACCTCGATGTTGCGGTCCATGTCGTCGCCCGCGCAGGCGGCGATGGCCTTGAGGCGGTTGACGTAGCCGTGGTGGTCCGCGCCCAGCATGTAGACCGACACCTCGGCGCCGCGGTCCCGCTTGGACAGGTAGTAGGCGGCGTCAGCGGCGAAGTAGGTGGTGTCGCCGTCGGCCTTGACCAGGACGCGGTCCTTGTCGTCGCCGAAGTCGGTGGTGCGCAGCCAGATGGCGCCGTCCTGCTCGAAGACGTGGCCCTGCTCGCGCAGCCGCTCGATGGCCGTGCCGACGGCACCGGAGTCGTGCAGCGACTTCTCCGAGAACCAGACGTCGAAGTGGGTGCCGAACTCGTCCATCGAGCGCTTGATCTCGGCGACCATCAGCTTGAGGCCCTCGGTGCGGAAGACCTGGAGCTGCTCGTCCTCGTCCTTCTCCAGCAGGCCCGGGACGGCCTCGGTGATCGCCTTGGCGATGTCGACGATGTACTCGCCGACGTAGCCGCCCTCCGGCACCTCGCGACCGTTCGCGGCGGCCTGCAGCGAGGCGGCGAACTTGGTGATCTGCACACCGGCGTCGTTGAGGTAGTACTCGGTGGTGACGTCGGCGCCGGAGGCGCGCAGCACCCGGGCCAGCGAGTCGCCGACGGCGGCCCAGCGGACGCCGCCGATGTGGATCGGGCCGGTCGGGTTGGCGGAGACGAACTCCAGGTTGATCTTCAGGCCCTTGAGCGCCTCGTTGCGGCCGTAGGCGGCGCCCGCCTCGACGACGGTGCGGGCCAGCTCGCCCTGGGTGGCGGTGTCGAGGGTGATGTTCAGGAAGCCCGGACCGGCGATGTCGACCTTGGTGACGCCGGTGATCCCTCGCAGGCGGGCGGCCAGGACGTCCGCCACGGCTCGCGGCGGCTTGCCGGCCGGCTTCGCGAGCTGGAGGGCCACGTTCGTCGCGTAGTCGCCGTGGTCCCTGTTCTTGGGCCGCTCGACCGTCACGTGCTCGGGCACGGCGACGGCCAGCTCGCCCGCCTCGACGGCGGCGCTCACTGCGGCCTGGACTGCCTGGGAAAGCTCTGCGGGGGTCACGACGCCAAGCGTAGGCGAGAGGGGGAGGGCACTCGCCACCCGGTTTGCCGGTTGAGACGCCCGGCCGCGCCGCTCAGCCCCGATCGCTCCGGTCTGTTCGCTGAGGGCGAAACCCGTCCGCGGCCCCCGGCGCGCGGCCGAGGTCCACCAGCCGCCGCACCAGCGCGACCAGGTCCGCGGGGTCGAAGGGCTTGCCCAGGTAGCCGTCCACCCCGACCGACTCCCCCAGGTCGAGGTCGGCCGGCGTGCAGGCGCTCACGATCGCGATCGGCAGCAGCCTGGTCCCCGGCGCCGCCCGCAGCCGGGCCGCCGTCCGCAGGCCGTCCAGCCGCGGCATCATCACGTCCAGCGTCACCACGTCGGGCTTCACCCGGCGGACCACCTCCAGGCACTCGGCACCGTCGGCGGCGGTCACCACCTCGAAGCCCTCGAGCTCCAGGTTGACCCTGATCAGCTGGCGGATCACCTCGCTGTCGTCCACCACGAGGACCCGCCCGGACACTCCCGACACCTCACCGAGGGTATCGGCGGCCCCGCCGCCCCGTCCGGCCTTTGCCCACTTCCGCCGGGCCGCCCCGGCCGCCCCCCGTGCGAACCCGTGCACGGAGCACGCCCGGAGCCTGGTAGTGTTCTCCACGTCGAAGCGAACGCGACGACAACATCGAGCAAGCCCCCGTAGCTCAGGGGATAGAGCACCGCCCTCCGGAGGCGGGTGCGTAGGTTCGAATCCTACCGGGGGCACTTCGCGAGAAGTGCCGAAGAGGCCCAGGCCAGTGGCGAGTTGCCACCGGACTGGGCCTGATTCGTTTTCCGGCCGTGCCACGGCCCGCGCCAACCGGCGCCCGCGGCGGCGGAGTTGGCGGGGCCGCCCGGCCGTCGCGGGGCGTCAGGACGAGGCGGCCGCGACGGCCTCGGCGCAGAGGGCCGCGACGGTGTGGTCGAAGTAGGCGCTGTAGGAGGTGTCGTCGGTGTCGCCGCCCTCCTGGTGGCCGCCGATGGTGCCGATGACGTGGCCGGTGGCGGCGGAGATCCAGGGGCCGCCGCTGGTGCCGCCCGGGTAGCCGGGGCAGTCGACGACGCGCTGGAAGGTGCTCTGCCGGCCGGTGGTGTTGGTGCAGAGCAGGGGCCGCTCGGCGTCGGCGGGGTAGCCGTAGAGACGGACGGCGGTGCCGAACGGCTCGTCGGTGCCCAGGGTGGTGCCGCCGACGGCGTCCTCGATCCGGCGGCCGGCGGCGTCGGGGGCGGTCTCCAGGACGGCGAAGTCCTCGTCCTGGTCGCCGTCCCGGGACCAGCCCTCGGTGGTGTGCACGGCGGTGACCCGCCAGGTGCCGTACGGGGCCCGGCCGTCGCGGTAGCCGGGGGCGAAGAGGACGCCGCCCGGGTCGTCGAGGCAGTGGGCGGCGGTGAGCAGCAGGTTGCCGGTGGCGCTGTGCAGCACGCCGGCGGTGCAGAAGTGGTTGCCGGCCCGGACGGAGCCGCTGAACAGGGCTCCGACGGTGGCCGCCTCGGGGGTGGCCGGGGCGGTGGCGGTGGTGCCCGGCGGGTTGCTCGCGGCGGGGGTCATGGTGGCGGTGGCGGTGGCCGTGGGGGTCGCCGTCGCGGTGGACGTCGCGGTCCCGGTGGGCGTCGCGGTCCCGGTGGGCGCGGGGGCCGGAAACGGAGCGGCCACCGTGTTCTCCGGTGAGGCCACGGCGGTGGCCCGGGGGGTCGCGCTGCGGGTGCCGACGACCAGCGCCGCCACGGTGAGCGCGGAGAGGGTGGTGACCAGGGTCGGGGCCAGGAAGCGGCGTCGAGCGGTGTGGCGGCGGTGCTGGCCCATACCCGGTGCGGCTCCTGCCCTGGTCGGCGGCGGTACGGCAACCGACTATGGCGTCCCGGGCTGGGAGGGTGGTGATGCGCCGCTGGGAGCGCGATGAGAATTCAGCCGGTCGCCGTGCCCTCCAGGGCGCCGTCCAGCGCGGCGGCGGTGATGAAGGCGGTGTGGGTGCCCGCGGCGGTGCAGGCGAAGGCGCCGGCCACCGCGCCGGCCCGGGCGCAGGCGAGCGGCGGGCGGCCCCGGAACCAGGCGGACAGGAAGCCGGTGACGAAGGCGTCCCCGGCCCCGTTGGTGTCCACCACCGGAGCGCCCGGGTCGACGGCCGGGAGGTGCCGGAGGGCCGCGTCGTCCCGGGTGAGCAGGTGGCAGCCCTCGGCGCCGGCCGTGGCGACCACGACCGAGGCCCGGCCCTCGGCGAGGATCGAGCGCATCACCCGCTCGTAGCCGTCCGGGCAGCCTGCGGTGGAGAGGAAGACCAGGTCGGAGTTGACCGCGTAGTGCCGGTGGTGCGGGTTCTCGCCGTCCCAGTCGTGCAGGTCGGTGGAACTGGTGCGGCCGAGCCGGCGCAGGTCCGGGTAGAGGTCGCGGTTGTGGCCGGTGATGGAGAGGTGGACGTGCCGGCTGCGCTCCAGGTACGGCAGGTAGAACGACCGCGGCAGCCGCAGCGACGCGGGGTGGCGGCCGTCGTGGAAGGAGAACCGGCGGCCGGCCGCGTCGACCAGGTTGACCGAGCGCGGGGTGCCGTGCGGCGAGACCAGCCGGGCGAAGGGCAGGCCCTCGCGGGCGTACGCGGCCGTGATCAGCTCGGCCTGCGGATCGTCGCCGAGGTAGTCGATGAACGCGGTGCGCAGGCCGAGCCGGTGGGCGCCGAGGGCGACGCCGTTGCCGGTGTGGGCGACGTAGTCGTGGATCGGCGGCACGTGGTGGGAATCCCCGGCGGGCACCTCCAGCCGGTCGACCCGGACGACGGTGTCGACGCCGGCCCCGCCCACCACCAGCAGGTCGAACTCGTCCTCGGTCACGGCGGCGCCTCCTTGTTCCCGGTCGGTGACCAGGAGTCAAGCAGGCGCCGCCGCGGGGCTGCAAGGGTTTTCTGCAAACGTCACCGAGCCCGCTGCCGCTGGTTCGCCGGACTCTGCGCCCGGGTCTGCGCCCGGGCGCCGGCGGTCCCGGTGGCCTCCCCCGGCTCGGGCCGGTGGTCGATCATCACGAAGGCGATCAGCGCGGCCAGCAGCAGGATGCCCATGGCCACCCAGGTGGCCACCACGTAGCCGTGCACCGCGCCCTCGGCCTGGACGGCCGGGTTCGCGGCGCCGGCGGCCCGGGCGGCCAGCCAGGTCGCGGTGGCGCTGGCCGCGATGGTGTTCAGCAGCGCCGTGCCGAAGGAGCCGCCGACCTGCTGGGCCGAGTTGATGGTGGCCGAGGCCGCGCCCGCCTCGTTCGGCGCGACGCCGAGGGTGGCGAGGCTCATCGACGGCATGAAGATCAGGCCCATGCCGAAGCCGAGCAGCAGTTCGGCGGGCAGCACCATGCCGGCCCAGGGGCTGTCCACGTGCATCTGGGTCAGCCAGGCCATGCCGGCGGCGGCCAGCAGCAGTCCCGGTCCGATGAGGTTCCGGGACGGCACCCTGGTCATCAGCCGGGCCGCGAAGCCGGTCGAGCTGATGACGATGGCGGCGGTCATCGGCAGGAAGGAGACGCCGGACATGATCGGCGAGAAGTTCTTGATCACCTGCAGGTAGTAGGTCAGGAACAGGAACAGGCCGAACATGCCGATCATCGCCAGGCCGACCGAGAGGGCGCCGCCGCCCCGGTTCCGGTCGGCGACGATGTGCGTCGGCAGCAGCGCGTGCGGCGTCCGCTTCTCGACCAGCACGAACACCGCCAGCAGCAGCACGCCGAGCACCAGCGAGCCCAGCACCAGCGCGTCGCCCCAGCCCCGGGTGACCGCCTCGGACGTACCGAACACGATCGCGAGCAGGCCGCCGCAGCCGAGCAGCGCGCCGGGCAGGTCGAGCCTGGTCCGGGTGCCCTTGCCGATGTGGTCGCGGGTGAGCACCGAGAACGCCGCGAAGGCCGCCGCCACCGCGATCGGGGTGTTGACGAACAGGCACCAGCGCCAGTTGAGGTACTCGGTCAGCACACCGCCGAGCAGCAGGCCGATCGCGGCGCCGCCGCCGGCGATCGCGCCGAAGATGCCGAAGGCGGTGCTCCGCTCCTTGGGATCGGAGAAGGTCGTGGAGAGCAGGCCCAGCGCGGAGGGGGCGAGCAGCGCGCCGAAGGCGCCCTGCAGGGCGCGGGCCGCGAAGAGCATGGTGGGACCGTTGGCGCCGCCGCCGATCGCCGAGGCGAGGGCGAAGCCGAGCAGTCCGATGACGAAGACGCGTTTGCGGCCGAAGAGGTCGCCGAGCCGGCCGCCGAGGAGCAGCAGCCCGCCGAAGGCCAGCGTGTAGGCGGTGATCACCCACTGCCGGTCGGCGTCCGAGATGCCCAGGTCCCGCTGGGCGGACGGAAGGGCGATGTTCACGATGGTGATGTCGAGGACGATCATCAGCTGGGCGATGGCGATGACCGCCAGGGCCCACCAGCGGCGGGGATCCGCCGTTCCTTGGCCGGTGGCGGCTTGGGCTTGGGAAGACACTGGGGGAGCCTTTCCGGTGGGGTGCGGAGAGGTCACGCAGTCGCCTTCCAGCCAAACGCGCGGGGCGGCGAATGGCAAGGAAAAATATGGATAAATCGATCGAACCAGGACCAAAGAACCAGGGGCCGTGGGACCACGGCACGAGGCCCCCGGGATCGTCCCGGGGGCCTCGCCGCCGTCCCGCGGCCACCGTTCGGCGGCCGGTGCGCTACAGCGCCGACAGCTCCGCGACCAGGTCGTCCAGGCCCAGCGAGCCCTGCGACAGCGCCGCCATGTGCCAGGCCTTGAGGTCGAACACCTCGCCGCGCGCCTCGTGCGCCGCCCGGGCCGCGGCCCGGCCGCGCAGCCAGGCCCGCTCGCCCAGCTTGTAGCCGATCGCCTGCCCGGGTAGACCCAGGTAGCGGACCAGCTCGCTGTCCAGGAAGTCGGCGGACAGCCCGCAGTACAGGCCGAAGAACTCGCGGGCGGCCTCCGGCGAGACCGGCTCCCCCGGGCGGTACGGCGAGTCCGCCGGGAACTCCAGGCCGACGTGCATGCCGATGTCGACGATCACCCGCAGCGCCCGCATCATCTGGGCGTTGAGGTAACCGAGCCGGTGGCCGGGGTCGGTGAGGTAGCCGAGCTCGTCCATCAGGCGCTCGGCGTACAGCGCCCAGCCCTCCGCGTTGGCGCTCACGCCGCCGAGGCTGACCTGGTAGGTGGAGAGCCGGTCGGCGACGTAGTTCCACTGCGCGAGCTGCAGGTGGTGGCCGGGGACGCCCTCGTGGTACCAGGTCGAGACGAGGTCCCACTCGGGGAACCGCTCACGGCCCAGCAGGGGCAGCCAGGTCCGGCCGGGACGGCTGAAGTCCAGCGACGGGGCGGTGTAGTACGGCGCGGCGGCGCTGCCGGCCGGGGCGATCCGCGACTCGACCCGGGTGATCGGCTCGGCCAGGTCGAAGTGGGTGCCCTGGAGGTCGGCGATCGCGCCGTCCATCAGGCCCTGGAGGAACTCCCGGGCGGCCTCGGCGCCGGTCCGCGCGGGACCGTCGCTCTCCAGCCACTTCATCGCCTCCATCGGCCCGGCACCGGGCCGCACCTTCTCCGCCTCGGCGCGCATCTGGGCGAGCAGGCCGTGGAACTCCTGCCAGGCCCAGGCGTACGCCTCGTCGAGGTCGAGGTCGGCGCCGGTCCAGTAGCGCACCCAGCGGCCGTAGCGCTCGCGGCCGACGGTGTCGGGGGCGTCCGCGGCGGCCGGCCCGTAGACGTCGCGCAGCCAGTCGCGCAGGGCGGCGAGCGCCTCGGCGGCGGCCACGGCGTGCCCGGCCAGCTCCTCGCGCAGCGTCCCGGGAGCCTCCCGGACCAGCTCGCCGAACCAGCCGCCCGGGGTCTCCCCCGCCAGCCACTCGCCGAGCTGCCCGGTCACCGTGGTCACCTGGCGGGGGCCGGAGAGCAGGCCGCGCTCGATGCCCTCGGCAAGGGTGGCGCGGTACCCGGTGAGCGCCTCGGGCACCCGGGCCAGGCGGCGGCCGAGGATCCGCCACTGCTCCTCGGTGTCGGTGGGCATCAGGGTGAAGACATCGCGGACGTTGTGCACCGGGGAGCCCAGGTTGTGGACGGCCCGGTAGCGCTCCCCCGCGTCGTGGACGGCGAGTTCGGCGGTGAGCCGCTCGCGCAGCAGGCGGGCGCAGCGCCGTTCGGCCTCGTCCCGGGGGGCGCCGGCCGCCTCGGCCGCGTCGAGCGCCGCCTCGGCCCCGTCGAGCCGCTCCAGGGTGGAGCGGCCGAGTGCGGCGATCGCCTCGGCGCCGGCCGGGGAGAGGTCGGGGAGGCGGTCGTCCTCAGGGTTCAGGCCCAGGTACACCGCGGTCAGCGGGTCGAGCTCGGCAAGGTCCCGCACATAGGCGTCGGCGACACTGCGGGGTGTGGTGCCGTCGGAGCTGATCAGTTCAACCATCCGGACATCATTGCGTGGCCCGCGCCGTTTGCAAGCCCCCTACAGGTGGCATGGACCGGCCAATTCCTGGCCCGCCGGCGGGTGTCGGCCACCTCAGCGGCGGGACCGGCGGCGGCGCAGCGCCCGGCCCGGGTCCCAGTGGGGCCGTCCGTGCGCGAAGGGGAAGAAGCAGAGTCCGATCAGCGCGGCGGTGAAGTGCCCGAGGTCCGTGAAGGTGTGCGAGACCACGAGCGGCACCAGGTAGCAGACCACCACCCCGCCGCCGTACAGCCACCGCCAGCCGCCGGCGAAGCGGTGGGCGAGCACCGCCACCACCCCGGCCAGCGCGTAGGAGACGCCGACGTCCACCGTGTCGGCCATGCTCCGCTGCGCGGTGCCCCGGACGATCCCCCAGGCCACCACGCCCTCGCTCACCAGCGTCGCCAGCACGTGCGCCGTCGCGGCCACCGTGAACCAGCGCGCGGTGCCCAGCCAGCGCTCGGCGTTGGCGTGGAACACGGTGAACAGGACGGCGTAGACGGGCCAGCCGGAGGTCTCGGTCCACAGCGCGCTGCCCACCAGGGCGTGCACCGGGCGCGAGCTCAGCTGCTCCAGGTTGGTCGAGCGGGCGGCCAGGAACCAGTCCAGGGTGCGCGGGTCCGTGCGGGCCACGACGAAGCTGGTGACCGCCAGGACGAGCAGCCACAGGTACGTCCCGGGCGCCGAGCGGACCCACGCCAGGAGCGCGCGCGGCGCCCCGCGCAGCCGGCCCGCCCGGGGCGGCCGTTCCAGCGTCTGCGCCATCCGGCGGGTCCTCCTCGGTACGGCGGCGTGCTGCGTCCCATCCTCGGGCGGGGCCCGGCGGGACGCCTCCCGGCGGGGCTCCGGGAGGCCGTCCGGACGGGCGCAAACGCCCGTTCGGAAGATCGGTGCAGTTCCGGCTCCCATCCGGCCCGGGGCCGTTACGCTGACCGCCATGGAAGCCAGCGCAGCGTCCGTACCGCCCGGCCCCGAACCGGCCGACCACGAACCGGCCGCCCGGCCGCGGCGCGCCGGGTACCGGCGGCTGCCGGTGCAGCAGCGGCGCGATCAGCTGATCGCGGTGGCGCTGGAGCTGTTCGCCCACCGACCGCCCGACGAGGTCGGGCTGGACGACGTCGCCGAGGCCGCCGGGGCGTCCCGGCCGCTGGTCTACCGCTACTTCGCGGGGGGCAAGCAGCAACTGTACGAGGCCGCGCTGCGCAGCGCGGCCGAAGAGCTCACCGCGCGCTTCACGGTGCCGCCCGCCGGGACGCCGACCCAGCAGCTGTCCGCCGTGCTGGAGCGGTACTTCTCCTTCGTCGCCGAGCACGACGCCGGCTACTCGGCGCTGCTGCGCGGCGGCTCGGTGGTGGAGACGGCCCGCACCACGGCGATCGTGGACGACGTCCGGCGGGCGGCGCTGCGGCGGACGCTGCGCCACCTCGGGGTGCGGCAGGCCGGGCCGCGGCTGACGCTGCTGGTGCGCTCGTGGATCGCGGTGGTCGAGGGGGCCTCGCTGAGCTGGCTCGACGAGGGCCGGGCGCTGCCGGTGGACGAGCTGCGCGAGTGGCTGGTGGACCAGTTCGTGGCGATGGCGGCGGCGACGGCGCTGCACGACCCGCAGACCGCCGAGGTGCTGGCCGCGCTGCTGGCGCTGGAGGGCCCGGACTCGCCGCGCCCCGCCCGGCTGCGGGCGGCGCTGGGGCCGGCGGACGGCTGACCCGGAGCGGCGGGCCCGGTGGTCGGGCCCGCCGGTCCGGAACGGACCCTGGCTAGGCTTTGCCGAGGACCTGCCGCTGCCGGCCGAGGCCGTCGATCTCGATCTCGACGACGTCGCCGGGCGCCAGGTACGGCGTGCCCGGGCGGCCGAGGGTGACGCCGGCCGGGGTGCCGGTGATGACCACGTCGCCCGGCTCCAGCACCATGAACCGGCTCGCGTAGCGGACCAGCTCCAGCACCGGGAAGACCATCCGCTCGGTGGAGCCGTCCTGGCGCAGTTCCCCGTTCACCCACAGCCGCAGCGGCAGCCGCTGCGGGTCCGCCACCTCGTCGGCGGTGACCAGCCAGGGCCCGAGCGGGGTGAAGGTCTCCGCCGACTTGCCCTTGTCCCACTGGCCGCCGCGCTCGAACTGGAAGGCGCGCTCGGTGACGTCGTTGGCGATGGTGTAGCCGGCGATCACCCCGGCCGCCGCCGCGTGGTCGTCCAGGTAGCGGGCGGTGCGGCCGATCACCACGGCCAGCTCGGCCTCGTAGTCGGTCTTCTCGCCGTCGCGCGGCACCAGCACCTCGTCGTACGGGCCGACCACCGTCGAGCTCGGCTTGAGGAAGATCACCGGCTCGTCCGGGATCGCCGCGCCCGCCTCGGCCGCGTGGTCTCGGTAGTTGAGGCCGATGCCGACCACCTTGCCGGGCCTGGCCACCGGCGCGCCGACCCGCTGCCCGGCGATCCCGGCCACCGGCAGCCGCCCGGCCGCCACCCGGGCCGCCAGCTCGGCCGAGGCCGCGGCGTCCAGCCCGGCGAGGAAGCCGCCGTCGATGTCCGCCGTCACCCCGGAGAGGTCGTACGCGGTGCCGTCCTGGGCCAGCACGACCGGGCGCTCGGCACCCGGCGGGCCGACACGGAGGAACTTCATCCGATCCCCACCTCCTGATTCGTCGATCGCCGGGGCGGTGAGGGGCCGCGCCCGGCTGCTGCCCGCGAGTCCTGCGAGTCCTGCGAGGTATATCAACGGCCCACGGCCGGGGACCAGGGCGTCCGGGGCTCCCGCGCGGCCGGCCGCGGGCCGCGGCCGTCACGCCTCCGGCGAACAGGGGCGTGGACAGGGGGCGCGCGGTACAGGATCCGCTCATGGAGATCACCCGGATACGCCCCGAACTGACCGTCATCACCCTGGACTTCAACGCCGTCTACCTCTGGCGCGACGAGGACGGCGCGCTCACCCTCGTCGACACCGGCGTCGTCGGGCAGGCCGACGCGATCGAGGAGGCGATCCGCGCGGTCGGCGCCGACCCCGCCGAGCTGCGCGCCATCGTGCTCACCCACTACCACGAGGACCACGCCGGCTCGGCCGCCGAACTCGCCCGGCGACTGGGCGCCGAGGTGACCGCCCACCGGCTGGAGGCGCCGGTGGTCCGCGGCGAGCAGGAGCCGAAGCCGTTCGTGCTGAGCCCCTTCGAGCAGGAGCTGTGGGACTCCCTGCCGAGGCTGCCGTCCGCCCCGCCGTGCCGGGTGGACCGCGAGGTGACGGACGGCGAGGTGCTCGACTTCGGCGGCGGCGCCGTGGTGGTGCACGTGCCCGGCCACACCGACGGATCGATCGCCCTCCACCTGCCCGAGGCGGGCGTCCTGTTCACCGGCGACCTCGCGGCCAACATGGGGAACCGGACCATGCCCGGCGTCTTCAACACCGATCCCGCGCTGGCCCTGGAGTCCTTCCGCCGGCTCGCCGCGCTGGAGAGTTCGACGGTGCTCTTCGGGCACGGCGAGCCGATCGCCGAGGGCGGTTCAGCCGTTCTGCGCCGGGCCGTCGAGCAGCTCGGCGAGCACTAGCGGCCGGTCCTGCTCGGACGCGGCGGCGGCGCTCTCCCGCTCCCAGCGCTCCAGGTCGCGCCCGACGTCCTCGCGGGCCCGCGGGTGGCCGGCCAGCACCGGCAGCAGTTCGCGCAGCAGCGCGACGGCCGCCCGCGGCCGGCCCGAGCGGGCCAGCCAGAGCGCCAGGTCGTGGCAGGTCCGCAGGGTCCGCGGGTCGGCGGACCCGAAGGCCCGGGAGAACTGCGGTATCAGCGCGACCAGTTGCTCCACGGCCCGCTCGGGCGAGCCGGCCGCGCCGCGCCGCCAGGCGTCGTCCGCCTTGCGGCGCAGCGCGTCCGGGTCGGTGTCGGGCTTGACGTCGCGCAGCCGGCGGCGGACCTCGGCCGCGTCGGCGGGCCGGTCCTCCGGGTTCTTGGCGAGCAGCTGGAGGACCAGCCGGTCCAGCGCCGGATCGCGCGTGCCGGGGGCCGGGGGCTGCTCGTGGACGTGCTTGTACATCATGCTGACCGGCGTGCTGGCGCTGAACGGGCGGCGCCCGGTGCACAGCTGGTAGAGCACCACGCCGAGCGCGTACAGGTCGGCCCGGCCGTCGATGTGCTCACCGGACCAGCACTCGGGGGCCAGGTAGGCCGGGGTGCCGATCACGATGCCGGTGGAGGTCATCGCACCGCCCTGCTGGGTGAGCAGCCGGGCGATGCCGAAGTCCAGCACCTTGGCCTCGCCGGTCTCGGTGATCATGATGTTCTCGGGTTTGATGTCCCGGTGCACCACGCCGCTGCGGTGCGCGGTGTCCAGCGCCTTGCAGACCTGCCGCGCCCAGCGCAGGGCGACGGCGAGGTCCGGCCGGGCCCCGTCGGCCAGCAGCGCGGAGAGCGGCCAGCCCCGGACCAGCTCCATCACCAGGTAGTGGGTCCAGCGCGCGCCGTCCTGCACCCGCCCGTAGTCGTACAGGGTGACGATGTGCGGATGGGACAGGCCGCCGACCGTCCTGGCCTCCCGGATGAACCGGGCGACCGCGTCCTCGTCGCCGGCCTTCTCCTCGGAGAGCACCTTGAGCGCGACCGCCCGCCCGATGGTCTCGTCGTGGGCGGCCCAGACCACGCCGAACCCGCCCTGACCGAGCTCCCGGTCCAGCCGGTAGCGGCCGCCCACGACATCGCCCGCCTTCATGCCTTCCCCCACAAGTCCGCCGGAACAACCCGCCGTTCATCCTGACCGGGTCAGGGTAGCGGCGGGCAACGGTGTTCGGGTGAACTACCCGGGGCGCCGGGCGGCCGTCACGTCTTCGGCAGACCGACCGGGTTGATCTCGGAGGTCTGCACGGCCTCGGCGTCCAGGCCCCAGCGCTTGAGCACCTGGCCGTACGTACCGTTCTTGATCACCTCGTTGATCGCCCCGTTCAGCGCCGCCACCAGGCCGTTGCCCTTCCTGGTGGTGGCGCCGATCTTGCCGAGCACCTCGGCGCCGGCGCCCGAGTAGGTGCCGATCACCTCGGTCTCGCCGGTCTGCACGGCGTGGAAGGCGGTCACCGGGTTGGGGCCGACGTAGGCGTCGATCCGGCCGGAGGAGAGCGCCAGGTAGTAGTCGGAGGAGGCCTGGAAGTACTTGATGTCGGCGGCCTTCAGGCCGTTCTTCACGTTCTCCTCGTTCCAGGCGATGAGCAGCTTCTCCTGGTTGGTGCCGGAGGAGACCGCGACGGTCCTGCCCGCGATGTCCTTGGGTCCGGTGATCTTCCAGCCGCTGCCCTTCTTGGCCTCGAAGCCGAGGATGTCGAGGCGGTAGGTGGCGAAGTCGTACTTCTCCTTGCGGGCCTCGGTGACGGTGATGTTGGAGATGCCGACGTCGTACTTGCCGCTGTCCAGGCCGACGAAGATGTTCTCCCAGGAGACCGGGTTGAACTCGACGTCGAGGCCGAGCACGTTGCCGATCAGCGAGGCGATGTCCGGCTCCACGCCGATGATCGTCTTGTCGTCGTTGGCGTAGAAGTCCAGCGGCGGCGTGGTGCCGAGCGAGTCGACCACGGTGAGTTTGCCGCGCTTTCTGATCTCCTCCGGCACCAGGGCCGCGAGGGCGTCCACCTTGGGCGTGGTCACCCGGTTCTGCTGGGGCGTCAGGTTCACCGTGGCGCCGTTGGGCGCGGTGCTCCCCTTCGCGGGGGCGAGTTCCGCCGCGGCGTCCGAGGAGCTGCCGCAGGCGGCCAGGGTGAGGGCGGCGGCGAGCGCGGCGGCGGCGGTCACGAGGGCGCGACGGGGTAGGGACATGGCGGGGCTCCTGCCGGTGAGAGGGGTTCGGTGGGTCGTCGGTGGGTCGTCGGCGATGAGTCGGCGATGAGTCGTCGGTGAGTCGTCGGTGGGTCGTCTTCGGTGGATCCTCGGCGGGGGTCAGAGGACCTTGGCCAGGAAGGCCCTGGTCCGCTCGTGCCGCGGCTCGTCGAGGACCTCGCGCGGCGGGCCCTGCTCGACCACCACACCGCCGTCCATGAAGACCACGGTGTCGGCGACCTCGCGGGCGAAGCCGATCTCATGGGTGACCACGATCATCGTGGTGCCGGCCTGCGCGAGGTCCTTGATGACGTCCAGCACCTCGCCGACCAGCTCCGGGTCGAGCGCCGAGGTCGGCTCGTCGAACAGCAGCACCTTCGGGTCCAGCGCCAGCGCCCGGGCGATCGCCACCCGCTGCTGCTGGCCGCCGGAGAGCTGGCGGGGGTAGGCGGAGGCCTTCTCGGCCAGGCCGACCCGTTCGAGCAGCTCCAGCGCGCGGGCGCGGGCCTCGGCCTTCGGCCGGCCCAGCGCGCTGACCGGCGCCTCGGTGAGGTTCTCCAGCACGGTCAGGTGCGGGAAGAGGTTGAAGTTCTGGAAGACGAAGCCGATGTGGGTCCGCTGCCGCAGGACCTCGCGCTCCTTGAGCTCGTGCAGCCGGTCCCCGGAGCGGCGGTAGCCGATCAGCTCGCCGTCGATCGCGACGAAGCCCCGGTCCACCTTCTCCAGGTGGTTGATCGAGCGCAGCAGGGTGGACTTCCCGGATCCGGAGGGGCCGAGCACCACCGTCACCGAGCCGGCCGGCACGTCGAGGTCGACGCCGCGCAGCACCGCGTTCGGGCCGAAGCTCTTCCACAGGCCGCGCACCTGCACCATCGGCGGCGCCGGCGGCTCCCCGGCGGCGGGCCGCGGGGCGGCGGCTTCCTCGGCGGCGGGTTCCTTGGCCGCGGGTTCCTCGGCGAGGGTGGTCACGAGCGTCCTCCGGTGGCGACGGCGGTGGCGGTGCGGGCGCGCAGGCCCCGGGCGAGCGCCCGGGCGCGCTGGAGCGGGGTGGGCGGCGGGGTGCGGTCGGCGCCGCGGGCGAAGTAGCGCTCGACGTAGTACTGGCCGATCGACAGCACGGTGGTGAGCAGCACGTACCAGACGGTGGCGACCATCAGCATCGGCACCACCCGGCCGGTGCGGCCGTACACCACCTGCACCTGGTAGAAGAGCTCGCCGATGGCCATCACGTAGACCACCGAGGTGCCCTTGAACAGCGAGATCACCTCGTTGGCGGCGGACGGCAGGATGCCCCGCATGGCCTGCGGCAGGACGATCCGCCAGGCCTGGCGCCAGCGCGGCACGCCGAGGGCGGCGGCGGCCTCGCGCTGGCCGGGGTCCACGGCGATCACCCCGCCGCGGATGATCTCGGCGGCGAACGCGGCCTGGTGCAGCCCGAGGCCGAGCACCGCCGCGCCGAGCGCGCCCAGCACGCCGACCGTCTCGAACTCGCCGAAGGTCGGGCCGAACGGGATGCCGAAGCCGAACCGCTTGTAGAGGTAGGAGAGGTTGAACCAGAAGACCAGCTGGACGATCAGCGGGATCGAGCGGAACACCCAGACGTAGCCCCAGGCGACGGTCTGCAGGATGAGGCTGCGGGACAACCGCATCGCGGCCACCACGGCGCCGAGCAGAAAGCCCAGCACGGTGCCGTAGGCGGTGAGTTCGACGGTCCGGCCGACCGCCCGCAGGATGGTGTCGGCGGAGAAGAACACCCGGAAGGTCGCCCAGTCCCAGCCGGGGTTGGTGGCCAGGCCGTGGGCGAACTGGGCCAGTACGACGACGGTGGCGAGGCCGGCCGCCCAGCGCCAGGGGTGCCGGGTGCGGATGGTGCGCAGCCCGGCCAGCTCGCCGAGGTCGAGCGGGGCGGCCGCGCCGGCGGTGTCGGCGGCTCCGGGTCTGCCGCCGGGTTTCGCGAGGGGTTCGGTGGTGGTGGCGGTGCTCATGGGGGACTCCTCCCAAGGGGCCCTGGACAGGGGGTCACTTGTGCTCGGGCGGGCTGATCTGCGACTCCTTGACGGCCGAGTCCGTCACCCCCCACTTCTTGAGGATCCGCTCGTACGTGCCGTCCTTGATCAGCTCGTTGACGGCGGCCTGGAAGGCAGGGGCGAGCGGGGAGCCCTTCTTGAACGCGAAGCCGACGTCGAGGCGGTGGAACTCGCCGAGGAACCGGGTGCCGGAGGCCTCCTGGGCCGCCTGGTAGCGCAGGCCGTTGATGGTGGACATCACGACGTCCACCCGGCCCTGCTGGAGGCTGGTCAGCGTGGCGCCGCTGTCGCTGAACGCCTTGACCTCGTAGGGCTTCTTCCCGGCGTCGGTGCAGACGTTCTTCTTCGCGTTGAGCGTGGTCTCGAAGGTGGTGCCGGCGCCGGTGCCGATGGTCAGCCCGCAGAGCTGGAGCAGGTCGGTGATCGGCTGGACGGAGGTGTTGTCCTTCTTGACCGCGAAGCCCTGGCCGTCGTCGATGTAGGTGACGAAGTCGATCGTCTTCAACCGGGCCTCGGTGACCCCGAAGTTGCCGGTGCCGACGTCGTACTTGCCGCTGCCGAGCGCGGGCAGGATGGTCTCGAAGGCCGCCTCCTCGCGCTGCACGGTCAGGCCGAGCACCCTGGTCACCGCGTCGGCGAAGTCGATGTCCAGGCCGGCCGCCTTCTTGGTGGCCTGGTCGGCGTAGAAGGCGGAGGGCGGGGTGCCGATCGAGGAACCGAACTTGACCGTGCCGGCGGCGCGGACGTCGGCGGGCAGCAGCGCGGCGGCGGTGTCCGACTTCTTCACGCCGGAGACGAGGTCCTCGGCGGCGGCGGAGACGGCCTGCTGTCCGGGGCCCGCCGCCGCCGGCTTCGGGTCCGAGCCGCACGCGGCCAGCGCCAGGACCGGCAGCAGGGCGGTGGCCGCGAGCAGGCGGCGGCGGACGGTGGTGGTTCTCACGGGTACGGGTGCCTTTCGGGGTGGGGCAGATCGGCGTGCATCAGGGGAGGTGCTTCTCGAACGGCAGCGGGCCGATGGTCAGCGGGTCGGCGGTGACGTCGAACAGCGCGGTGTAGCCGTTGGCCAGGTAGAGCCCCCTGGCCTCGGGCTGGAGCGGGCCGGTGGTGAGGAAGATCCGGCGGTAGCCGGCCGCGACGGCGGCCCGCTCCAGTTCGGCCAGCACCCGGGTGGCCAGGCCCCGGCGGCGGTGCGCCGAGTGCGTCCACATCCGCTTCACCTCGGCCGTCCGCGCGTCGTAGCGCTTGTACGCGCCGCCGGCCACCGGCTCGCCGTCCTCCAGCAGGAGCAGCAGGACGCCGCCGTGCGACTCGGCCCAGCTGTCCGCCGGGTAGCGGGTCATCTCCTGGTGCGCCTCGGGGCCGTAGCGGCGGACGTACTCCTCGGTGAGCTCGCGCACCAGCGGCTCGGCGAGCGGGTCGTCGATGCGCACCCGGCGGACCTCGACGTCCAGGGCCGGGGCGCCGGCCGGGCCCGTCACGCCTGGACCGCGATCAGCTGGTGCCGGTCGCGCTCGGCCCGCTCCGCCCCGGCGGCCTCGGCGGCGGCCTTCGCGGCGTCCCGCTTGGCGACCTCCTCGCGGACGATCGGGATCACGTACCGGCCGAAGTCGATCGCGTCGTCGACCAGGTGGTAGCCGCGCGCGGAGAGGATGTCCACGCCCAGGTCGTAGTAGTCGAGCAGCGCCTGGGCGACCGTCTCGGGGGTGCCGACCAGCGCGTTGGAGTTCCCCGCCCCGCCGGTGGCGGCGGCGGTCGGCGTCCACAGCGCCCGGTCGTAGCGCTCGCCGGCCTCGGCGATCTCCAGCAGGCGCTGGGATCCCGTGTTCTCGGGTGTCGCAGCCTCGGGGGCGGCGCCGGCCGGGCGGCCGCGGCGGATCAGCTCGCCGCCCTCCCGGCGCGCCCGGATCGCGTCCACCGTCCGGTGCGCCTTCTCCCAGGCCAGCTCCTCGGTCGGCGCGATGATCGGCCGGAACGCCACCTGGATCCGCGGCACGTCGTCGCGCCCGGCGGCCTTCGCCGCCTCCTTCACCCGCTCGATCTGCTCGGCGGTGCGGGCCAGCGGCTCGCCCCAGAGGCAGAAGATGTCCGCCTCGGCGCCGCCGGCCGCGTACGCCGCCGCCGAGGAGCCGCCGAAGGAGACGCCCGGGCGCGGCTGCTGCACGGGGAAGACGTCGGAGACGAAGTCGTTGAAGCGGTAGTGCGCGCCCTCGTGGTCGAAGGGCTCCCGGCTGGTCCAGGCCTTCTTGACGATCCCGATGTACTCCCGGGTCCGGGCGTACCGCTCGTCCTTGGTGAGGAAGTCGCCCTCGCGCCGCTGCTCGTGGTCGCTGCCGCCGGTGATGAAGTGGACGGTGAGCCGGCCCCGGCTGATCCGGTCCAGGGTGGCGAAGGTCTTCGCGGCGAAGGTCGGGTAGGAGACGTTCGGGCGGTGGGCGAGCAGGATCTGCAGCGTGTCGAGGTGCGAGGCCAGGAACGCGGCGGCGGGCGCCGGGTCCGGGGCGCCGGAGCCGTAGGCGAACAGCACCCGGTCCCAGCCGTGGTCCTCGTGGGCGCGGGCCAGCCGCAGGGTGTAGTCGCGGTCGAACGCGGCGGTGGTCCTCGCGGCGGTCTCCGTACCGTCGGCGGTGGCGGCGATGCCGAGGAATTCGACGGGCATGGTGGCGGAACCTTTCGGGTCGTGCGCAGTCCGGTGGGCTGCGGGTGGGCAGGCCGGAGAAAGCCCTGGCGGTGAGGCGGGCCGGGCCGTGGTGCGGTGAGGGCGGCGGGCACGTGACGGCCCGCGGGCGGACGGGGCGACTGCCGGAGCGCAGCGCGGTGCGGAGGAGGAAAAGGGGGGCGGCGGCAGCGCGCCGATGACGAACCGTCAGAAGGCGACGGCTCTCCCGGCCCGGGACGGGGCACCGAGGGAGGTCCCTGCGAGGGAGGACGGGGCCGGGCGGACGGCCCGCTGCCGGGTCAGCCGCGACACGCCGCGGACCACACCCGACCGAAGTCGATGTGGTCGCGGGTGACCAGGGGCTGCTCGGCGTACATGGCCTCAAGTTGAGCAGCGAACCGCGCACGGCGTCAACCACCCTCCATTACCGCTCTGTTGCGATCTCCTGTCGCCGTGCGAAGCGTTCCGCGGCCGGGCCCGGAGACCGTTCCCCACCCTTGACACCGGCCGATCGCTCACGCGTACGATCGCGGCCGGAGTGCAGTGCACCGCCGGCCGTGTTGAGGGACGCGGGCCGGCCGCAACGGCCGTACGTGACCACGCCGTACCCCGCCCCGTGCGCCCGCCCGCGCGCATCTCCGCCCTCCCGCCTGGAGCCTGAGCATGGCCACCCCGCCGGACGTCCTGCCCGCCCCCGCCCGCCCCCTCGCCGAGTCCGCCACCCCTCCGCCCGCGACCGCCCCCGGGACCGGGACCGTTCCCGACGCCGCGGCCGCCACCGCGCGGATCGTCCCGCGCCGCCGCCCCGGCCAGTGGGTCTCCGCCGCCGTCGCCCTGCTGCTCTTCGCGATGGTGGTCAACTCGCTCGCCCGCAACAAGGCGTTCCAGTGGGACGTGGTCGCCGACTGGTTCACCGCCGCCTCGGTGATGAACGGCCTCACCCTGACCCTGTGGCTGACCGCCGTCACCCTCGGCCTCGGCTTCCTGCTCGGCACCGTCCTCGCCACCATGCGGCTGTCCGCCAACCCGGTGCTGCGCACGCTCAGCTGGGTCTACATCTGGATCTTCCGCTCCACCCCGGCCCTGGTGCAGCTGCTGCTGTTCTTCAACATCGGCGCCCTCTACCCGACGCTCGGCCTCGGCATCCCGTTCGGCCCGGAGTTCCTCACCGTCCGCACCGTCAACCTGTTCGGCCCCACCCTCACCGCCGTCGTGGGCCTGACCCTGCTGGAGGCCGCGTACGCCGCCGAGGTGGTGCGCGGCGGCATCCTCTCCGTCGACCGGGGCCAGCTGGAGGCCGCCTCCGCGCTCGGCATCGGCCGGTGGCGGGTGCTGCGCCGGATCGTCGTCCCGCAGGCGATGCGCTCGATCGTGCCGACCGCCGGCAACATGCTGATCAGCGCGCTCAAGGGGACCAGCATCATCAGCGTGCTGGCCGTCTCCGACCTGCTCTACTCGGTCCAGCTGGTCTACCTGCAGTCCTACCAGGTCATCCCGATGCTGATGGTCGCCACCATCTGGTACATCGTGATCACCACAGTGCTGTCGATCGGGCAGTACTACGTCGAGCGGCACTACGCGAAGGGCGCCACCCGCGAGGGGCTGCCGCCCACCCCGCTGCAGAAGGCCCGCGCCGGGTACCGGCGGCTGCGCGCCGCCGCCGGTACCCCGGCCGAGGGGGTGGCCCGGTGAGCGCCGTCCTGGTCATCGTCGGCGCCGGGCCGCGCGGCACCGGCGTGCTGGAGCGGATCGCCGCCAACGCGCCCGAACTGCTGCCCGCGGACCGGCCGCTGCACATCCACCTGGTCGACCCGCACCCGCCCGGCGGCGGCCGGATCTGGCGCCACGAGCAGTCCCCGCTGCTGCGGATGAACTCGATGGCCGAGGACGTCACGATGTTCACCGACGAGCGCTCCACCATCGACGGACCGGTGCGCCCCGGCCCCTCGCTCGCCGAATGGGCCGCCGACCCGCGGGCCTTCGCGCCCTACCGGGAGAGCGCCGACCCGGACGTCCGGGCCGAGCTGCGCACCCTCGCGCCCGCCGACTTCCCCACCCGGCGGGCCCAGAGCGCCTACCTGGACTGGGTGTTCCGGCGCGCCGTCGCCGACCTGCCGCCGCACGTCACGGTCACCGTCCACCGGGACACCGCGCACCGCGTCGAGGGCCCGGCCGACGGGCCGCAGCAGGTCCACCTCACCGACCGGGTGCTCACCGCCGACCACGTCGTGCTCACCCTCGGCCACCTCGACGCCGCCCCCGACCCCCGGTACGCCGCCGACGCCGCCTTCGCCGCCCGGCACGACCGCTTCCACCTGCCGCCCGCCTACTCCGCCGACGCGGCCGGCGACCTCGACCGGATCGCCCCCGGCGAGCACACCGTGCTGCGCGGCTTCGGGCTGGCCTTCGTCGACCTGGTCTCCCTGCTCACCGAGGGCCGGGGCGGGCGCTTCGAGCCGGACGGCGCGGGCGGCCTGGTCTACCACCCCTCCGGCCGCGAGCCCGTCCTGCACGTCGGCTCGCGGCGCGGCGTCCCCTACCACTCCAAGACCTCCTACCGCCTCCAGGGCCCGCGCCCGCCGCTCCCCCGCTTCTTCGACGCCGCCGCCGTCGACGCCCTGCTCGACCGGCCGGGCCCGCTCGAACTGCGGCGCGACGCCTGGCCGCTGATGGCCAAGGACATCGGCTTCGGCCACTACCACGAGCTGTTCCACGCCCACCCGGAGCGCACCGCGCTGCCCTGGCCGGAGTTCCTGGCCGGCTACGACGCCCACCCCTGGGCGTCCCCGGAGCTGCGCGCCCTGGTCGAACGGGCCGTCCCCGACCCGGCCGACCGGCTGGACCCGGAACGCCTCGACTTCCCGCTCGCCGGCCTCGAACTCGGCTCCACCGAGGAGCTCCAGCACCACCTGCGCCGCTACGTCACCGAGGACGCCGACCGCCGCGCCGACCCCGCCCACAGCGCCGACCTCGGCGCCTTCCTCGCCCTGCTCTCGCTCTTCGGCCAGCTGCCCCGGCTGCTCGGCTCCGGCCGGCTCACCGCCCGCTCGGTGGCCGAGGAGGTCGACGAGTGGTTCTTCGGCTACTTCAGCTACCTCGCCTCCGGCCCGCCCGGCTTCCGGCTGCGCCAGCTGCTCGCGCTCTCCGAGGCCGGGGTGGTCCGCTTCCTCGGCGCGGGCATCCGGGTCGACCGGGACGAGCCCACCGGAACCTGGCGGGCCTCCGGCGCCACCGTGCCCGGCCACACCGTCACCGCCACCGCGCTGGTTGAGGCGTACCTGCCCAAGCACGCGCTGACCCGCACCCGCGACCCGCTGCTGCGCGACCTGTACCGCACCGGGCGGATCACCGAGGAGGTCGTCGCCGACCCGGAGTACACCCACCGCTCGGGCCTGCTCACCATCCGCCCCGGGGACAGCCGGGTCCTCGACCCGGCCCTCGACCCGGCCGTCGACGGCGGCGCGCACCCGCGCCGCACCGCCCTCGGCCCGCACACCAGCCTGCGCGCGGCCGCCGCCTTCGCCCGCCCCCGTACCGACTCGCCCGGCTTCCGCCAGAACGACGCGGCCGCCCGCGCCCTGCTGTGCGCGCTCGCCCGCGCGGACTCGGCGGTTCCGGTCTAGGAGCCGCCTCCTGGATCCTCGCCGGGGCCGCGTCACGGCCCGTAGATCTCCTCCACCAGGTCCTCGGCCGTGACGTGGTCCGGTGCGGCGAGGATCCAGTCGCCGATCTGCTTCACCCCGGTGCCGCGCTCCAGCGTGGTCAGGCAGGCGTTGGCCTCCCGGTCGGAGGCGAAGTCCCAGGCCAGCAGGCGGCGGATCAGCACCAGCGCCTCGCCCGGGTGCATCCGCGGCCGCCGGCCGGGCCGGCTCCGCCCGGCCGGGGCCGCCGCCAGCCGCTGCTGGTAGCCGGAGAGGTCGTGCCAGGCCTGGACGGTGGCCGGGTGCTGCTCGCCGAGCGCCCGGGCGAGGTCCGGCAGCAGGGTGCGCAGCTGGAGCACCGCGCCGTCCAGGTCGCCCCGGTTCGCCGTGTACACCGCCAGGTCGTGCCGCGCCTTGAGCACCCGCGGGTCGTGGCCGCCCCAGGCGGTCTGCAGGTCCGGCAGCAACTGGACGAGCCGGCGCAGCGCGCTGACCGTCTCGCCGCTCTCGCCGATGCACCACACCAGGTGGTAGCGGGCGGCGAGGGTGTCCGGGTCGGTCCCGCCGAGGGCGAGCCGCATGTCCTCGGTGACCGTGGAGAGCAGCCGGATCGCGCCGTCGAGGTCGCCGGCCCGGCTCAGGAACCAGGTGAAGTCCCGCCAGGCGGTGAGGGTCTCGCGGTCGGTGGCGCCGAGTGCGGCCACGGCCTCCTGGGCCACCGCCTGGAGCTGCACGGCGGACTCGCCGGCCGTCGCCGCCCGGAACGCGGCGCTGCGGCGCGCGCGCAGGGCGGCCCGGACGGCCTCCTGCGGCGGGGGCAACGGGGGTGCGGCGGGCGGGGCCGGCGCGGGTACGGGCGGTCCTGCGGTCACCGGCGGGGTGGTCAGCGGCGGCAGCACCGGTCCGACGGACAGCGCCGTCGGCGTCGGCAGCCCCGCCGTACGCCCCGCCGTCATCCCCGCCGTCCGCCCCTCCTCCAGCTCCGCCAGCCGCCGCTCCACCGCCCGGGCGTCCGGCGGGCGCCCGGACGGGTCCTTGGCGAGCAGCTCCGCGACCAGTCCGGCCAGCTCCGCCGGCAGCCCGAACGGCGCCGGGTCCAGCACCGGCGGCGGCTCGTTGAGGTGCTGGTACATCAGCACCGGCGTCGAGTCCCCGCCGAACGGCCTTGCCCCGGTGCACAGTTCCACCAGCACGCAGCCGAACGCGTAGAGGTCCGCCCGGCCGTCCACCCGGCCCCCGGTCCAGCGCTCCGGCGCCATGTACGCCGGGCTGCCGATCACCGTCCCGGTGGTGGTCAGCCCGCCCGCCCCGGTGTCGAGCTGCGCGATGCCGAAGTCCAGCACCTTCGCCGCCCCGGCGTCGGTGACCATGATGTTGTCGGGCTTGATGTCCCGGTGCACCATCCCCGCGTCGTGCGCGGCGGCCAGCGCCGAGCAGATCTGCCGCCCCCAGCGCAGGCTGAGCACCGGGTCCGCCGGGCCCTCGCGGAGCACGGCGGTCAGGGTGCGCCCGGTGAGCAGCTCCATCACCAGGTACGTCACCCGCCGGCCGGCCAGCTCGCCCTCGCCGAGGTCGTGCACGGTGACGATGTGCGGGTGGGAGAGGTTCCCGGCCGCGCACGCCTCCCGGACGAACCGCAGCGCCGCCTTCTGCTGGTCCTCGCCGTGGTGGTTGATGACCTTGACCGCCACCGGCCGCCGCATCCGGGTGTCGAAGGCCCGCCACACCACGCCGAAGCCGCCCTGCCCCAGCCGTTCGACCAGCTGGTACCGCCCGTCGAGCACGTCGCCGACCATCGCCCGCCCACCCCCGGCCCATCCGGCCCCATCGAAGCACCTGAACTCTATCCACGCCGCCGATCCCGCCAACCTCCCCCTTCTCCGCCCTGCCGTCCCCGGGCCCCCGGGTGCGAGGATGAGATCAGGCGCCGCGACGAGGCGGCGGCCCCACGCACAGCCGAGGAGCGCAGTCATGGCCAAGCAGGCCCCGCAGAGCGACCCGGCGCAGGACGCTCCCCAGGTGTCCGCGCGCCAGCACGCGGCAGCCGGGCTGCCCGCCGTCGGCCACAGCCTGCGGATGGCCACCGAGCAGATGGGCGCCCGCCGCACCCTGAGCACCCTGCTCAAGGTCAACCAGCCCGACGGCTTCGACTGCCCCGGCTGCGCCTGGCCGGAGCCGGGGAAGACGCACACCGCCGAGTTCTGCGAGAACGGCGCCAAGGCCGTCGCCGAGGAGGCCACCGAGCGCCGGATCCGCGCCGAGTTCTTCGCCGCCCACCCCGTCGCCGAACTGGCCGAGCGCTCCGGCTACTGGCTCGGCCAGCAGGGCCGGCTCACCCAGCCGATGCTCCTCGACGAGGGCGCCACCCACTACGCGCCGATCTCCTGGGACGACGCCTTCGCGCTGATCGCCGAGGAACTGCGCGCCCTGGACACCCCGGACGGCGCCGCGTTCTACACCTCGGGCCGGACCAGCAACGAGGCCGCGTTCGCCTACCAGCTGTTCGCCCGCCGGCTCGGCACCAACAACCTGCCGGACTGCTCCAACATGTGCCACGAGTCCTCCGGCTCGGCGCTCACCGAGACGCTCGGCGTCGGCAAGGGCAGCGTCAGCCTCAAGGACCTCTACCAGGCCGATCTGATCATCGTCGCGGGCCAGAACCCCGGCACCAACCACCCCCGGATGCTCTCCGCCCTGGAGCGCGCCAAGCGCGCCGGGGCCACCATCGTCAGCGTCAACCCGCTGCCCGAGGCCGGGCTGGAGCGCTTCAAGAACCCGCAGCAGGCGCGCGGCCTGGTCGGCCACGGCACCAAGCTGACCGACCTCTTCCTGCAGATCAGGCTCGGCGGCGACCTCGCCCTGTTCCGCGCCCTCAACCAGCTGATCGTCGAGCGGGACGCCGTCGACCACGCCTTCGTCGCCGAGCACTGCCACGGCTTCGAGGAGTTCGCCGCCGAGGCCCGCACCACCTCCCGCGAGGAGGTGCTCGCCGCCACCGGCCTGCCGTGGTCGCAGATCGAGGAGCTGGCCCGGCTCACCGTCGCCTCGAAGAAGGTCATCGTCTGCTGGGCGATGGGCCTCACCCAGCACAAGCACGCCGTGCCGACCATCCGCGAGGTGGTCAACTTCCTCCTGCTGCGCGGCAACGTCGGCCGCCCGGGCGCGGGCGTCT
Source organism: Kitasatospora sp. NPDC001527 (assembly GCF_040298605.1). Taxonomy (NCBI): domain Bacteria; kingdom Bacillati; phylum Actinomycetota; class Actinomycetes; order Kitasatosporales; family Streptomycetaceae; genus Kitasatospora; species Kitasatospora sp. NPDC001527. Next base: position 13,941 of record NZ_JBEPAM010000036.1, on the reverse strand, counting down.
GCCCGGTGCGCGGGCACAGCAACGTCCAGGGCGACCGGACGATGGGCATCTTCGAACGCCCCACCGCCGCGTTCCTGGACGCCCTCGGGCGCGAGTTCTCCTTCGAACCGCCGCGCGAGCACGGCCTGGACTCCGTCGACACCATCCGCGCCATGCGCGACGGCCGGATCGGCGTGTTCTTCGCGATGGGCGGCAACTTCGTCGCCGCCACCCCGGACACCGAGGTCACCGAGGCGGCGATGCGCCGCTGCCGGCTGACCGTGCACGTCTCCACCAAGCTCAACCGGTCCCATGTGATCACCGGCGCCCGGGCCCTGATCCTGCCCACCCTCGGCCGCACCGACCGGGACGTCACCGCGCTCGGCGCCCAGTTCGTCAGCGTCGAGGACTCGATGGGCCAGGTCCACTCCTCGCGCGGCGGCCTGCGCCCGCCGGCCCCCGGCCTGCTCTCGGAGACCGCCATCGTCTGCCGGCTCGCCCGGGCGGTGCTCGGGCCGCAGGACACCGTGCCGTGGGAGGACTTCGCCGCCGACTACGACACCCTGCGCGACCGGATCGCCCGGGTCGTCCCCGGGTTCGAGGACTACAACGACAAGGTCCGCCGGCCCGGCGGCTTCACCCTCCCGCACGGCCCGCGCGACACCCGCACCTTCCCCACCGCCACCGGCAAGGCCAACTTCACGGTCAACCCGCTCACGGCCCCCGAGGTCCCGGAAGGCCGCCTCCTCCTTCAGACCCTCCGTTCCCACGACCAGTACAACACCACCATCTACGGCCTGGACGACCGCTACCGCGGCATCAAGGGCGGGCGGCGGGTCGTCCTGGTCGACCCGGCGGACGCCATCGAACTGGGGGTCGCCGACGGCCAGTACGTCGACCTCGTCAGCGAGTGGAAGGACGGCGTGGAGCGCCGAGCCCCCCACTTCCGCGTCGTCCACTACCCGGTCGCCCGCGGCGGCGCGGCGGCGTACTACCCCGAGACCAACGTCCTGGTCCCGCTGGACTCCACCGCCGACGTCAGCAACACGCCCACGTCGAAGGCCGTGGTGATCCGCTTCGAGCCCGACAGCGGCGCCGATGCCTGACCCGACGCCTGACCGGATGCCTGACCCGACGGTCCTCCACCCGATGCCGGAGCAGCCCCGCGTGGTGCTGCTCCGGCCGCTGGTGACCTCCCCGCTCATCGAGGTCGGGGAGTTCACGTACTACGACGACCCGGACGACCCCACCGCGTTCGAGACCCGCAACGTGCTGTACCACTACGGCCCGGAGCGGCTGGTCATCGGCAGGTACTGCGCCCTGGGCACCGGCGTGCGGTTCATCATGAACGGCGCCAACCACCGCACGGACGGCCCGTCCACCTTCCCGTTCCCCATCATGGGCGGCGCCTGGGCCGGCCACTTCGACCTGCTCACCGGCCTCCCCAACCGCGGAGACACGGTGGTCGGCCACGACGTCTGGCTCGGCAACGGCGTGACCGTGATGCCGGGCGTCCACATCGGCCACGGCGCCATCATCGCCACCGGCTCCGTGGTCACCACCGACATCCCCGCCTACACCATCGCCGGCGGCAACCCCGCCCGCGTCATCCGCCCCCGCTACGACGAGGCGGACATCACCCGCCTCCTCACCGTCGCCTGGTGGAACTGGCCCACCGACCACATCACCGCCCACGTGCGGACGATCATGTCCGGCACCATCGAGGAGCTGGAAGCCGCCGCCCCGGAGTAGGAACTCACCGCTGCCCGAGCGGGCAGGGCGGGGGCGTCTCCGAGGTGGGGTTGTGGGTGCGGGGGCAGGAGACGGCGGCGAGGGAGCGCAGTTGCCGGGTGGGGGTCCAGTACATCCACACGACATCGTGGGGGTAGGCGGCGAGGAAGGCGCGGGCGTGGTCGAGCCGGAGCGTCCGGGAGAGGTCGGTGTCCAGGGCGGGGGCGTCGGCAAGCCGCTTGCCAAGCCAGTCCAGGGCGCTCGCCGGGTCGTCGGTGGTGAGGCTGATCCGGTCGGCCGGCTTGGCGAGCCAGTGCATCACCTCCAGAGGCGGAACCGGACTGTTCCAGGCCGGCCGCCTGCCGTTCTGAGGTTCGGGCGGCCGCCGTTCGACGTCCTCGGGCCGCTTTCCGCCCGCCCAGGCGTAGCAGTGCCAGTGGAGCCCGGTCCTGTGCCAGTGATCCATGCGCGCCTACCCTTGGTGGATGGGTCGGCCCCGCCCCCAATTGGCGTGGGGGCGGGGCCGGTTCGTTCCGGGTGTGTCAGACCGCCGTGTCGAACCGCGCCGGGTCGATGCCCGCCGCCGCCAGTTCGGCCGTGCTGAAGCGCAGTTCCACGCCCGGACGCTTGGTGTCACCCATCACCCACAGTCCGCCCACGACGCCGGGCACCTCCCGCAGGGTCGCGCAGGTCTCGTGCTCCGACTGCGGGTTGCCCCCGCACGCCCGGTACGCGGCCACCCCGGCCGGAACCTCGATCTCGTACAGGTCGATGTGCTTCGACACTTCCACCTCCCGTGAATCGACGGGAGCCACAGCGGTTCCCGTCGAGCGGCCACCAACCTAGAGGCGTGGAGTCGGCACTACGAGGCGGTTTCCTGTTCCCTCAAGAAGTCGTCCCGGATGCCTTCGACCAGGCTGCGCATAGCTTCCCCGGCCAAGGCTCCGGCCATAAATCCGTCGAACTTTCGAATATAGGCCTCGACGTCCCGCGGATCGGTGACCGTTATCTCGGCGTGAACGGTCTCGACCGTGACCATGCGGTCGTCCCGGATGACGAAGGAGTGCGCCGGCACGTCGGACTGTCGCACGTCGAGCGGTACGACCCGAACGTCCACATGGGACATCCGGGAGGCGGAAACGATGCGGTCCAACTGCGCGGCCATCATGGCCGCCGGAACGAGACGCCATCGCAGGACGGGCTCGGTGATCACGAGTCGCAGAATCTTGGTGGTGTCGTAGAGAGTCGACTGCCGTGCCAATCGCGCTGCTACTGCGCGCGACAACTGATCCTCACCGAGCCCCTTCCGCCCGAACACCGCCCGAACGTATTCCGGGGTCTGCAGCAATCCGGGGACGATGGAGGGCTGGAACAGCCGAATCAGCCCGGTCGACTCGTCCAATGCCTTGATCTGCTGTTGCTTCCGATGGTGACCGAGTCGGCGGACCAGACGCCATGCCGTGGTCTCGGTGGCCTCCGCCCGTGCGACGGCCATGTATTCGGCCTTGACCTCGTCCGATACTCCTATGGCGGTAAGGATGCGCTCCACATCCACGACGGTGGGAGCCACCTTGCCGGTCTCGATCTTGCTCAGCTTGCTCGCAGACATGACGGCGCCACGGGCGACGGCCTTGGCCTCCTTGCCGGAAGCCTGCCGAAGCGCCCGCAGCGCCGCGCCGAGCTGTGTTCTGTTCACGCGCCGTGCCGGGCCCACCATTCCGGGAACGGCACGGAGTGTGCCATCGCGGTGTCGCGGTACGCCCTGAACTCATCGAGCCGTGCGGTGTCGGGGAAGTCGGCGCCGAGGTACTTGCCGTGGCCGTCGTAGTTCATCGCGGCCACGGTCTCATCGTCGAAGAGCCAGAAGTCAGGTGCCTGCGGGACGGGGTTCTCCTGGTCGGTGGTGTCCAGGATGAAGAACTCCTCTCCGGCCGCCATGTTGCGGTGATACCCCCACGCGAGTTCGAAGCGGAGGTAGTCGGTGAGCGGGCGCGAGAGGACGTGGACCCGGTACATGCGCTTCCCCGAACGGGTGGCCTCGGCCACCGTCCCGACCCAGCCGGCGGTCCGGTAGTCCTCCGGCTGCTCCTCCCCGGCGAGGAAGGCGTGAAAGGCGTCCACCCCACCGGACTGGCTGTAGTCGTCGAGCGTCTCCAGCCGGAACGCCGTCTGTTCGAACGCCGAGAACCAGTCCCCCAGGGTCCTAGATGAGGTTGTCACGGACGGCCTTTCGGATGAGTTCGACAGGGATCTCGACCAATGACTCGTGAGCCGGAATCCGGAGACCGTGCTCGGTGATCCGATCCCCCTGAACAGCGAGGGTGCCACGATCCGTCAGGTACAACGTCGGGCAGTCTCCGTCATCACATGAACCTACAATCCGCGTCAGCTCCACTGCCGCCTCCTCGGTGGCCCGGTGTCACGACAATGGTCCCGAGACCCCAGACCGGCCGACAAGAGGTTGCCGTTTCCAACACTGGAAACCACCCCACCTCTGAACCGGTGCCCCTCGCTCGGGCCGAGCGAGGGGCACCGGGGTCAGGCGCGGTGGTCGAGTTCGCCGGCCTTGATGGCGTTGAGGAGGCCAGCGAAGGTCTCCAGGTCGGCACGAAGGACGACGTGGCCGTCGTCGGACTCACGGATCTCTACCGTGCACCGATCCGCTGTACGGACCTCGATACACGCATTACTCGACCCGGAGTAGCTGGACTTCTGCCATATGGGGCTACCCATGCTTGCGCACTACCTCACTCTTGACGGAACGGATGAAGTCTCGCGACTCCCCCTCCGACAGAGCTACCGAGGCCACACTGGCCAGCACCTCACGATAGTTCGACAGATCGGAAGGGGTATCGAAGAGCGGACAACCGAAGCTGATGTCGATCTGCACGGTGTCCAGCTCGGGGACCGGCCCCTCGGCATAGACGAAGTTCTCACTGGGGCCAGGTAGCGCTTCAACATCGAACGGCACGACGCGGATGGAGACTACCGGGTCCTCCGAGTCATCAACGAGGACTTCGAGCTGGTCGGCAAGCACCTTCGGTCCGCTGAACTGCATGCGCAATGCCGCTTCGTGGATGAATGCCGTGTAGGGCGTTGCGCCTGATCGAACGGCCTGCTGCCGCTGCAGCCTGAATGCCATCCTGAGGTCGACATCGGCCGATGGCAGCGGCGGAACAGCACGGGCGAACACCGATGCCGCGTACGCGGGCGTCTGGAGCAGCCCGGGAAGAAAAGTGATCGAGTAGGTGGAAACCCTTCGGGCATGCCCCTCGATCGCCGCAACGTCCAGCAGGTCGGTCGCAAGGCCGTCGCCGTACGCCTCCCACCAACCGGCGTCCGGCTGCTTGATCATGTCCGCGAGCGCATCGACCAAAGGCTTGTTGGTGCAGACGCAGGCGGCTGCGATCTCTCGCAGCCGCTCCACGCTGACGGCCGACTTGCCGTTCTCCATCTGAGTCACCAGAGCGGGAGTCACCCCGAGCAGGCGGGCGAGCTGGCTGCCGCCGAGGCCGGCCGCCTCTCTCATCCTCCGGAGCTCGGCGCCGAGGCGGCGTTGGCGAAGGGTTGGCTTCTGACGAAGGGCCATGGCGTCCTCTCAGGCGGTTCCGACGCCAGTGTGCCGTGCCGCCCACAACGAGAGCCACCGGGGTCCGGGTAGGCGGCCTCAAGGGGTGGAGCATCCCCCTTCAGGGGGAACTTCCCGCACATGGATTAACTTTAAGAGCCGATGCGCTATGGTCGGTCTCACAATGATCCGACGGATCGTCAGTAATGCCTGTTCGCTCGGGCAGTAGGCGCATGCTGCCCATTCGCACCGCAGAGCAGCCAGGTCCGGACTGGCCTCGTTCACGGTGACGCATCCGTCGATACTCCTCCCCTCTTGCCTCTTCCCATGGAGGTCTGCCATGCGTGCCCTCAACCCGCCCGACTGCACCACCGTCCGCGCCGAGCTCCGCTCCCTCCTCCACACCGCCGGCTGGCCGCCCGACACCATCGCCGACGCCGAACTCGCCTTCCAGGAACTGTTCGTCAACGCGTGGCAGCACGGCCTCTCCCCCGCCCCCGGCGTCCTGGTCTCCCTCCTGCCGACCACCCTGCGGGTCTCGGTCTGCGACAACAGCCCCGACCTCCCCGAGCCCCCTACCCCCGCCGACCCCTACGCCCTCTCCGGGCGCGGCCTCCACCTCGTCCAGGCCCTCACCCACCGCTTCGGCGCCACCCCCACCAAGACCGGCAAGATCACCTGGTTCGAGCTGGACGCCGCCGCGTGAACGCCCCCATCACCCCTGGCGACACGTACCTGCGCACCTACACCGAGCCCGAGGCCACCGCCCTCCTGCGCGAACTCCACGAGCGCGGCAAGCCCTTCGGCATCCAGTGGGGCTCCGCCACCGTCAACGGCACCACCACCGACGGCCGCCTCCTCATCGACTTCGGCGACACCTCCCTCGCCACCCTCCTCAACCTCCTCGAACTCCTCCGCGAAACGAGCCGAAGGTGACCGCCTTCCTCATCGGCGCCGCCTTCGCCGCCCTCCTCGCCCTCGCCCTCACCACCGTGATCACCGGCGTCATCACCGCCCTCAAGATCGGCCCGCCCCCGCCGCCCATCACCCGCCACGGACGCTGGGAACTCCGCACCCTCCCAGACGGCACCCCCGAATACGCCTGGATCGCCCGCCAGGCCGGTTACTTCAGCCCCGAAACCAACCCCCACAACCACAAGCCCCACGGCCGCCACCGAACACCCCGGTAGCCACCCGGAGTGGGAAGTCGGACCGGCCGACTTCCCACTCCCCCAGCCAGACCGCCCCAGGGAATCGGCCGCGAACCGCCGTGAAGTCGTCGGCGAACCCGCCCCTCCTCGGACCTCGGAGTAGGAGGTCGAACGGGCCGACTTCCTACTCTGGTGGCCCTCGCTCCGGCCGAGCGAGGGCCACTGCGGTTCTCCGGTGGCCCCTTGCGCGCGGCAAGGGGCCACCGGGAGCAGAAACCGCGGCGTGCCTCGGAGTAGGAGGTCCGCCCTGTCGACGTCCTACTCTGGGCCCACCCCATCCGCCTGCAACGCGGGGCGGGAGGAGGTGTGGTGGAGGCGGGCTCTACGGGTGCGGACATGACGAGGCCGGGCTTCGAGAGGGTCTCGAAGCCCGGCCTCTGCGGGTCAGTTCTGGGTGGGCGAGAGGGTCCCGGAGGCGGAGGCGGAGGCGGTGCCGGAGGCGGTGCCGGAGGCCTTGGCGCTGGAGGAGCCGGTGGCGGTGGGCGAGCCGGTGCCGGTGCCGGTGGCGGTGGGCGTCGGGGTGTCGGTGGGCGTCGCCGTCGGCGTGCCGGTACCGGTCGGGGTGGAGCTCGGGGTGGAGGAGGGGGTCTCGGTCGGCGTGCCGGTCGGGGTCCCCGTGGGCGTCCCGGTCGGCGTGCCGGTGGCCGACGGGTCCGGCGTGGTGCTCGGCGTGCCGGTGGCGGACGGGTCCGGGGTGGTGCCCGGGGTGGTCGGCGCGGTCGGCGTGGACGGGTCCGTGCCCGGGGTCGGGGTCACCGGCGGCACCGGGACCACCGGGACCACCGGCGGCACGGGCGCGCCGGGGTCGACCGGCGGCTGGTTGAGCGGGCTGGACGCGATCGGGGTGACCGAGTCCCAGCCGGCCGGAAGGTCCGGGACCTTCCACGCGCCGCCGGCCTCGTCGGCCGCGCCGTCCGGGTCGGGCCGCACCGCGCCGAGGATCGGGTTGGCCCCGATCGGCCCGACCTTGACGTACGAACCCGGCCGCGGCGCGTGCACGACGAGCCCGCCGCCGATGTACATCGAGACGTGCGTGGCGCCCTCGAAGTAGATGATCAGATCGCCGGGCCGCAACTGGTTGAGCGGGACGTGCTGGAGCTGCGCCCACTGCTCCTGGCTGGTGCGCGGGATCGGCTTGCCGGCGTGCAGCCAGGCCTGCGAGGTGAGCCCGGAGCAGTCGAAGACGTCCGGCCCGGCGCCGCCCCACACGTAAGGCTTGCCGAGCTGGGCGAGCGCCCAGGCGACCGCGGCGCGGCCGGCCAGCGACGGGGTGCGCTCGCCCTTGCCGAGCACGCCGCTGGCGAGGAAGGCGAGCTGGGCCTCGTCGGCCTTGGCCTTCTCGACCTGCTCCAGCTCGGCGCGCTGGGCACCGGTGAGCGAGGAGACCAGCTGCTCGACGGCGGCGAGGTCGGCGGCGACCTTGGCCTTGGCGGCGTCCTGCTGGGTGACCAGGGTCTGCGAGGTGGCGAGCGCCTCCTCGTTCTGCTTCTGCAGCCCGCTCAGCGCGTCGCGGTCGGAGGTCAGCTTGTTGAGGAACTCGTTCTGCGAGCGGCTGGCGGCGGCGAGCAGCTCGGCGATGGTGACGGCCTCGTACGGGTCCTTGGAGAGCAGCAGCTCGGCGTAGGCGGACGCGGAGCCGTTGCGGTACTGGGCGGCGGCGAGCTGGGCGGCGATGTCGGTGCCGGCGTCGACCTGCTTCTGCTGGCGCTCCAGCTTGGTCTTCAGCTCGGCGAGCGAGGCCTGCTGGGTGGCGACCCTGTCGACGGCCGCGTTGTACTGCTCGGTGGCCGCCTCGGCGCCCTGGTAGAGCGCGTGCAGCTGGTCGAGCAGCGGCCCGAGGGTGGCCTTGGCCTGGGCGAGCGGGTCACCGGCGGCGTCGGCGACCGGAGGAGCGGTGGGCGCCGTCGGGGCCGGGTCGGCCCAGGCCGCACCGGCGGCCAGCGGCAGCGACAGCGCGGCGGCCGCGAGCACGGCGCCGCAGCGCAGCGCGGCGCGGACCCAGGCCGGCCGCCTGCCTCCCGGGGTTCCGGATGCGCCCGTCGGCCGTCCGTCCGTCAGTTCCGCGCGCCGTGCCGCCCCGCCCATGGATCTCGTCCTCCCCGCCCGCCCGCGCTCCGGCGTCCCCGGACCTCCGGCTGATCCTGCCACGGGTTACTCGCCGGAAACAGACCGCGCCCGTACGGCCCGATGAATTTTTCGCCCTGCCTGTGAGGCAGCTCTCAGCAAATGGGGCGAAGCGGACGGATCTCCACTAATGTCCTGCTCAGCACGGCGGACGCCACCCATCGGAAAGGTCCCGGCAACCCCTCCGACACCGTCGGAACCTCGATTCCGATGCCAGTTCACCTTCCGTTCACCAAGCGTCCCTACCGTCGCGCACGACACCAACGTCAGTGCGACAACTACGACGATTGTTTGGGTATGGAACACATCTCGTTCCTGGTGGCCGTTGTGATCATCACCGCGCTCGCCTTCGACTTCACCAACGGGTTCCACGACACCGCCAACGCGATGGCCACCTCCATCGCGACGGGAGCCCTCCGGCCGAAGGTCGCGGTCACCATCGCGGCCCTCCTCAACTTCGCGGGCGCGTTCCTCTCCGTGAAGGTCGCCACCACCATCTCCGGCGGGATCGTCAACGAGAAGACCGGTGTCCATCCGGAGATCATCTTCGCCGCACTGGCCGGTGCCATCCTCTGGAACCTGCTGACCTGGCTGCGCGGTCTGCCGTCCAGTTCCTCGCACGCGCTCTACGGCGGCCTGATCGGCGCCACCGTGGTCGGCGTCGGCGCCAACGGCGTCAACTTCGACACCGTGGTCAGCAAGATCCTCATCCCGGCGATCGCCTCCCCGCTGGTGGCCGGCCTGGCCTCCTGGGGCGCCACCAAGCTCGCCTTCGCGATCACCCGCAAGAGCAGCGAGCAGACCGTCGGCAAGGGCTTCCGCACCGGCCAGATCTTCTCCTCCTCGCTGATCTCGCTGGCGCACGGCACCAACGACGCCCAGAAGACGATGGGCATCATCACCCTGACCCTGGTCTCGGTCGGCGCCCTGCCGAAGGGCGCGCTGCCCCCCACCTGGGTCATCGTCTCGGCCGGTGCCGCGATCGCGCTGGGCACCTACATGGGCGGCTGGCGGATCATCCGCTCGATGGGCAGCGGCCTGGCGGACATCACCCCGCGCCAGGGCTTCGCCTCCGAGTCGGCCGCCGCGACGGTCATCCTGACCTCCTCCAGCATGGGCTTCGGCCTCTCCACCACCCAGGTCTGCTCCGGCGGCATCATGGGCGCCGGCCTCGGCGGCCCGAAGGCCGAGCTGCGCTGGGGCATGGTCCGCCGCATGGTCTACACCTGGGGCCTGACCCTGCCCGCCGCCGCCACCGTGGGCGGACTCGCCGCCTACCTGGCCGAGCGGGGCAACTGGGGCGTCGTCCTGGTCGGCGCCGTCCTGGTGGCCGGCTCGGCCGCGATGTGGGTCGTCTCCCGCCGCCAGCCGGTCGGCGCGGACAACGTCAACGCCGCCTCCGACGTCACCCCGGTCGAGGCCGGCCCGGCCGCCGTGCCCACCGTCCCGAACCCCGCCTCGCCCCCCGCCTCGACCACGGTCGCGGCCTGACCGCCGCCGGCTGAGGAGCTCGAAACACCATGCACATCAAGTGGAACGCCCTGGCCCAGACCGCCGGTGTCAGCTTCGGCATCACCGTCACCGTGGTCGCCGTCTTCGCGCTCGGCATCCTGGCCCTGTCCCGCCGCGAGGCCGCGCTCACCGCGCGCCGCGAGGCGGCCGGCCCGGGCGCCCCGGCGGCCGGCGGCCGGCTGGCCCTGGCCGGCGCGTACGCCTGCTTCGCCGTCTGCGGCGCGGCCGTCCTCTACGGACTGAGCCTGATCGCCAACAAGTAGCAGCAGCCGAACGTCCGAGGGCCGGGAGCAGCGATCCGCTCCCGGCCCTCCGGCGTACCCGGCCCGGCGTGCTCAGTCCTGGCCGGTGCGCAGCACGGTCTCGCGGATGAACAGCACCGTGACGAAGGCCAGCAGCGCGAACGGCGCCGCCACCAGGAAGATCACGCCGACGCCGTGCCCGAACGCGTCGGTGACCAGCGGAACCAGCTGCGCGGGCAGCTTGTGCAGGTCGGGGATGCCGCCGCCGAGCGAGCCGCCACCGCCCGCCGGAACGCCCGCGTCGGCCAGGTTCTCGGCGAGGTAGTGCCCGACCCGGTTGGTCATCAGCGCGCCGAGCGCCGAGACGCCCATCGCGCCGCCCATGGTGCGGAAGAAGGTGACGACCGAGCTGGCCGCGCCGAGCTCCTCGCGCGGCACGGTGTTCTGGACGGCGAGCACGAGGTTCTGCATGGTCAGGCCGAGGCCCACGCCGGTGACCGCCATGTAGACGGAGAGCAGGCCGTAGTTCGTGTCGGCCCGGGCGGTGCCGAGCAGGCCGAAGCCGATGGCCAGCAGCAGCGTGCCGCTGACCAGGTAGGCCTTCCACTTGCCGTACTTGGTGATCAGCTTGCCGGCGACGGTGGATGAGACGGCCAGGCCGAGGATCATCGGCAGGGTCATCAGGCCGGCCACCGTCGGGGACTTGTCCCGGGCGAGCTGGAAGTACTGGCTGAGGAAGGTGGTGGCCCCGTACATCCCGATGCCGACCAGGACGCTGGCCAGCGCGGCGAGGGTGACCGTCCGGTGCTGGAACAGGTGCGGCGGGATGATCGGCTCGGCCGCGCGGCGCTCGACGACGACGGCGAGCGCGCCGAGCAGCAGTCCGCCGCCGACCATGACCGCGGTCTGCCAGGAGAGCCAGGCGTAGTTCTTGCCGGCCAGGGTGATCCAGATCATCAGCAGGCTGACCGCGGCGGTGATCACCAGGGCGCCGAGGTAGTCGATCTTCACCTTGCGCTTGACCACGGGCAGCTTCAGGGTGCGCTGCAGCACCAGGATCGCGGCCAGCGCGAACGGGATGCCGACGTAGAAGCACCAGCGCCAGCCGAGCCAGGGGGTGTCGACGATGACGCCGCCGATCAGCGGGCCGCCGATGGTGGCCAGCGCGAAGACGGCGCCGAAGTAGCCGCTGTACCGGCCGCGCTCGCGCGGCGGGACCATCGCGGCCAGGCAGATCTGGGCGAGGGCGGTGACACCGCCGGCGCCGATGCCCTGGAGGGCGCGGCAGGCGATCAGCTGACCGGTGTTCTGGGAGAGGCCGGCCAGCGCGGAGGAGGCGATGTAGATCACCAGGGCGATCTGCAGCAGCAGCTTCTTGCTGGCGAGGTCGGAGAGCTTGCCCCAGATCGGGGTGGAGGCGGTGAGGGTGAGCAGGGTCGCGGTGATCACCCAGGTGTAGGCGGACTGTCCGCCGTGCAGGTCGGTGAGGATCCGCGGCAGCGCGTTGGAGACGACGGTCGACGAGAGCACGGCGACGAAGAGGCCGAGCAGCAGGCCGGAGAGCGCCTCCATCACCTGCCGGTGCGTCATCGGTTGGTCGGTCGTGGCGGCGGCTCCGGTCGAGGCAGGCGTGGTGGTGGCGGTCATCAAGGTCCTTCGGAATAGTTGCCTGAAGCAACCATAAGCGCGGATGGTTGACTTGGGCAACATTCGTCAAGAACAAGTAAAGCCCGGACCGATCCCGGCCCGGGCCCGTGCGCCCACCGCTCAGCCGGTGGGGGCGGCCGCCTCGCCGACCACGTCGTTGAAGCGGTGCAGCAGCTCGGCGAAGCGGACCACGTCCTCCTCCGGCCAGCCGCCCATCAGCTCCTGGATCCGGGCCATCCGGGCGGCCCGGGCGGCCAGGTAGCGCCGCCGGCCGTCCTCGGTGAGCGAGACGCGCGCGGAACGGCGGTCCAGCGGGTCCACCTCGCGGGCCAGCAGCCCCAGCTCCTCCAGCGCCCGGATCTGCCGGCTGATCGTCGCCTTGCCGACCGCGAAGTGCACGCCGACGTCGGTCACCCGCACCGGCCCGGCCTGCTCGACGTAGCCCAGCAGGCTGTACGCCATGCCCTCCAGTCGCGGGTGGACCCGCCGGGACAGCTCGGCCACCCGGGCCCGGCCGCGCCGGAACAGCACGCCCACCTCACGCTCCACCGCCAGCAGCGGGTCCTCGTCCTGACCCTGACCGGGGCCTTCGTTCGGCGTACTCACCGCGCAAGTATCCCGCAGCACATTCGGACCGCCCCCGGCGCGGGAGAAACCTCCGCGAAACTAGTTCATGCTATTAAGTACCCGGTTTCCCCCGATACGCAAGGAGATGTGCATGACCGCCCCAGGGCAGCAGGAACCAGAGCCCGCCGAGGCACCGGAGCACGCGTCCGAGCCGGCGCCGAGGAAGGGCTTCGCGGCCGAACTGAAGGGAGCGGTCACCCCGCGTGCGGCGTTGCTGGTGATCGGCGTGCTGCTCCTCCAGCTGGGCTTCGTCACCTCCTACGTGGGCGCGCTGCACCAGCCGAAGCCGCACGAGCTGTCGATCGCGGTGGTCGCCCCGCCGCAGGTCGCCCCCAAGCTGGTCCAGGGTCTGGAGTCGATCCCGGACGAGGCCGTGAAGGCCTCCACCGCGCCGGACGCGGAGAGCGCCACCGAGCAGATCAAGGACCAGAAGATCTACGCCGCGCTGGTGGTGAACCCGGCCTCCACCGAGGACGTGTTGCTGGTCGCCAACGCGCGCGGGCCGTCCGCCGCCCGGGCCGCCGAGACCATCGTCACCGGACTGGAGAAGAGCCAGGGCCGCACCGTCGTGGTCCAGGACGTGGTGCCGCTCGCCCAGGGCGACGCCAACGGGCTCTCCTCCTTCTACCTGGTGATCGGCTGGTGCGTCGGCGGCTACCTGGTCGCCTCGATCCTCGGCGTCAGCGCCGGTGCCAAGCCGGCCAACGCCAACCGGGCGCTGATCCGGCTCGGCACCCTGGCGCTGTACTCGGTCGCGGCCGGCATCGGCGGCGCGCTCATCGTGCAGACGATCCTGGACGCGCTGCCCGGCTCGTTCTGGGCGATGTCCGCCCTCGGCGCGCTGGTGGTCTTCGCGGTCGGCGCCTTCACCATGGCCCTGCAGTGCCTGTTCGACATCATCGGCATCGGCATCGCGGTGCTGATCTTCGTGGTGCTCGGCAACCCGAGCGCCGGCGGTGTCTTCCCGCCGCCGATGATGCCGCCGTTCTGGCGGGCGATCGGGGCCTGGTTCCCGAACGGCGCCGGCACCGACGCGGCCCGCTCGATCGCCTACTTCGACGGCACCAACCTGACCCAGCCGCTGCTGGTCCTGCTGGTCTGGGCGCTGGTCGGCGTCGGCGTCACCTTCGCCGCCGTCCTCAACCGGCCCTCGCACGTGGCCCGCGAGCTGGTCAAGAGCTGAGGCGCCGGAAGAGCCGGGGCGCCGGAAGAGATGCGGCCGACGGGTTCGGGTGTTCGAGCTGTCGTCGGACCAGTACGTCGCCTGACCGGGATTCCCGGACGGGGAACACGAACTGAG
>NZ_JBEPAM010000035.1:34212-89386 GCF_040298605.1 Kitasatospora sp. NPDC001527 | reverse complement strand
GGAGCGGGTACCCCGGCGGCAAGCCGCCGGGCAGGGAACGCCTTCGCTTCGCTTCGGCGGAATTCCCCCGCAAGCGGGGGAATTGAATTCCGCAAGCGGAATTCTAGGGGCGGGGAAAACCCGCTTCGCCGGGTTTTCCAGGATTCCCGCAAGCGGGAATCCGATGGCTGACTGAGAAGGGTGGGTGCATCACGCGCGGCACTGTGTAGTCCCAGGAATCCCGGGCTATCCCCACTCTCTCACGCTCCGTGACCTCACGCCCGGTCAAGGCCGGCACCCCCTGTCGAGCCCGGTGGACTCCGCTTCGCTCCGCCCACCCTGAACGCCCGACACCATCCACCCCGAAACCGACACCACGAGAGAAGCATACCACCGGAAGTGCGGGTTCATGCCCGAATAGCATCGCGCATCACTCCGGAGTGGGAACCTTGGACAAGCCTAGTGCATCATGATGATGCACTGTGTAGATTCAGGACTCGTAAGCCGCCCCCATTGAGGATAGGGATTCGGGCAGTTTGCTCCAGACAGAGAATCCGGATGGTGGCAGGCGGGGAGATGGAGAAAATGGCTGGTGGAACGACGTCTGAATTCAATGGGTCACCGTCGAAATGTTGGGCCAGTGCGTCGGGCTGCACTTCCGTCGGCGTGTGCGCAGCGGCCAGCGCCCGTGCCGGATCCGGCGGGGGCGGGGTCCGGAGGAGCCCCTGCCGGGGCTTCCGCGCGGCTGGAAGCCAGGCACGTCCGGCGGCAGGGCATTCCTCCCGCAGTCCGGCCGGGCGCAGCGAAGCGGGCGCGGCACTGCCGGATCGGCCCGGAGGGCCGATGTTGTGGCAAGCGCCGCGGCCCCGTCGCGCTGGCCCGCGACACCTTAGAGGGGGGAGATGCTGCATTTGCGCTGGTCAGCGTAGGTGTCGGTTCAATGATCTGTCCCCTGAGTCGGGACAGATCTCCTTCGGTGTGTCTCGACTGGGGGTGCAGATCGCCCGGGAAATGTCGGTGGGACTGACAGTAATTGCGTCAAAAGGTCGGCCTGGCTGACATTTTGACGTAGGGTGCGGTGCTTCAGCGGTGATCGGGCGGGTGCCGGCCCGGGCATACAGCGAGGCCCCGCCGACCGGTGGATCCGGTGGGCGGGGCCTCGGGCTGGGCTGCTAGCCGACGGCGTGAAGGGTGCCGCGACGCTTGGCCGCGGCGGCCTTCTTGGCGGCCGCCTGGGCCGCGCGCTTCTTGCGCTGCTGGGCGAGCTGGTCTTGGTAATTGGCAACGGCGCGGTGGTAGGAGGCGACGAAGTCCGGGGCGTCCAACCGGTCCTCCTTCGGCATCGCCGCGACGGCCGCGACGGCGTCCTCCAGGGCGTTGTACCCGGCCAGCATTGCGTTGATCTGGTAGATGCCGTTGCGGACCTTCTTGACGAGCTTGGCCAGCTCCAGGGTGCGCAGCGCGGCGTTGGCGCTGGGCCGGCTGAGGCCGAGGAGTTCGCCGACGCTGGCTTGGTCGATGTCGATGCGGCCGCCGGCCTCGCTGAGGGCGCGGAGCTTGAGGAGGGCGCGGTAGGCGGCCGGGGGGAGGTCGAGGTCGGCTAGGAGGCCGTCGGCGTTGACTGCGGCGAATCGGAGTTGGCTCACTGCAGCATTCCTTCCTCTTGGCGGGCCTCGCGTTCGAGGCGGCGCTTGGCGCGCTGCTCCGAGCGCTTCTTGCGCAGGTCCTCGATGGCCTTGCGCATGTGCTCGAGCGACGGGTACCGCACCAGCTCCGGCAGGGTCGCGTCCTTGCGGATGGTGGTGAGGGTCTCGTGCTGCTCCACGCGAATGTACTCGGGCTTGCCGCCGGCGGTCTCGGTGCCTGGGATGAACTCGGCCGCCCGGTAGGAGAAGGGTGGGTTGAACTGGTAGACGCCACGCTTCACCTTGAAGGCGATGCCATGGCCCATGATCTCCTGCAAGGCCTCGGTGGCCTTCGTGCGGGAGACGTCGAGGACGGTGGCCATCTCCTCCTGGGTGAGGTGGATGCGGCCGCCGGCGCGTTGGCAGGCGATCAGCAGCAGGATCAGGCGCAGCGGCAGGGCTTCGCGGAAGTACTGCGCGATCAGGAAGAAGAACTCCAGCGAGTCCATGGCGAAGGCGTTGGGGCGGTCCGGGGTGCCGTAGAACTCCAGCTGGTTGCGCTCGCCGTCGAGGGTGAGCTTCCGGCCGGGGTAGCGGCGGGCGACTTCGTCCAGGTCCTTCACGGGGGCCAGGGGCCTGCTCCACGCCTGGATGGCGTCGTCGGCCGGTGGCAGCGGTCGCGTTGCGCGCTTGGCGGTCGGCAGCCGGCCCTCCTTGGGCTCGGGGGCCACGTGCTGCTCCTCTCCTGGTTGATCGCGTGCGGCAGCAGTATGTCAGTCGGGCTGACAGATACGTCGGTATGGCCGACGTTTCGCGCGTGTTGTGTCCCCCCTGGGGGGACACAACATCTCGTTGTCGTCCGGCCCGTGGGTGGGTGCGGCCCGTGTACATCGTTCCCCTGGAGGGGAAAGCCGCAGGTCAAGGCGGTAGGCACTGGCACGCGGGTAGCACTGGGGGTACCGGTTCGTTCTGCTCCGGCAGAACGAACCGCAGGTCGCGTACATCGTTCCCCTTGAGGGGAAAGCCACAGGTCAGCGTGGATGCGCCGTCCTCGTCGCTATCACAGGGTTGATCGGTTCGTTCTCCGCAGCGGAGAACGAACCGAGTGCGCGGATGGCGGGTTCGGCATGGCGCCCGACGCCGTCCACGAGGTCCTCGTCGGCCTGGCCGGGGTGAGGTCGTAGAGCCGGCCTTCGCCGATCAGGCGGAGCACCTGGTCGCGGCGCTCGGTTCCGGGCGCGATGGCGTCGTTGTTCATGGGCGGTCAGCCCCTGGCCTGGCAGTAGGAGTCCCAGCGGTCGCGTTCGAGGAGCAGCGAGAGGTCGAAGGTGGCCTGGGCCTGGGCACGGTGGTCGGCGCCGGAGCAGGACTGCGGGCAGCCCGGGAGGCCGTCGGCGGTGGGGCAGGGGTAGAGCCAGGCGGCCCGCTCGCGGACCATCGTGGGCAGTTCGGAGAGCACGTGGGTGTGGGGGTTGGCGTAGCAGCCGCGGCGGTCGGTGTAGGCGGTGGCGAGCCAGGCCTCGATCGCCAGGTAGTCCTCGGTGGTCCGGATGCCCGGGATGCGGTCGGCGAGGCGGTCGAGGACCATCTCGTCGGCCTGGGTCGGGTCCAGGGTGGCGTTCAGGGCGCCGTGGCGGTGGTGGTGCTGGAGGTGGTGGAAGCGCTGGTGCAGTTGCTCGTCCAGGTCGTGGTCGTGGTGGCTGTGCCCGCAGTGGTGGTGCTGGGTCATGGTGTGGTCCTCGGTGTCGGTGCTGGTCGCGGGCGGGGTCAGAAGGACATGTCGATGTACTCGATGTCCCGGAGGTGGACCTTGAGGTTGGCGGTGCGGTTGCCTTCGTTGCGGAAGTAGGCGTCGGCGAGGGCTTCGCCGACCATGTCGGTGAGCTGGTCGTCGGTGGCGCCGGCTTCGCGGGCGGCGATGATGGCGGCCGCGTGGGTGCCGGAGATGCGCTGGGTGAGCAGGCGGGGGCGCGGTGCGTCGCTGGTGCCGGCCCCGGCGTCGAAGCCGAACACCGCGCGGGTGCTGATCGTGAACCCGGTGCCGGCCGCGCGCTGCCGGGCCTCGGCCCGCACGTCCTGCTGCCAGTGCTCGCATGTCTCGTCCTCCAGCGCCTCCCGGGCGGCCGCACGCGGCCGGGTGACGGTTCCGGCGCGGTAGCGCTGCACGGTGCGCTGGGAGACGCCCAGGCGGGCCGCCAGGGCCTTCGTGCCGCCCGTCAGCTTCCCGAGCAGGAACCCGACCCGCCCCTGGGTGGAGGCCGGGATCGGCTCGGTGAACTGGGCGCGCTCGGCGCGCTCCAGGCCGTCCGCGATCGTCCCGCGCTTCTCCCGCCCACCGGCGGTTTCATCGCTTATGCCGTTTATGTCTTCGTTTATGTCGTCTAGCACCCGAGCAGCGTGAAGCGGTCCGCCTGTGGACAGAGTTCCGCCATTCCGAGCACAAACGGCCCTGAATCAGGGCAACTTGGAATGTTCCGGCGCAGCGGGGCGAGGTCCGGGGAGAATCCCGGGGTGACTGCTATCGCGCTGTACGCGCCGGAGAACCAGGACGTCGTCGAGCCGGGCCGGTGCGCCGTGCCGTGGGGTGTGTGCCCGGACCACGGGGGTACTCTGCGCTCGAACGTCGACCGCGGCAGCTGGTGTACGGACCCGGTGTGCTTCAACGTCTGGCCGTACGACCGCCTCGACACGCCGTGCCCGGAGCCGGCCACCCACACCGTCCGGGCCGACGACGGCTCCACCGTCTACGGCGTGTGCGACGGCCACGCCATCGCCGCCCGCGCGCAGATCGTCGCGGGCCGGGTCCTGCCCGGCGCCCCGGACTGAATCGTCGATTGTCCGTTCACCAGGACGGCAGG
Source organism: Kitasatospora sp. NPDC001527 (assembly GCF_040298605.1). Lineage (NCBI taxonomy): Bacteria > Bacillati > Actinomycetota > Actinomycetes > Kitasatosporales > Streptomycetaceae > Kitasatospora > Kitasatospora sp. NPDC001527. Next base: position 84,924 of record NZ_JBEPAM010000035.1, on the reverse strand, counting down.
TGAGCAAAGTCGATCGCGCTACTGGACGGGGCGGGAGGAGGATGGCGCCTGGTAGGAAGCGAGAGGATTCCCGTGATCATTTTCGACACGAACGCCATCAACCGGATCAACCCGAGAAGCCCGCGGGCGGACATCGTGCGCGCCCTACGTGCCTCAGGACAGCACAGGGTCGGCATCCCGGGAACGGTCCTGGAGGAACTGGCCGCCCACAAGGCGAAGGACTACATCGCGCAGTGCGAGACGGCCGCGTCCGCGCTCAATGCGTTGCGGCGGATGATGCCGTGGAAGCCAGTGGCCAAGTTCGAAGAGCCGCAGTTGGAGCTGGAGGAGTGCCAGGAGCACTGGCGGAAGGTGTATTCGGAGCTGTTCGAGGTGGTGCCCACCTCGGGCGAGGCCGCGCTGAAGGCGCTCTCTCGGGAGGCGCTTGCGCTGCCCCCGGCCAAGCAGGGTGAGAAGCGGGCGGAGGGCGCGCGGGACGCCGCGATCTGGTTCACAATCCTCGACTTCCTGCGGGAGTATCCGAACGAGGACGTGCACTTCGTCACGGACAACACCACCGACTTCGGTAATGGCACCGTCTACCGCTTCCCCATGGACGAGGACCTTGGGAACTGTGCCGGGCGTCTGAAGCGGCTGACGGACTTCGACGCCGTCGTGACTGCCTTCACCGTGCCCGTCGACGGCGACTCCGCCGCAGCGGACGCGAAACGCTACCTGGACTCGGAGACGGTGGCCGCGACGATCGGGGAACTCGCCCTCGCCTCACACCGCGCCGTAGTGAGCTTGCCGGGAATCACCACGACCGGCGCCCCCGTGGCATGGATCGCCTGGCTCAGGCCGCCGCGCACCACGCTGCTGAAGGCCGACAAGGTAGCCGGCCACCGCATCGGCGACGAGGTCTGGTACACCGCCGAAACGACCTGGCTGCTGTACGGCCTGGCGGCCGCCGTCGGCCAGGGGGTGGAAGGCGTCTCGTGCGCCTGGACGGTCAAGCTCCTGTTCTCCGTCGGCGGAGACGGAGGCCAAGGAGCGCCCACCCTGCTGTCACCTGAGGACCCGTCCGCCCCCGACATGCAGGACAAGCCGACCGCGGACGCCCTGGCGGCGCTCCACAAAGAAGTTCTGCGCGAGCTCATCACCCCGCGAAAGCCCGGCTCGACGGTTGACGTCAACCAAGACAACAGGCCGACCGGCCCGTCAGACGCCAGCCTTGTGGCCGCCCAGTTCGACCACGCCTCGGGGCTGGCCGATGCCGTCAGAGCGGCGGTCCTACCCAAAATCGACTATGCCTCACTGTTTCCCCGGATCGACTATGCCTCACTGTTTCCCCGGATCGACTACGCCTCGCTGCTTCCCCATATCGACTACGCCTCGCTGTTCCCCGAAGCTGCCAAGGCCGCCAACATTGCCTCCACCCTGCCCAACTACTCCGATCTTCTGCACTCGGCGAACCTGTCTCCGCATGTTCAAGCGTGGTCGCGCGGCGACGTTGACGCGGTCGACGAGTCCAGGGAGAACCTCGGCCCGGACGAGCCGGAGGCGTTGGGCGAGAACGATGGCTGACCCGACACTGGCCAGCCTCTGGGGCCGTCACCGTACGCACCGGGGCTGATCCATAGGCGTGCGGAGTGCACTGCGGGCCTGTTCCCGGCAGCTCCAATGCTGGGAACAGGCCCGCGTGCTTCTCCTACCGGCCGTGCGGTTCCATGCCGTCGGCCATGTCATGCAGGTGGTGGACCGCGTCGTCCCAGCCCTGGCCGTACCAGTACGGGCCGGTCAGCGCGGTCGGCTGGTGCGGGACGGCCGCCAGCTGTACGGCGGCCTGCCTCCACGAAGCGGCGACCACCGCCCGCATCCGGTCGAACTCGGCGACCAGGGCGGCCAGCTCCTCGGCGGGCGGCAGCTCGGCCTCGCCGCCGGCGGCCAGGGCGCGGCGCAGTCCGTGCGCGGCGAGGCCGGCCAGGCGTTTGGTGTCCCCGTCGGCGTCGGCCGGGACGGTCGGCGATCCGGCGGCGTCGGCCCGGACTTCGTCGGCGTAGGCGTCCAGGGCCTCGCGAAGTTCCTGCGGGGACCGGACGGTCATGTTGCCGCGGTCGGTGCGGACCATCGCTTCGAGGCGCTCTCGGGCGTTCACCGCGGTCCCGTTCAGGCCGTCGGGGCGGCGGCCCACGGGTCCGGGACGGGCGTGGCGGTGATCCACCCGGTGGGCGTCTCGTACGCCATCTGCGAGGTGACGTGGCAGACGCTCGGCGTCTGGTCGCCGTCGAGCAGCACCTTCAGCCGCTGCCCGGCGGTGTCCACGATGGTGCCCGCGCGGCCGTCGTGGCGGATGCGGCCGCCGAGTTCGACGCGGATGCCGAGGCGGCTCTCCAGCGCGTAGTAGGCGCGGATGTGCTCGAGGTCGGCGGCCTGGCGCTCGTCGGGCCGCCGGCGGGCGGCCGCGAGGTGCACGCTGTTGATGTCGGTGCCGGGGACGGTGTGGTGCATGATGGCTTTCTCCATCCTGGGGTCAGTAGGAAACGTCGATCGCCTGGATTCCGGTGAATTCGACTTCCAGGTTTTCGGCGCGTGATCCGCCGTTCTGGAAATAGATTTCCTGGAATCCTTCGGCCATGATGTCGCGCATCTGTTGGTCGCCGGCGCCTTCGTCCTGGGCGGCGAAGAGGCGCTCCGCGTACTCCGGGGGCAGATGGACGGTCAGGTGCCGCAGGCGGGGCTCGTCGGTAGTTCCGACCGGGGCGGTGTAGCCGAAGTACGCCCACACCTCCACCGTGATGCCGGTGCTGGCGGCGGCCTTCTTGCGGGCCTGGCGGCGGATGCCGGGCTGCCAGACCTTCTTCAGCTCGCGCAGCAGGGCCTCGCGCAGCGCGGCGCGCGGGTGCTTGCGCTCGCCCTTGAGGTAACGCCGGACGGTGTTCGGGTCGACGCCCAGGCGGTCCGCGACGGCCTTCTTGTCGCCCTTGACGGCCTTGACCAGGGCCCGCATCTGGGCCTGCGCGGACTTCGGCAGGGCCTGGGTGAAGTGCTCGGGCGCGGCCCGGTCGATGGCGTCGGTGATCTCCTCCACGGCCTCTCCTACTTCCCGTCGACGGCGTTGGCGTCGTAGCCCTTGATGTGGCGGGCCGGGTTGACGGGCTGGTCGCGCTCGAGCCAGTCGACGACGGTCAGCATCTGCTGCACGCCCTCGACCTTGGACAGGCCCGGGGTGGCGCCGAGGCGGAACGTGCCGGGCAGCACCTTGCCGGCGCCGGTAAGCGGCAGGAAGTCCAGCGGCGAGGCGCCGGGGGAGGCGTAGACGACGCAGTCGTTGTTGACGCCGAGCGGGTAGCGGCCGCTCGCGCGGGCGACGTTGACCATCTTGCGGTGCATGTTCACCCGGGCCTTGGCGATGACCGCGGCCCGGATGTCCGGGCGCCAGGTCGGCCGCTCCAGCGCCGACCAGGGCTCGCCGGACCTGTAGGTCAGGCCCTGGGGGCGCTCGCGCAGCTTGCCGATGCCGAACTTCACCGTCGACTTCACCGCGGACAGCACCATGGCGATCTGGTGGTGACGCCACGCGGCTGAAGAGAGCTGGTCGTCGCCGAGCTCCGCCAGGTGCCCCAGGCCCTCGGCGGCCAGCGCGGTCCGCAGCGCGCCGAGGTCGGTGCCCGCGCTTTTGAGGAGGCGGTGGGCGGTCATCGCGGCGAGGAACTGGCGCTCGTCGGCGTCCTTGTCGGTGGGGATGCCGGCCTCGGCCATGGTGGTCACGTAGGCCTCGCGGAGCCGGTCGTGCCACGGGTCCAGGTAGGCGCCGGCCTTCTCCCGCAGGTAGGCCTCGATCGGAGCGACGTCGTGGCCGAGCTCGACCGCGTACGCCACCGTGGCGGTGGTGTACCAGGCCGGGCCCTCGGGGGGCTTGCCGGTCGGGGTGAACGGGGAGGGCAGGCGCGGGTCGGCCGGGACGTGGGAGAGGTCGACGAACCAGGAACCCGGGACCTTCTTGTCGAAGACCGGCCGCTGGACGTGGACGGGGCCGGACAGGCCGACGGAGAGCCGGGCGGCGGCGGCGAGGTAGGCGGTGTTGATGTCGATGCCCACCGCGAACGGCTCCACCATCTCCGCCTCGGAGAGCGTCTCCACCGGGCGGATCCACTGGTACGACTCCTCGTCCAGGAACCCGCCGGTCCAGCCCTGCGCGGCCGGGTGCTCCGTCAGCACCTCCGGCGGCGCAGCCTCGTAGACCTCGGTCAGCGCGCCCGGATTCGGCGCGGACACCCACCCGCCCGTCGCCTCGTCGCGCACCGCCCGCGTCGGCGGGCGCAGCGCGGTCATCAGCTCCAGCCCGCAGGTCGCGGTGGAGCCGCGCGGGGTGATGACCCGCTGGGCGTAGATCCCGAGCACGCGGGCCAGGTCCGGGGCCGGCAGGTCCGCAGCCGCGCCCCAGGCCCGGGTGTCCAGGGCCCGCCACGGCAGGATCGCGAGCTGCACGCACTGCCGGCGCCCGTCCTTGACCGGCCGGTAGATGCGGGCCCACGGGCCGAAACCGCGGCGGGTGAGCTGCCACTTCGAGCGGGCCAGCGCCTTGACCACCTTGTGGTCCTCCGACAGCCGCTGCGAGCGGCGGGTCGCCGGGTCGTCGTCCAACGTGGCCGGCAGCCCGAACTTCTCGGCCGCTTCGGCGGTCAGCACGACCAGCGGGTCGCCGTCCCGGCCGTTGCGGTGCAACCGCGCCGTCCCCAGACCCGACTCCGTCAGCGCCCAGGTCACCAGCTGCGCCAGCGTCGTCGCCAGGCACTCCAACAGCAGGCCGCCGACCCCGTACGCGGTGCCGTCCCCGTCCAGCACCACCAGCGGCCCGTTCGGGAACTGCCCGTCGAAGTACGGCGCCGGCCGCGCCGCGCGGCGCAGCACCGGGCCGCCCGCACGCACCGCGGCGGGCCGGGACGCCGGGACGGACGGCGCCTGCGGGGCGTCCCCGGCGGCCTCCACCACCGCGTCGGCCGCGTCGGCAGCCGGCTCCGGCGCGCTCTCCACCGGCGCCGGGGCAGGCGCCGGAGCGAACGCGGCCGGCACCTGGTCGACCGTCGAGGCGGCCGGGACGCTCTCCGGGGCCGGGTACTTCGCCGCCCAGCCCTCCAACAGCCTGACGTACGCCTCCAGGCGCGGCGGCTTCGGCTGGCTACGGCCGTTCTCGTAGTTTTTCACCGTCTGCACGGTCGACTGCAGCACCTTCGCCAGCTGCGCCTGGGTGACCCCGGCGGCCTCCCGAAGGCGCGCACGCTCGGCCGGCTCCGGCAGCTGCGGCCCGGGCTCCTCTCCGGCCAGCAGCGCGTCCACCGCCGCGAACAACTCGTCCTGCGTGGGCATGAAGCCTCACCTCCAGGACCAACCTAACACATCATTACCCATCTCGATTACCCAATTTCATTGACCCATTAATTTAACCCTTGTTGAATATGATTTTCATATTGGCGCTCGCTGATCCCGCCATTGCGCGAACAGCTCCAGCCAGTGCCACCGCGCCCGGCTCGGCACCGCCCACGCCGCAGACGGCAGTGCCCCCGCGAGGTCCTCCAGCACGATCCGTACCGCCAGGTCGAGCCAGCCGGCCATGTAGCCGTAGCGCAGCAACAGCTCCCGCAGCTCTTTCTCCGTCGTCGGCAGCTCCTCGCGCTCGAGCCAGTGCGCGCCGCGGAACTGCTCCGCTGTCAGCGGCCGGCTCAGCAGCACCGGCACCGCCAGCTCGGCGAAGGCGCGGTCCCTGGCCTCGTGGCGGCTCATGTCGACGGGGCCGCGTAGCTGCTGGTGGAGCTCGCGGGCGCCCTCGGTGGAATCGGCGACCACGACCAGGGCGCGGGGCACGGGGCTGTTGACCCCGTCGTCGGGTTCGCGCGTCGCCCACACCCAGTACGGCGCGGGCCCGGCCACCAGCCGCGTCCGGTGCCGCTCGGCCTCCTCGTCGTCGCACAGCGGCCCGATCTTCGTCCACTCCCGCGTGCGGATCGTCGCCTCCCGCGTCACCGGCGCCCAGTACACGTACGGCAGCACCAGCCGCTCGTGCACCGCCCGCAGCCGCCGCTCGTACTCCCCGACCGTCAGCCCGAGATAGTCGAAGTCCCCGGCGTACTTCTCCAGCTCCACGGCCCCGGCACGCCACAGCGCCCGGTGCAGGTCCCCCGCCAGGCTCTGGAACATCCTCGCGGGCAAGCGCAGCGCCGCCTCCAGCGACCCGAGCCGGGAATTGCACCGCCGGCACAGCGCACCGCGCACCTCGTGCGAGACGTGGTCGTGGTCGATCTGCACCGACGGCCTGGCGCACAACCCGCACCGCGGGTGCTTCGCCAGGAACGCGGCCTTCGCCTCCGACGACATCCGGTGGTACTCCACGGCGACCTCCCGCAATCGTAATATGACGTTGCGTGACAAACGATGGCAGTCGGTACCGACAGCAGCATCGCCCGGCCGTGGACCGGACCCCGTCTCCCCGTTCGCGCCCGAGGCACCCCGGCGGCACCGTAGCTTGTCCGAGGGGCTGCTCTCCGACCCGGACGTGTTCGGGCGGTCCCCGGTCGAGGAAGGCAGACCAGAGCCTGAGACAGGACGATCAAGTGGCGAGTGACCAGGATCCCGCGTTGGCGGTGCGATGCCCGCAGTGCAAGGCCCAGCCGGGCCTCATGTGCGGCGGTCGCAGCAGTGTCCATCCCGTACGGCGCGGTGCGGCCCGCGGCGGCCTCCCCACCCCGCGTCCCTACCAGCCGGCCGTTCCCGCGCCCGCCGTCCGCGCGCCGTGGGACGGCTACACCGGCCCGGACACCCCGCGCTGGGACGACGACTTCAGCAGGCCCGACCCGACCGAACTCCGCGCCTCCGCCCTGGGGCCCGGCGAGCACGAGATCCTGTGCTGCGCCGAGCTACGGACCGAGGACGGCTGCCCCGTCTGCGACCGGGCCTGCTGGCTGTGTGATGCGCGCGCGGGCCGGGCCTGCCGCAGCATCCCGTCGACGCGACGGATCGCCGGCGTCGCCCACGTCGCCCGCCTGTGGGACCTCGGCTGGGAGGAGACCGAGGACTACCTCGACGCGATGACCCGCCCCTGTCCCTACTGCCGGGCCCAGACCGGGCAACTCTGCCGCTCAGTCCCCAGAACCGACACACGCGTCCACCTCGCCCGACGCCCCCACCGGCAACGCTGCTGAGCCCGCTCCGGAGCAGGCGCCGCGCACCACTCTCGACTGCTGGGACTGCAAGGCCACCATCCCTCTCCGGCACAGCCCCCGGCGGCGACCGACCGGCCCATCACAGTGAGGCCCGGCGCCCCTTCCCAGCGGCCGGGCCTCACCTTCGTGCGCCGGCCCTACTCGGCGTCGGCCTTCGGCGGAACCGGGTCCGAACCGCAACGGGGCCCGCCCTTCCGGGTCCCGCGGTCGCGCAGCGCGCGGACGGCGAGGACGGTGTTCGCCGCGCCGGTGGCGGTGAGGCCGAGGTTGCGGGCGAGGGCGGCGAGGTAGTCGGCCTGGGGGCCGGCCGGGTCGGTGAGGGCTTCGGTGAGGAACTGGAGTACGGGCGTCATCGCGCCCTCCTTCGGGAGAGGAGTCGTCCTTCACCCCTTCGAGGCGCGCGGAGTCCACTGGACAGGACCCGGGCGCGAGAAACGTGTACGGCCTTGGGCTTCCCTCAGGATCAGGCGGCGAAAATCGGTCCTGATACTGGGCGGCTCCGTCGCTGGTCCGGCGCGGGGGCGTGCCGGACCAGCGGGGTTGTCAGCTCAGGCCGGCGTATTCCTCGAGGCGGTCGGCCAGGCGGCGGTCGGGGCAGGAGACCAGGCCGTCGGTGTCGTCGCCGGTGTGCATCACCAGCCGGTCGACCTCGCGGGCCAGCGCGCCGACGGGGGCGGCGGCCGCGGCGGTGCGGGTGTCCATGGCGAGAGGGGCGGTGCGGAAGTAGTCGGGCATGTCGGGGACCGCAGGGGCGGGGACGCCGGGGGCGAGGCCTTCGGCGGCTTGGACGGCCTGCTCGAACCAGAGCCGGGCCTCGCCGATCTCCCCGCGGCCGAGGTGGTGGAGGTACAGGCACCAGGCGGAGATGCGGTCGCGGGCGCCGGCGCCGATCTTCCACCAGAACTCCGCGCTGACCGGGTGCCCGGCCAGGTAGAGGACGCAGCCGAAGAGGCGGAAGCCCTCGATCTCCTGGGTGATGTCCTCGACCCGGCCCCGGTGGCGCGCGCGCCGGCGACCGGAGCCTGCGGCGGCCGGCTGCTCCACTAGGTCCGCGAGGTCGGCGAGCGCGGCCAGGTCGGCGATCCGGGCGAGCGGCGTGGTGCTGAGCTCGGTGGCGACCACCGCCTCCAGGCACTGCCGGGCCTGCTGCTGCTCGGCCCACCAGCCCGGCGGCGGCTGCTGGCCTCGGCGGATCCGGGCGACGTCGGCGGAGATGCGGCGCAGCTCGGCGGGGACGTCGAAGGTGTCGTCCGGCTCGGTGCCGGCGGGTGTGGTGGGGGTGGGGATGAGGTCGTGGAGGAGGTGTTCGGGGTTCATCGGTCGGCTCCTTCGCGGCGGGGGCCGGGGACGGCGGCGGTGCGGCGCAGGACGTGGCGGTCGGTGAGCAGACGTTCGAGGCCGGTGAGCGCGCGGCGGTGGTGGTAGTCGACGGTGCGGGGGTGGATACCGAGGATCTGGGCGGTGTACTCGGCGGTGTAGCCCATGGTGGTGCGCAGGATGAAGGTGTCGCACTGGCGGGCGGGCAGGTCGGCGAGGGCGGCGTAGAGGCCGGCGCCGCCTTCGACGCGGGCGAGGGCCTGGTGCATCTGGTCGAGCTTGCGGCGGGTCTGGCGCAGGCGGGCGGCGAGCTCGTGCTCCCGCCGCAGGCGGTGCACCCGGTACATGACGGCGCCGGTGAGGACGTCCCAGGTGTGGGACTCGAAGTCGGGGCCGGCGAGGACCTGGTCCCAGTTCAGGGCGAGGTGGGTGAAGACCTCGCGCACCACCTCGTCGCCGACCGCCTGGTCGCCGAGCATCTCGGCGGCGTAGCGGCGGAAGCCCTTGTTCTTGACGAGGAAGTAGGCCTCGAAGTCGAGCGGGAGGTCGACGGGCTCGTGCACGGCGGGGCCTATCCCGTTGCCGGTGAAGGTGTCGTCGTTCATCGGGCCGCTCCCGCTCGGGACAGCGCCGCGGCGTCCGCGGCGCCGGGTGCCGGTCGTCGGCGGTCGCGGGTGCGGACAGGCCGCCCGAGGGCGGCGGCCGTGTCATGGTGGACGTCCATCTGACTCTTTCGGTCGGATACGGCGTCAGGTCCTGCACGCCGAGGCAACGTTGTGGTCTGCCTCCACACAACCAAATGACCCTGCCCGTTCACGCATACGGCCCACAGAAATCTCACCCTAAGATCGCAAATAGAAACTCACAGTGATGGGCGATTCGGAGGGGCGCATCAACTCCAGCCCTGGGTAGGCCAGTCGGACATTCCTTTCCGCATTCAACTAAGCACGAAGCGTAGCGAGTGTGAGCGGCATCACTTCTCCGTGCTCCGACTTCCTGACCGAGTCGATCGCCGGCCGGCAGCTCCACTCCGCCGCGCACGGGACCCTGATCGCCCGCCGCCGCCCCGGCCACCTCCCCGTCCGGCGGACGGACGCGGCCGTGCGGCAGCCGCTCATCCGGGCCGAAGATCTGCTCGTCAACCTTCAGGCTGCGGCACGCCGCCCGCCGGGTGACGGGCCACCACCGCTCCGCAGCCGGCTGCTAGCCGTAGACCATGATCACCACGAACTGGTGGCGCCGCGGCGCCACCGCGCTGACCGCCACCGCCCTCGCCCTGCTCGCCGTCCCGGCCCAGGCCGCCCCCGTACCCACCGCTGCACACCGTGTCGGCAAGACGCTGACTGTGCCCTTGCTGGAGGCGATCGAGGCGCTGCCCGTCGCCGACGAGGACCGCACTGGCTACGTCCGGACCGCCTTCCGGCACTGGATTGACGCGGACAAGGACGGCTGCAACACCAGGAAGGAGGTCATCCTGCGTGAAGCCGTCGAGGCGCCACAGATCGGGCCCGGCTGCTCGCTGACCGGCGGGACCTGGTACTCGATCTACGACGGCGTGGTGGTCACCGACGCCTCCGCCCTCGATGTCGACCATGTGGTGCCGCTCGCCGAGGCCTGGGACAGTGGGGCCTCGGCCTGGAGCGCGGCCGAGCGCCAGGCCTACGCCAACGACCTGGACGAGCCCCGTGACCTGGTCGCCGTCACCGCCCGCTCGAACCGCAGCAAGAGCGACAAGGACATCGCCGAGTGGCGCCCGATCGAGGAGGAGACGTGCGACTACCTCACCCGCTGGACCGTCTCCAAGACCCGCTGGCGCCAGAGCGTCGACACCAAGGAGAAGACCGTCCTGCGCGACCTGGGCGCCACCTGCCCCAACGAGCCCCTGACCATCACCCTCGCCCGCTGACCCCCAACCCGACACCCACACCCAGTAGGCCGTGGACCGGCACCACCGACACCGAACCGGGGCGGCCGCCGCCCCCCAGGGCGGCGGCCGCCAGCCGGGTAGCGGGTCCCCCTCCCGCTACCCGAAGGCGACAACGACGTCCGGCTTCTCCCCGCCGACGACGGTCCCGGGCGTGGCGGTGGTGACGGTGCCGTCCCCGGCAGGCAGCCACAGTTCGGCGGTGCAGGGGCGGTGCGCGCCGCCGCGCCCGGTCGCGCGAACCTCGGCCCGGCGACCGGTGAGCTGACCGAACCCGTCCCCGAGGCCGGACCACCGGGACGCGGTGACCTCCAGGCGCAGGTGGGCGCCGGGCCAGGGGCCGGGGGTGAGCAGGACGGTGCCGGTGCGCCGCAGGTGCGCGACGAGGCGGTCCAGGGCGCGCGGCGGCACGCTGGTGGGGGTGGCGGCGAGGACGACGGGGCAGGCTGCGGCGAGCGCGGTGATGACCTCGGCGGCGTGCTCGCCAGGGTGATCGGCGACGACCAGGCGGCGCAGGTCGATGCCGTAGCCGGCGGCCGCGGCCTGCCCGAGCTCGGGCAGGCCGACGGCGGCGGTCCAAGCGTGCGGGTCGGCGGTCACCGGACCGGCGGCGAGCGCGAGCAGCAGGCTCATGTCGGTGGCCTCGGTGATGGTGCCCTTCGCCAGGCCGCCGTGGGGCAGCAGGCTGGCGAGCGGGTCGAGCACCGGCAGCGTCGCGGCCTGGGCCTCGCGGGCGCGGGTCGCCGGTGATGTCGCCTCCAGCAGGCTGGCAAGCCGTGCCTGGCGGTCGACGCCGTGCCGGATGTCGGTGGCGGCCAGGGCCTTCACGCGCCGCCCGCCCGCTCCGCTGTTGCCTGCGCGCCGGTCGGGTGCCCGGCCGGCGCCGGGTCGGTGGCCTCGGACAGGGGATGGAGGACGACAGGGTCGGCGATCACCCAGGCCGCATGCCTGTCCTCGCCCCAGCGGGCGTGCGCGATCCACGGCAGACCTGGGCCCGGGCGGCGGCGGGCCGTCACCAGGGTCGAGCGCCACAGCCCTCCGGCGCGTAGCCAGGCCAGGCGCCAGCACCCGTCGGCGCCGTCCGGATCGGGTGCGCCCACCAGTTCGCCCGGCACGGCGACCGCGTCCCGCCACCGGCCGAAGTACGGGGCTGCGGCCGGCGGCGCGGCGGTCGGCTCGGGCAGCGGGCGGATCCGCTCGGAGTCGAACAGGAACCAGCCCCAGCCCTGCCCGCCGGCCGCCGGGCCGTCTTCGGCCCAGCGCACATGGACCACCCACATGGCGGCGCCGGGCGGGCGCCGCCACACCGTGAGCATCCCCGGCAGCCATGCGCCGCCGATCCGGATCTCCACCAGCCTCCACCGGCGCACATCGCGGTAGTAGCCGGGCAGCGTCATCAGCTCCCGCGGCGCACGCTCGGCATCACCCGGTGCTGGCTCGGAGCGCATGGGGCGGGAGAAGGGAACGGCTGCGGTCACACCTCCAGATTATCGCTCGAATGTTCGATTGCTTCCTCAGGAGGTCGCTCCGTCGCAGGTCACGCCCTCGTTGTACCGAAGCACGACAGGCGTCACCAAGGCAGGCTTGTTGTCACCAAGCCCAACGGGGGATCGATCGGGGCGTCACCCCGGGCGGGCGGAAGGATCGCCTCCGCGTGCAGCAACAGTGGGATCGACTGCCATGGCGCCAGCGGCTGAGCGGCAGAGGGCACACGGGATTTAGTTGCTCTAGCGTTATACAGCCGCACACTGGTATTTGAATTAACGGATATTTGAAAGGAAGGGCCTACGCGGTCGCCATGGATCCCGCGCTCACCGCCCTCGCCGGCGACTGGGCCGCCCTGTCCCTCTTGCAGGGTTGGGTCGAGGTGCGCGTCGAACATTCGCTTCAGGCCCGGCACGGCCTGAGCATGCGGGAGTAATCGTTGCTGGAGGCGCTCAGCCGCCAGCACGACGGTCTCGGTGGGCGACTGGCCGCACGGTCGGCAGGCCAACCCCGACGGCCGTGTCTCTCTGCGGAATCCCCGTGCACCCCATTGTTGACGGTGCTTACATCGCGACCTATAGTCATGTGTACACCGCTTACATGACTAGTGAGGAGCCGGACCATGTCTTCGGCGCAGAAGGACACCACCGTCAAGGTCGACCTGGGCGGCCGCACGGTCACCGTCCCCAAGGGGGGTCTGTACGACCGGTACCGGATGAACCCCGACCTGGATGAGATCGCCCGGGACCCCCGCGTCAGCGGGGTGGACTTCTTCCGGCAGCTGCCCAAGATCAAGGTCGACTCCCCGATCGGCCCCACGCTCACCCCGAACTTCTACTACAGCGTCTCGACCGCCCGGATCACCATGCTGGCGCCCTCCAGCGCGATCCGGACCCGGCTGCCCGGCGAGCTCGCGCCGCTGGAGATCGCCCCGGGCCTCGGGCTGATCTCGGTCATGTTCTTCCGCTACGACGTGTGCGACATCGACTTCTACACCGAGGCCGCCGTCGGCATCGCCGTGAAGCCCGCGCGGCACGGCAAGCTCGGATTCTTCGACCTCGTCGCCGGCCTCAAGAACGAACACCTCGACTCCTACGTACTGTCCCTGCCGGTCAGCACGGAGATCGCCCAGGTCCGCGGCCACGACGGCTACGGCTTCCCCAAGTGGGTCACCGGCCTCGACGTCGACATCGACGAGCGCCGCACCACCGCCCGGGTCACCAACGACGCCGGCGGCCTCGACCTGTCGCTCCAGGCGACCACGCCGAAGCAGACCGCCCACCTGAGCGGCGACCGCGTCAGCTCGCTCACCTCCTACACGACGATCAACGGCGCATGGCACTCCACCCTGAGCCAGACCAACGTGCTGAACGCCGGCACGACGCGCCTGCCGCGTGACGTCCGCCTCCAGCTCGGCGAGGGCCGGATGTCCGACGACCTGCGCTCGCTCAAGCCGATGCGGACCATCCAGTTCGACGTGATGACCGAAGGCCAGCTCGCCCTCCACATGCCGGTCCCCACCTCGGTCCAGCGCCGGAACAAGTAGCAAGGAACCCTCGCCATGGCCACCGCACAAACCGCCAGCCCCACGGCCGCCCGCGCCCAGGGCCTGCCCGCCTCCATCACCCCGGCGCTGATCGAGCGGCTGACCGCACGGGTCTCCGCCGCACCGAACGCCGCGCGCGTCACCACCAGCGCCCCGTACTCCGGCCACCCCCTGGGCGACTTCCCCATCTCCACCCCCGACGACGTCGAGGCCGCGTTCGCCCGCGCCCGCGCTGCCCAGGCCACCTGGGCGGCCACGCCGATCGCGGAGCGCAAGAGGATCATGCTGCGCTTCCACGACCTCGTCCTCGCCCGCCAGGAGGAGGCGCTCGACCTCATGCAGGCCGAGAACGGCAAGACCCGCCGCGACGCGTTCCTCGAAGTCGTCGACATCGGGATCGTCTCCCGCTACTACGCGCGCAACGCCGCCAAGTACCTGAGCCCAAAGCGCCGCCGCGGCGCGATCCCGCTGCTCACCCACACCACCGAACTGCGCCACCCCAAGGGCGTCGTCACGGTGATCTCCCCGTGGAACTACCCCCTGAGCATGGCCGCCAGCGACGCCATCGCCGCGCTCATGGCGGGCAACGCCGTCGTCCAGAAGCCCGACACCCAGACCGCGCTCACCGCCCTGTGGTCGCTCGACCTGATGTACGAGGCGGGACTGCCGGCCGACGTGTGGCAGATCGTGGTCGGCCGGGGCAGTGCCATCGGCGGCGCCCTGATGGCAGGCGCCGACTACATGATGTTCACCGGTTCCACCGCCAGCGGACGCCAGATCGCGAGCGACGCGGGCCGGCGCCTGATCGGGGCCTCCCTCGAACTCGGCGGCAAGAACCCGATGATCGTCCTGGACGACGCCGACATCGACAAGGCCGCCGCCGGCGCGGTCAACGCCTGCTTCCCCTCCGCCGGCCAGCTGTGCGTCTCCGTCGAGCGCCTCTACGTCGCCGAGTCCGTCCGCGAGAAGTTCGTCGCCGCGTTCGTCGAGCGCACGAAGAGGCTCAGGATCGGCGCCGCGTACGACTACAGCGTCGACGTCGGCTCCCTCACCACGCCGTCCCAGCTGGGGACCGTCACCGAACACGTCGACGACGCCGTGGCCAAGGGCGCCACCGTCCTGGCCGGCGGCAGGGCCCGCCCGGACCTCGGCCCCCTGTTCTACGAGCCGACCATCCTCACCGACGTCACCCCCGAGATGACGGTGTACGACCACGAGACCTTCGGCCCGGTCGTCTCCATCTACTCCTTCCGCCACGTCGAGGAGGCGATCGCACGGGCCAACGCCACGCCGTACGGCCTCAACGCCAGCGTCTGGTCCCGCAACGGGGCGCGCGGCCGAGCCGTCGCCGCCCGCGTGCACGCCGGCACCGTCAACGTCAACGAGGCCTTCGCCGCCGCGTGGGGAAGCATCGACGCGCCGATGGGCGGCATGGGCGACTCCGGACTCGGCCGCCGCCACGGCGCCGAGGGCATCCTCAAGTACACCGAGGCCCAGACCGTCGCCCACCAGCGCATCCAGGGCTTCTACCCGCCACAGCGCGTCAGCCCCGAGACCTGGGCCGCCCTGCTGACCGGCACGCTCAGGGCCATGAAGGCGTTCGGCGTCCGCTGAACAGTGTGGGGCCGCTCAGTCGCCGTGGAGCGCCGTCCTGAGGGCATCGATGGCGAGTTTGCGGGCGACGTTGGCGGCGCGGGTGTCGCGCAGGCTGTCCAGGAGCAGGAAGTCGTGGACCATGCCGGCCACGCGGACGGACGTGACGTCGACGCCGGCCTCGCGAAGCTTGTTGGCGTACTGCTCGCCCTCGTCGCGCAGGACATCGGCCTCATCGGTGATGACCAGGGTGGTGGGCAGCCCCCGCAGCAGCTCCAGTGGGGCCTGGAGTGGCGAGGCGTGCGGCTCGGCACGCTGGGCCGGGTCGGTGGTGTAGGCGTCCCAGAACCACCTCATCCCGTCGCGGGTGAGGTAGTAGCCCTCGGCGAACTGCAAGTAGGACGGGGTGTCGAAGTCGGCGTTGGTCACCGGGTAGAGCAGGACCTGGGCCTTGAGGCCGATGCCGCCGCGCTCCTTGTTCATCAGCGCGAAGACCGCGGACATGCAGCCGCCGACCGACTCCCCGGTGACCGCGATGCGCGAGGTGTCCAGGCCGTGTTCCGCACCGTGCTGGAGCACCCACTGGCCTACGGCGTAGTTCTGCTCCACCTGGGTGGGGTACCTGGCCTCCGGCGCGCGGTCGTAGACGGGGAAGACGCCCGCCGCGCCCGCGCCGACGGCGAGCTCCCGGAAGAGGCGGTCGTGGGTCTTGTCGTCGCCGAAGACCCAGCCCGCGCCGTGGATGTAGAACACCACGGGCAGCGGTCCGGTGACGCCCTTGGGGCGGATGATGCGGGTTCGCACGGTGCCCCACTCACCGGTGTCCACCTCGACCCACTCCTCGTCGACCTCGGGACGGGGCACGCCCGGGTCGGACTGCAGGCCGAGGAGGATCTCTCGGCCCTTCTCCGGCGGGACCTCGTAGAGCCGCGGGTGCGGATCGGTCGCGTCGCACAACTCCTTCGCGGCGGGCTCCAGGTACGGCGTGATCGGCGCAGGAAGCTCAGTCATCTTCTCTCCATGTCGCGGGCACACGTGTGCCGTGCTCGTGCGGCCTCACCGGCCGCGCCTGACGAACCCCCGGCCGAACCTCCCCTCCTCCTATCGTCGGATCCCGCGCGCGAGGCGCAACCTGTAGCCCTGGCCGCGGACCGCGGCTCTCACCGGGCGGGCGCCCACGGCGGCGCCGAAGATCGAGACAAACGGAACACGACGGCAGCCGTTCGGACGGACGGCCCCGTCATCACCCGGAAAGGCGAGAACATGACCCGTGCCCTCTTCGTCGTCACGGCGGCCGACCACTGGACGCTGAAGGACGGCACCAGGCACCCCACGGGCTACTGGGGCGAGGAACTGGCGATGCCGCACAAGATCTTCACCGAGGCCGGATGGGAGATCACCATCGCGACCCCCGGCGGGAAGCGACCCACCCTGGACAGGATCAGCATGGGCCGCACCGCCGGCCTTCCGGGCACCCTCCGCGAAGTCGCCGACTACCTCGCCACGATCCAGGACGCACTGGACGCCCCGGCCTCCCTCAGCGACGTGGATCCCGACGACTTCGACCTCGTCTTCTACCCCGGGGGACACGGCCCCATGGAAGATCTCTCCCACGACGAGGTCTCGGGAGCGCTCCTCACCAGGCAACTCGCCTCCGGCAGGCCGCTGGGTCTGCTGTGCCACGGCCCTGCCGCGCTGCTCGCGGCCAGGACCAACGACGGTTCCTGGCCCTTCGCCGGATACCGGATCACCGCGCTGTCCAACGTCGAGGAGAAGCTGAACAGCTTCGGACGCAAGGCGTCCTGGTTCCTGGAGGACCGGCTGCGCGAGAGCGGGGCGCACTACGCCAAGGGAAAGCTGCCGCTCCTGCCCCACATCGAGGTCGACCGCACTCTCTACACCGGCCAGAACCCCGGCTCGGCCAAGCAGCTCGCCCACCGTATGGTGGCCGACCTGGCCCACTGACACGGGCGCGAGCCCGGTTCTTCAGGCCGGGATCGCGAACGGTCCGAACAAGCGGAGCAGGGTGGCGGACCGCGGTCCGCCACCCTGCTCCGGCTTCGGATCCGTGCTTCAGCTCTTCGGCGCTTTGGACGCGGCGAGCTGGCCGGGCATCTCCTCCATGGACGTCTGGGCGGGCCGGTAGCGCACGACGGCTCTTGGCCCTGTCGCTGCGGAGGTCGAAGCCGATGTTGCGGCGCACGTACTCGCGCGGGAGTCCGATCACCGGCGCGAGGGCGACCGCGAGGGGCTCGGGAACGGCTCGGCGCGGCAGCCCCGGCTCGGCCCCGTGGACGGGAAGCAGCCTGCGGCCGGGGTCCACGATGTCGGTGGTCTCCGCCACGACGAGGTGGCGGCCCTCCGCCTCGGGCAGGGAGGCCGCCGTAAGGTGCGCGTACGCGGCCTCGCGGACGTCCACGACGGCCCGGGCGATGCGGGGTGCGCCGAAGCGGGCCCCGCCACTGGCCGTCTGCCCGGCGATGGCGAAGCTCTCGCTGGTGGGGTCGGGGGTGAGCGAGGGGCCGGTGTCGGTGGAGTTCCTTCGCTCAGTCGTTGACGAGGATGATCTTGCCGGTGTGTCCGCCCGCCTCCATGAGGCGGTGCGCCTCGGCGGCGTCGGCGAGCGGGAGGGCGCGGTCGACGACGAGCTTGACGGTCCCGTCCTCGATCATCGGCCAGACCCGTTCGCGCACCTCGGCGATGATCGCGGCCTTGTCGGCGGCGGGGCGGGTGCGCAGGGTGGTGCCGTGGACGGAGGCGCGCTTGAAGACCAGCTCGGCGAGGTTGAGCGGGGCCTCCAGGCCGTCCTGCAGGCCGATGACGACCAGGCGCCCGTCCGCTGCGAGGGAGCTGATGTTGCGCTGGAGGTACTGGCCGCCGATGACGTCGAGGATGACGTCGTAGGGTGCGTGCTCGGCGAAGTCCTCGGTGCGGTAGTCGACGGTGACGTCGGCGCCCAGCTCCCGGGCGCGGGCGGCCTTCTCCGGGCCGCCGACGGTGGTGACGACGCGGGCTCCGAGGGCCTTGGCGATCTGGATGGCGGCGGTGCCGATGCCGCCGGCGCCGCCGTGGACGAGGAGGCTCTCGCCGTGATCCAGGCGAGCGGTCATGACGAGGTTGGACCACACCGTGGCGACGGCCTCGGGCAGGGCCGCCGCCTCGACGAGGCTGAGGCCCTTGGGGACGGGCAGGAGCTGGCCTGCGGGAACGGCGACCTTCTGGGCGTAGCCGCCGCCGGTGAGCAGGGCGCAGACCTCGTCGCCGATCTTCCAGCCGGTGACGCCTTCGCCGATGGCGCTGATGCGCCCCGACGCCTCCAGCCCGGGGTAGGGGGACGTGCCGGGGGCGAGGGGGTACAGGCCCCAGCGCTGCATGATGTCGGCCCGGTTGAGGGCGGTGGCGGCCACGTCGATGACGACTTCGCCCGCCGCAGGGGTCGGGTCCTCGACCTCGGTCCACTCCAGGACCTCAGGGCCGCCGAATTCCTTGATCGTCATTGCCTTCATGGTGCAAGTCCGTTCGCATGAGCCAAGAAATGTTTGCACTGCACACATTAGGCTCACTAAGTGTGCAGTGTCAACATCTACCCGCCTGGCTCGGCCGCCGCTAGGCGTCGACCTGCTCGGCCGTCGCGGTCTTCGGCTGGGGCTGCGCAGGAGTCGCGGTCAGCAGTGCCTGGACGGCGGCTCGGACCTGGGCCGACACCGCCCCGGGGGTGGAGGTGTCCAGCTTCCCGTCCAGGTGCAGGAAGGCCAGGCCGTGGACGACGGCCCACACGGCGGTGGACAGGGCCTCGGGGTCGGAGCCGGCGAAGACGCCGTGGACGATGCCGCGGACGTATTCCCAGATGGCGGCGGTCGCCGCGACCCGCTCCTCGCTCGTCGGATCACAGGGCTCGGCGAACATCACCCGGAACAACGCCGGACGCTCCAGGGCGAACCGGACATAGGCGACCGCGACCTCGGCGAGGTCCTCGGGCGTGCGCGGTGACGGGTGCGCCGCCGCCAGGTGGTCGGCGAGCTCGGCGTAGCCCTCGGCCGCGACCGCCGAGACGAGCGCGTCGCGGTCTGCGTAGTGGCGGTAGGGAGCGGTTGCCGACACCCCCGCCCGTCGAGCCACGGCCCGCAGGGACAGCCCGGCACTCCCGTCCTCCTCCAGGAGTTCCCGGGCGGCGCGCAGGCATGCGGCGCGCAGATCGCCGTGGTGGTACGAGGCACTCACTTGCGGCATGGGTCACTCTCTCCAATGTTTGCGCCGCCTACATTATTGGCTTAATGTAAGCGATGTACACATCCTAGTCGATGGAAGAGGAAGAATCAGATGGCCAGCGAACTGTTCACGCCGCTGCCCCTGGGCTCCGGGGCGGTGCTGCCCAACCGGATCGCGAAGGCGGCCATGGAGGAGAACATGGCCGGCACCGGCCAGCTCCCGGACCAGCAGCTGATCGGCCTGTACCGGCGCTGGGCCGCCGGCGGCACCGGGCTGCTGATCACCGGCAACGTCATGGTCCACGCCGAGGCCCTGACCGGCCCCGCAGGTGTCGTCCTGGACGAGGCCGCGCCCCTGGAACCCTTCGCCGAGTGGGCGAAGGCCGGCAAGTCCGCCGGCGGGGCGATCTGGATGCAGATCAACCACCCCGGCCGCCAGGTCGCCTCCGACATGCCCGGCGTCGTCTGGGGACCGTCCGACCTCGGCGTCGACCTGGGCAAGCACAGCGGCCGCTTCGGCCGACCGAGCGCCATGACCGCCCAGCAGATCGAGGCCACCGTCAAGCGCTTCGCCGTCACGGCCGCGCGCGCCGAACAGGCCGGCTTCGACGGGGTGGAGATCCACGCCGCACACGGCTACCTGCTGTCGCAGTTCCTGTCACCGCTGGTCAACAAGCGCACCGACGCCTGGGGCGGCTCCCTGGAGAACCGGGCCAGGATGCTCCTGGACACCGTCCGCGCCGTCCGCGCCGCGGTCTCCCCGTCATTCACCGTCGCCGTGAAGCTCAACTCCGCCGACTTCCAGCGCGGCGGCTTCGACGCCGACGACGCACGCCAGGTGATCGAGTGGCTGTCCCTGCTCGACGTCGACCTGGTCGAACTCTCCGGCGGCAGCTACGAGAGCCCCGCCATGACCGGCCGAGCCACCGACACCCGCACGCAGGCCCGCGAGGCGTACTTCCTGGAGCTGGCCAAGGACCTGGTCACCACCAGCCCCGTCCCGCTGATGCTCACCGGCGGCATCACCCGGCGCACCACCGCCGAACAGGTCCTCGCCAGCGGCGTCGCACTCGTCGGCATGGGCACCGCCCTCGCCGTCACCCCCGACCTCCCCAACCACTGGCTCAACGGCCGCGAGGCCGACCGCCAGATGCGACCGGTCACCTGGAAGGACAAGCCCCTCGCCTCAGCCGCCAGCATGGCCCAGGTCCGCCGCCAACTGCGCCGCATCGCCCGCGGCAGCAGGCCCAGGCCCGGCATCCACCCGGCGATCGCCCTGCTCGGGGAGCAGCGTCAGCAGCGCCAGGCCCTGCGCCGCTATCGTGCGTGGCTGCCCACGCGCCTAAAGGCCGCAGGCCACCGACACCCGTAGCAGCCGGCACGCATCCTGGTCTCCGCTGTCCGGCGTCAGGGGCCCAAGATGCATGCGTATGTGCCTTTCCGGCCGAAGCTGCCATGACGGATTTCAATCCGCGTCGGCGGGTCTGATGGCTTCGACGGGGTCAATGAGCATCAACGTGATGTCACCAGGAGCGGGCGGACAACTTCCCAGCATCGCGTCCTGGATTATGAGGAGTCGCCCCTACAGCCGGTGAAAAGCAGGGGCTACTCGTCAAAGGCACTGGGCCCGCTGAGCCAGACCGTTCGACACGCGGCCGAGGATGACGGCCAAGGCGCAGGAGAAGCCCAAGACCCGGCGCCGGTGACAAGGGGGTCGTCGGCACACGCCGACAGCCTCTGCTTCGTCGCCCTTCACGTGCGGGGCGGGAGCCGGCCGCCCAGCCTGTGGGGTACGGGAATGCGCCCTCAGTTGCAGGGCCGATCAATCGCGGTGGCGAGATCGCGAGCGTACGCGTCGAGTTGTTCGGCGATCGGCCGTAGTTCCCAGGCGCGGCCGCAGCGGCGCTGGTAGCGAGTCTCCGTCAAGGATTGCAGGAGCGGGCTGCGGGCGGGAAGCGCAGCGGCGCGTGCCCGGTGAACGACGTAGGCCTGGTGGGAGTGGCTCTGGGTGATGTCCGTCCAGATCAGGACGGCGGCGGTATCGCGGCGCACGGCGTCGTCGAAGCGCCGCCCGGTGCGCTCGGGCAGGTTCTCGCTCAGGCGGCGCCAGTCGGCCTCGGAGAGAGACCAGGTAACAAGGGCCTGGCGGCGGCGGTGGTAGTCGACCAGGCATGTCTGCGCATCAAGGTGGTCGGCCAGCTTCTGGAGGCCGGCTTCCAACGCGTCAAGGGCGTCAGCGTCGGCGAGGCGGCGGCGGGCGTTGCCCATCGCCCACGCCGCCGTGCCGAACGGCACGCCAAGGCGTTCGGCGCAGTCCTGCACCGATCCGCCAGCGATCATCTTGACCAGGTGGACGGGCACGGCACGCCGCAGGGCCTCGTGTGTACCGGCGGGCGCATCGAAGTAGTGGAGCCACTCCTCGGGGAGGTACTGCGGGATGTGATGCCAGGTGAAGGCGCCGTGATGGCTGGGCGGGATCGGCGGTTGGGGCTTTCGCGGCTTCGGCCGGGGCCGTGGAAGGGAGTCGGCTTCCCGGATCAACCGGCTCAACAGGCGGACGGCCTCCCGGACATGGTCCCCCTGCGGGAAGTTCTCCCAGGGGACTTCGTCCAGCAGGAATCTGTCCTTGGCCTCGGGCCGGACCGCAGCCGCCACCGCGCGCACGTCGAACGGCCCGTCCGCGAACGAGGACAGCTCCGCCCCGTTCACCAAGGCCCGGCACATCGCGTACGTCGGGTCAGTCCGCCAGTCGCTCATGCCCTGTCTTCCGCCGTCGAGTCCGATCGGAGCAGATCATGCCCGAAGGGACCGACATCGAATGGCGAGGCACTTCCCGGACACTGTTCGGGAACGCGGTGCTTCCCCCGAACAAGCCGCGCGAACGCGTGATCGTCAGGCTCACCTGTTCGCAGCTGGACGTTAAATGACAAGCTGAGCGCCCGCCACCGAAGCTGGCGGCCGACAACGGGATCAGAGCGGGGCCTTCGGGACTGAAGCCCCGCCCCGCCGGTCCCGGTCCTGGTCCCCTACGGAGTCCGCGATATCCAGGTCCGCCACCTCACGCCTGACCAGCCCGGGCCCTGGTCAACGAGCCCGACCCGACGGCCTGAGGCGGGCTTGGCGAAAGCACCGGACCACCGCCCGCAGAGGGCATGATCCCCTCATGGGTGACAACGCGACCGCCCCGTGGGTGTACGACCGGGTGACGAAGTGGTGGGTCGACCTCTCCCAGGGCACCGCCGGCCTGGAACCCGGCGAGGCGGGCGGCCGGTACGTGTGCCGGGCCTGCCGGGAGAACCTGATCCTGCGCAGCGTCAAGCCCGGCGCCGTGAACAGGCCCGCACTTCTCCCACCAGCGCGGCACGGACTGCTCCGCCGCGTCGGCGGTGCACGAGCAGCTGGAGCTGGACGACCGGATCGTCATCGAGTTCCAGCAGCGGATCACCCGGGCGTGGCCCGGCGCGCACTGCGTGCTGGAGTTCCCCGGCGGCCTGGACGACGGCGGTGGCGCCGAGGGGCCCCCTGGGGGTGCTTCCGCCGGCGGTCGTGGTCCGCGGCGGGACGGCCGGCCGGGACGTGTCGGTGGTGGAGCGGCCCCGGTGCGCCGGGGCCGCAGAACGGGCGGGCCACTCACCAGTTGGGGTCGAGGCGCAGTACGGCTTCCTCGTCCGCCATCCAGAGGTCGAACTCGGCCTGAGTCGTGAAGACGGGCCTGCCGCCGACCGCGCGGGTCAGCTCGGCAAGGGACGTGAGCGCTCCGGCAGGGTCGCCCGACGCCAGTTCCAGGTCTACGTCCGAGAGTTGAGGCAGGATGACGGCACCCGCGGGCGTCGCCCGGACGCCGTCCAGCGTGCCGAGGGCGGTGCCGAGAAGTCCCGCGGTCGCGGCCGCGGTGAGGAGTTCGCGCTCCAGGAGGTCGACGCCGACGGCCAGGGCGCCTCTGTCTGAAGCGCCGCCGCTCTCGTCGCCGCTGTCCGCGCGGGCCGCGACCAGGGCGCCCTGGAGTCCCTGGACGATCAACACGGCGACGGCCTGGCCGACGAGCCCTCCGACCAGCGCCCCGACGACGGGAACGGGCAGGACCGCCTGCACCGCCGCGCCGCAGCCCCAGCTGAGGGCGGTGGTCAGGGTCGCCTCGCAGCTGCGTTCGGCGAACCCCGCCGCGTCGATCCGCCCGCGGGCGAGGTCCAGTCCAGCCTCCGCGACGGCGTACGCCGCGCCGACGGTCGCGGAGGCAAGTTCCCCGCCGCCGAGAACCGCCGGGAGGCGGCCGGCCGTGGCGGCGGTGCGTACCAGCGAGCTCAGGGAGGCCGCACTTCCCGAGCGGACCGCGGCCCGGGCGGCAGCGGCCGAGGCGGTGAGCGCCGCGCAGGCCGCAGAGATCTCGCCGGCGCGGAAGCGGGCGGCCTGCGTCGCGGCACTCGTGACGGCGCCGATCAGGCCGCCGACCGTGGCCGCCGCGGCTCCGGCGGCGGCCGCCTCGCCGCCCACCGCCCGGGCGGTCTGGCCTCGGGCCCAGCCAGCGGGGTCACGGGCAGCGCGGTGGGCGTCTGCGAGGTCGACCGGGGTGCTGCGCACGCCGCCGTGGTCGAGGCGGTCCGTCAGGTGAGCGCGGGCGTCCGCGAAGTCCGCGTACCGCACGCCGCCGGAGTCCATGGCCAGCCGGCGGTCCAGCAGATCCTCGACAGCCGCGGCCCGGTCGGCAGCCACCAGCCGCGTCATCCCCGCGTAGTCCGGCCGGGACAGCTGGGCGGCGGTGCCGGCGACGCGATCCATCAGCTTGGCCTGCACCTCGCCGACAACCGCCCCGCCGACGACGAACTGCAGATCGGCTGCGGCCGTCGGCGAACCGCCGACCGCCCACTCGGTGACCCTGGCCCGGACCGCGGAGCCGGCCATGATGGCCCGCCGGTTGAAGGACAGCTCGTGCATCACCTCGAAGAGGTGGCCCGCGCGCTGGGCGTTGCCGATGTTCACGTAGCGCTCGGCCAGTCGGCGCACCGTCTCTTGCGTCCGTAGCGTCTCGGCGGTCGCCGCCGCCCACCGCCGAGTGGCCGCGTCGGCGAGGGCCCAGGCTGCCAAGTCTGCGCCGTTCGGGATCGCCCGGCGCCACACCTGGCCAGGCTCCGGGCGCTCGGGACTCACGCCGCGGTGTCCATCGCCCGCAGCCGGGCCTCGGTATCGGCCACGACCCGCCTCGACTGCTCGGTCAGCCGTCCGTCCGCGTCGGTGATCGGGCAGCTCATCACCATGGCGGCGAGGGCTGCCAGGTCCACCATCGCCGCGACCTCGGCCCGCTGGTGGGCGTCGTACAGGGCGTAGTCGTCGCACCCCTCGACCAGAGCGGTGAAGGAAGGCAGCCGGCGCAGCAGCGCGAACCGCAGGTCCCGCAGGACGCGCCGCATGTCCATGCTGCGCTCGTGTACCTCGGAGGCGGCCTCCTCTGCCTCGGCCATATCCGCCTCGGCCTGGTCCAGCTCCTGTGCCGCTTCCTGCTGGCCGCGCCTGAGCCGGCGGCTCTGCCACTCCCCGACGGCGGCCAGTGAGAGGACCACCGGGGCCGCGACGACCAGGGTCAGCGCCGTCGTCCCGGCCGCCACCCCGCCGCCGCCGGCGGCCAGCGAGCCGCCGCCCAGCCAGGCGAGCGTGGCACTGGTGGCCGCCGCTCCGGACAGGCCCGAGATCGCTGTGCCGGTGGAGGCAGTGGCGAAGGCGCCCACGGTGAGGAAGGTTCCCATCCCGACGCTGTAGCCGGTGGCCGCGCCGCCGGCCAGCGCGCCGGCGAGAGCCTTCACTGCGCCCTCGCGCAGCAGCCTGAGCTCGACATTCACCTCGCCGCCCGCCGTCCGCGCCGGGATCGCGGCGAGCTCGGCCAGCTCCACCCGTTTGAGGCGCCGAAGGGAGTCACAGAAGGGGACGAGGGCGTCGTCGTAGAGCCGCTGGCGCGCCTCCTGTTGGCCGGTGTTCTCCGCGGCGGCCCGCTGGTCGAGTTCCTCCTTGCAGTCGCGCAGGCGCGCGTAGCGGCGCCTGTTCGTCTTCGCAAGCCTGGCGGCCTCGACGATCGCGATGGCCACGTTCCCCCCTCTGGCACTTGGTCTGCGGTGCCCGGTCCGCAAATCGTAGTGCCCCGGCGGACACCGTTCGGACCGTCCCCTGGACGGCGGGGTGCCGCGCGGGGCCGCCGCGCGTCCTTTCAGCGGCGGCCGCCTCGGATAGTCGGTGGCGGCTGTCATGATGGCTGATCATGAACGACACCGCTCAGCGCCTACGCCAGAGCCGCGGCAGCGGCTGTTCGGGCCACTAGCGGTTACTACTCCGGCGGTGCTCTGCCGTTGGATGACGATGATTACGGCGCCTGGTGCGCGCGATCGCCGGTGACGAGCAGGAGTAGTCGGACGAGGCCCTGCCTGACTCCCCCACCGGAAAGGTCGCCGGTGGCGCGGTCCTCGGCGATGTGCCGCACAGCGTGCCGGTGCTTCCGCTGGACAACGTGTTCTAGACCGAGGAGCTCGCCGAATGGGCCACCTTATTTGGAGCCCGAGTTCGCCGGCGTGGCGGTGGCGGCCGGTACCGCGCCTGGTACCTGCAGCAGAGTTCATCTGCGGAGATAGCCTGGCCGGCGAGGGCGTCAGCCACGCCGCCGACGCGGCCACCAGCCTGCCCGCCTCGCTCACCGGACCCATCCGGGAGGGCGGGATCGAGGCCCTCGTGCACGTCCTCTACGAGGCCTCGCCCGTCATCACCCGCGTCGAGGTGGTGGAGGACGCGACCTGGCTCCTGGGTCACCGACGACAGTACTCGTCCCCTGACGTCGTGTTTCATTCCGAGGGGGAGAACACCGGTGTCCCGTCGGCGCGGAAGCCCTCCACGCGGAATCCCAGGACCTTTCCGAATACCATCAACGGATCACTGGGGTCGTTGCCACCAATCATGTCGAACCCGATGACTGCGGCGCCGACCCGAACCGAGCGCACGGGGACCGGCAAGGCGGTCGGCCACAGCGGCGGATCGGCCCGCGCGCCCTCCCTGAGCACTTGGCGAAACGGCCCGGTGGTACCCCGCAGGCTCTTCCCTTCCACCCGGACCTCGTCCGCCGACACTCGGCCGCCCTGCTGGACGGCGGCGCGCAGGATGTCGCGGGCGCGAGGTGGCAGCCGGTCGTAGTAGGCGCGCGCTCGTTCCGGGGTCCAGTGGCCGTCCGGGATGGCGGACACCGCGGTGCCGGGAGCGGCGGCGATGGCGAGCAGGTGCTCCAGCACTTCGGAGGTCGGATTCGTGACCGAGATCGTGATCGTCATGTCCGTACTCATGGTCCGCACTGTTCCACACTACGGCGTTTTAACACAAAAGACGTCAGTAAACGTTTGATAGACATTCGGCTCAACCGGCCGGACCCCGGTCAGGCGCAGCAACTCATCGGCATCGGGGCGGAGTTGAGTGAGGGATCGTCGTCCCCTCTTCCTGGAGGGACGGCAGCGGCCCAGGGGCGGCACGAGCGCCGAACGCGTGCGGCGCCCGGCGGGTGTGCCGGGCGCCGCACGCGGAACGCATGAAGGTATCGCGGATCAGGCTGGCTGCGGCTCGGTATGGCGCCTCAGAAGCTCCAGCAGCTCGGAGGCGACCTGGACTGCCTGGCGGTGGCCCATCGCGTCAAGGATGGTCTGCGCGCTCGTCCGGGGGTCGGACGGCAGGAGACGGACCGTGACCGCCGGCGTCTCGTCGGCGCTGCTCTCCCGCTGGTCCGGCACGCTCGCCGTACAAACGGTGTCTACCTCTTCGGTCGGGGCTGTCGGACCGTCCGCCGGGGTTCCGATGGAAGCCGGAGGGTAAACGGCGTTTACCTCACGAGCCTCCCCGCTCTCGCTCCCGCCACCGCTCGGCGAGGCGCTCTCGGACGATCCCGCCCGGCCGTCGGCCGGCGTGCGGGCCACACTCGTGGCCTTGGCTGCCGTCTTCGCCGCCTGCCTGTCGGCTGCGGCCTTCTTCGCCGCCTCCGCTCGCTCGGACTGTTCGGCAGCGGTCAGCTTCCCCGCCCGCGCCTCGGCTCCGATCCGGCGGGCGTCCGCGATGGCCAGTTCGCCGCTGCTCGCCTGTTCCTGAAGCTCAGTGGTCAGGTGAAGCAGAGCCAGTCGCTGTCCCACCCAGACCTTCGACTTGCCGAGCTTCCTCGCGACCGCGGCCTGATTCCCGTCGTACACGGTCTTCAGGAGCTGCTCGATCGCCTGGGCTTCTTCCAGCGGCGACACGTCCTCACGATGGGCGTTCGCGATCAGGGCGGCCTCGACCATGTCCGACGCGGTCGAGATCAGGTCGTCGTGGAGGTCCACCCGCAGGGATTCGAGGCCGGCCCGCTGCGCGGCGAGGAGGCGCCGGTTCCCGTCGAGCGCGACGAAGTCCGCGTCACCGATCGCCTCGGCCTGACCCGGGTGAGCGTCGAGGAAGGCCCCCCGGCTGACGACCGTGATGGGAACGATCTGCTGCCGGCCAAGGCTGTCGGCGAGCTCGGCGATCGACTCGTCATCGATGGTCCGCCGCGGGTTGAGCGGGTTGAAGACGATCGCCGAGACGGGAGCGGACGAAGCGCGCCGCACCCTTCCCGTCGCGTCGAGCGCCTCACTGCGGGCCAGCACCTCTCCCCCGCGCGCGCCGCCCTGGGCCAGCGCCCCGAAGGATCCGCCTC
Organism: Kitasatospora sp. NPDC001527; assembly: GCF_040298605.1. NCBI lineage: Bacteria > Bacillati > Actinomycetota > Actinomycetes > Kitasatosporales > Streptomycetaceae > Kitasatospora > Kitasatospora sp. NPDC001527. Next base: position 56,975 of record NZ_JBEPAM010000035.1, on the reverse strand, counting down.
CGCCCTGGAGCTTCTTGGCGATGCTCATGCGAGCCTCCGTCGGATCTCACGCATGCGCTGGGCCTGGGTCGCGGTGGGTGCGTACATGAGCAAGGGCTGCTTGAGGTGGACGGCCTCGCGCTGCTCCTTCAGATCGGGGACGATCGAGAGCACGGGGGGTGTCCCGAGGGACTTCCACTTCTCGAGGGAGTGGGTGGCGACATAGCCCTTCCTCCTGTCGTATTTATTGACGACGAGGCCGAGCCGGTCGATGCCCACCTCGTAGTCGAGGCTGACGGTACGGATCTGGCTGTCGAGCATGGCGTAGGCGTCCGCGGAGGAGTCCTCGGCTTCCACGGGGATGAGGACGCCGGAGGCCCCGGCCGACTCGTTCTTCCGACGGTGGCCGTAGTAGAGGCCGGCGTCCATCGCCAGGCCGAGGTTCGGGGGAGCGTCGATGACGATGACGTCGAAGTGCTCCTCGAGCGGCGCGAGGGCCCGCTGGAGGCTGGTCTCCCGGGGGCCACGGACGGAACCGAGGCGGGAGTCGAGCAGGAAGGCGTCGAAGCTGGAAGGAAGCAGGCTCAGGCGCCCGTCGAAGTGGTCCGGCTCGATCGCGACGACCTGGTCGAGCAGGGAACCGGCGACCCGGTCGCGGTCGACCATGTGCGTCACCAGGCTCTCCTCTCCCGGCGAGACCTGCTTGACCCCGAGCTGCGAGGTCAGGTGACCCTGCGGGTCGTAGTCGACAAGGAGGGTACGCAGCCCCGGCAGCGCGGGCAGCTTGGAGGCACCAGTGGTGGCGGGCAGGCCCAGCGCTATGGCCTGGCCCACACCTGCGGCGACGGTGGTCTTGCCGACGCCGCCCTTCTGATTGCAGACGACGATCCGGCGCGTGTAGCGCGGGATCGTCAGCTCGGACAGCGCGACGACGTGGGAGTCGATCCACACGCGCAGGGCTTGGGCGAGGCCCTGGACGAAGGAGATGTCCCGGGCGACGCAGTCTGCCTTGAAGTCCTCGTACAGGCCGGCGGGCAGCCAGGTGTTCCAGCTCTCGGCACCGGAGGTGTCGATGACGGGGTTGTCGCCTGCGGGGCGGGCGCGCCACTGCTCGACCGCTTGGGCGACGGCGTCCTGCATGTCGATGCCGAGCTGGGCGGCCCGGGTCTTGAGTTCCTGACGGAGGGACACAGGAAGCTTCGACGCCACCTTTTCCCGATCGCCTCCGGAGTTTTGAGATGCCATGGCGTCACCATAGTGGCGCCGAGGTCATTTCGGCACATCCGGGTCCGGCGTGTTCCCTGCTTCTCCCCGCCAAGGAGTAAACGGCGTTTACCTGAGGCCTCGCCGACCGGCCCACAGCATGGGTGTCCTGACAAACAGAAAAGGGCGCGTCTTCCCCGGCGTCGATACTGAGGAAGACTCGCCCTTCGCCACGTTAGGTATCAGGCTGGGACTGTCACGCGGTCAAGGCCGATCGCGCGACCGACGAGGGCCAGGGTGACAGTCCAGTCGCCCGCGTGATGGACAGCGCGGTCGTCCACGTAGCAGGCCGCGCCGAGCTTGGTGCTGGTCACGAGCACCGGTCCGCGGGTGGTCCAATACGCCCTGCCCTCGGAGGGGTCGACGAAGGCTTCCAGCCCGGAATACCAGGTGACCCAGTCCGCGATCTCAGGCAGCCAGCGCTCGGGGCGGGCGGTGAAAACGAAGACGGCGCGCTGCCGGGCGACGGTGCGCAGCGCGTCGATGGCGCCGGGCTGGGGCAGGCCGATGCGGCCGCCCTGCCATCCCTGGTCGATGGCGAGGGTGCCGTCCAGGTCGAAACCGACGGCCTGCGAGGCGGGGCTGTCCGGGCTAGGGGCGATGACGGTGCGGTGCATGCGGTCCTCCATCGGATGCCGGGCGGGTCTACAGGAAGGTGAGCTGGTTCTCGTCCGGGGTGAGGGCGTCCTCGGTGCGCGCCTGGGCGCGGGCGTCGTCGTGGGCGTCGTCGGTTCGATCGCAGACCAGGCGGCCGTCGGGAAGCTCGCCCCATTCGCGGCTGCCGACGGCGTCGTCGGCCGCGGCCTCGGGGGAGTCGTAGTGGGGGATGAACTCGTCCTCGACGACGTCGCCACACACCGAGCACTTGGCGGTCCAGCACAGCGACGGCGCCGCGATACCGGCGCCCGAGCGGGCCGCGCCCTCGCGGCGCCAGGCGTAGCCGTGGTGGAGGACCAGGGGGTGGGTGGCGGGCTGGAGGGGGGAGCCGTCGTCGAGGTCGGCGGCCACCGCGTTGTGTTCGGCGGCGGCCATCAGCGCGGTGACGAGGTCGGGCATCGGCAGCAGGGTGTCGGGGCCGGTGAGCCACAGTTCCCAGGCCTGCTCCGGGGAGCCGGGGCGCAGCCTGTCGGCGGGGTCGGTGGTGAAGAGGCCTCGGCGGGCGGCCGGGGTGAGGGCGGGGGTGGTGGTCATGTCGGGGTGTCTCCTTCGACGGGTCGGCCCCGGCTCGCTGGGGTGCGGGCCGGGGCCGGGGTGGTGGCGAGTGGTCGGGTGGGGCGGGTGGCGGCGGGCTGCGGTCGGCTACAGCAGGCCGGCGGCGTGGGCCTCGGCCTCCTGGTCGATGTCCTCGTCCTCGTTGTCCTCGTCGGCCTGGTCGTCGGCGGTGGCCGGGCCGCGGAGTTCGGCGATGGCGAGGTCCCGGCCGATGGCCTGCCACGGGTCGCCGTCCTCCTCGCCGTTGGCGGGCTGCGCCGTGTCGGCGGCGGGGGCGTCCAGGAGTACGGCGAGGTCGCCGATGGTGTGGATCTGCACCGGCTGCTCGCCATCCCGGATGACCAGGTAGGTGCGGCTGTTGTAGCCGTCGCGGTCGGTCGGGCGGGGGACGGCCAGCAGGCGCGCGGTGGGCGTGATCTCGCACGTCGCGCTGCCGTCCGGCTCGCCGCTCCAGTTCTCGGCCTTGGTGAGGGCGCCGTGGCTGTAGTCGAGGCGGGCCGCGCCGGAGGCGGCGCGGTGCGCGGCGTCGGCGCGGGCGTCGGCGGCCAGCTGCTCGCGGGTCGGCGCCGGGGCCGCCTGGCGGGCCGGGGTGTGGTGCTCGGCGCCGAGGCGGCGGCGCAGCGGGGTGAGGGCCTTGTGGGCGTGGTGGTCGGTGAGGACGGCGGCGAGGGTGCCGGTGGCGAGGGCGAGGGTGATGCGGATTTCCGTCGGGCGGGTGGTGAGGGTGCGGTAGGTGGTGAGGCCGGCTGCGGCGCCGGCGGTGACGGTGGCGATGCTGTCGGCGGTGTCGAGGGCGGTGCGGGCCAGGCGGGTGCGCAGGGTGTCGGTCACGGTGCCTCCGAGCGGGGAGCGGGGTGGGTGCCGGCCGGGCGGCCGCGCCGCGCACCACGGCGCCCCGCCCGCCCGGGCCTGGCTGGCACGGGGGCGGGGTGCGGTGGTGGGCAGCGTCAGTGCCCGGTGCGGTGGTGGCGGATCTCGTCCCAGCCCTCACGGGGGAGAAGGTCGCGGGCGTCGCGGGCCATCCGGTGCTGGTAGCGCAGGACGTCCTCGGGCACTCGCGCCTGGGCGGCGCGCCGCGCGTTGCGCGCGAGGCAGTCCGGGAGTTCTCAGGTGGTCGCCGATCCTGAGGCGGACTCCTAATCGGGTCCTCGCAGCTCAGTGGCTATGACCGAGCAAGGTATGCAGTGCAGCAGGTGTGGCGCAAGGGATGCTGGCTGGCTTCACTCGTCCGTGGTCGTCGGCCGTGTCCGGGGGCCGAACCAGGCGAAGGTGGCCGGTCCGAAATTCGAGTGTCCCGGTGGTGGGGCCGTGCGAGCATCGGCGGGTGATCAACGATGAGGAGCTGTTTGCCGCCGACCTGATCGGGAGGCGACTGCTGAAAGTGACCACGGCTTGGCATCACTACGCGGACGACGATCCGTCGTTGCTGCACCTGTGGCTTCACTTGGAGGGGCTGGGCCCGGTCCTGTTCCACACGCCCTCAACAGGCTTGTCTCTGCGGGTCGACCAGCCGCACGGACCGTACTCGATGGAGGAGTACGGAAGCGTCTCCGTGGTCGACGATTCGCCGGATGTTCCGGTGACCCGGTTTGTCGGACAGCCGATCCGCTCGGTCTGGGAGATCGACTACAACGACGGCCGGGTCGGCTTCGCGGCCGGCCTCACGCTCCGGTTCCCCGGCGGCAGCGTCCGCCTGCTCGGTCTCGTGGACGACCTCCTCATCGCCCACGATCAGGACTTGGGCGCTGTCGAGGCCCATCTGCACGAGGATGTGACCCTCGCGCGGGTGGTGCAGACCTCCGGAGGCTGCCCGTCGCAGTGGGACGCTTGGACGACCAGGGGCCAGTACCTGTACTTGCGGTACCGGCACGGCAAGGGGACTGTCGAGCAGCATCCGAGCGAGGACGTCGACACCTGGGATGGCGAGGAGTCGAGGCTCTGGACGAGCTGGGACGACGGAACCAACGACGGCTGGATCGAACTCGCCGAGTTCCTCGCCACGGCCGGCCTGCAGCTGACCCCGGACGCCGAGGTCCACACCACACCGCCGATCGACCCGAAGGTCTGAGGACGTTGGTCACCCACCCCAGCCGTGACTACGCGATCACCGCGATGTACTCCGTGCCCGACGACGCCTGGTACCTGGAACTGGACCTCGTCCGGGAGCAACGGGCCGTGGTGACCGCGGTGATCCCCGACGAGGACCCGGCGCGCGAGCCGACGGTGTGCTTCGATCCCCAAGGACGGCACCTGGACATCCCGTACGAGGTCATGCGCTGGTTCATGGACCAGGTCGCGGATGAGATCCGGACGTCCCGCGCCTGGATGCGGCTGCGGCCCGAGCTGGTGGAGGTCATCCACCGCTTGCGCCAGGAGTATCTGGGCGCCATCGACGACGCCGACTTTCCCGACGTCCTCGCGGAGCTACACGTCGCTGTCCCCGAGGCCGATCTCCCCGCCGTTCTTGCGGCCGCATTCGGGCTGCATCCCGATGGCACCCCCATGGATGGCGTGCAGGCGTTCCAGCTCGTCACCGCGGGGGAGGTGGGAAGTGATCACTGTCCCACCTCCCCCGCTGCCGAGGTCAGTGGCTCGTGTTGAGCCGACTGATCAGCTGCCTGTTGGCAGCTCGGGCGGCCTGGAGTTCTTCGTTGCGCTCTTCCAGTTGACCGGCAAGATTGACCGCTTGCTGTTCGAGGATGGTGATGCGTCGCTTGAGCTGGTCGACGTCGTCCGGTCCGCCGAGTCCGGAGTCTCTCCACGCCTGCTCGCCGAGGAGCTCGGAGAGCTTGCCCTCCAGGGTCCGGATCCTTGCGGTGAGACGGCCAGCGCGTTCTTGGGCGTTGGCCAGGTCGGCTTGGAGTGAGGCGCGGGTGACGAGGGGGCCTGTGCTGTCGGTCCTCGGCTCGGAATCGGCGGCGTGGACCTGGGCGAGCAGATCCTTGTGGCGGTAGAGGTAGGCACGGTCGACGCCGGCCTGACGGGCGATGCCGGAGACGGTGATGGGTGTGCCGGCTTTGACGGCGGCGGCGACAGCCTTGATGACGCGCTGGCGCCGCCGGGCCGAGTCGGCGCGGCGGCCGTCGGCCATGGATGTGGTGGTCACGGGGTCCTGTCCGGTCGGAAGTCGACGAGTGGCTGGCGGACGGCTGGCAGGCCAAGGTGGACGACGTTGTTGCGAGCGCGTCGCACCACGGCGGTGGCCTGCTCGATCTCGGTGCGCTCTTGTTCGGAGAGCTCGCTGACGGAGTCCTTCACCCGGCCGATCAGGCGGCGGACCCGGCGGATCTCCTCGTCGGAGGGCATCGCCTCGGCCTTCGCCCACGCGTCGGCGTCGATCACGGCAGCCAGGCGCTCGCGGTTGCGCAGGAGGTCGGCGAGGTATGCCTCCAGGTCAGGCAGGTAGGACACATCGGTGCTGAAATGGCCGCAGCCCACGCAGCGGAAACGGACCGGGCAGTCGTGGCCGCCTGCGGCGACGTTGGACGGTTCGCTGCACAGCCCGTACGGGACGGCGACCTCGCCCACGGCCCGGCGCAGGCGCTCGGTGTCCAGCAAGGCCTTGACGGTGCGCCAGACCCGGTTGCCGTGACGGTCGAACTGCATCGCGGTGACCCGTTCAACGGCCTCGCGGCGCCGCTGCTCGCCGACCCGGTAGTACTGCTGGGTGGTGACGGCTTCGTCGTGGTCCATGAGCTGCTGCAGGACGTCCGGGGGAACGCCGGCGTCGGCGTGGCGCTGGGCGTAGGTATGGCGGTAGGCATAGAGGAAGATCTTGCTCTTGTCGAAGGCCAGCAGGTGGGTGACAGGCTGCCCGTCGACTTCGACCTTGGTCGGCACCCTCAGCTGCGGCAGGCTCTCGACCCACGCCCGGTGAAGTGCCTGCAGGCGCGCGACGCTGATGGGGCGGGTCCCGTCCAGGCAGCGGTAGGACGTCGGCAGGAGCTTGAGGCGACCGGTCGGTGTGTCCGGGTACTTGGCGCGCAGGCGGTCCTGTTGGGCAGTGATCAGCCCGGCGGTTGCCTCGGCAATCGGCAGGCGCCGCCCGTAGCGGTGGGACTTGAAGTTGTCGTAGACCAGCACCGGCTTACCCGCCCCGTCGCGCTCCAGGCAGTCGAAGGCCAGCCGGCAGATCTCCACCGGGCGGCGCCCGGTGTCGATGACCAGCTCGACAGCAAGCCGGATCTCGCGCTCGTGGCCCTGCTCCAGCCACGGCAGGTGCGCGCACAGGGCCTGCATGACCTCGACCGGCAAGTCTCGCCCGACTTCGTCCTCGTCCGGGACGGCCGGGACGTCGTCCACACCGAGGGCGAAGTCGTCCGCGAGCCCGTGCAGGAGTCGGCCCGGGCGAGTGAGGCTCATCGCCCTCATCCGCGTCAGCATCCTGCGCAGGTCGACGCAGTGCTCCCGCCGGGTCTTGAGAGTGACCGTCCCCTGCTGTTCGAGGTAGGCCATGCGGTTCAGGTAAGCGACGATGTCGTCGCGCCCCAGCAGCGTGAGGTGCTCGCCCCGGTCGGGGCGCTGCAGTCTCAGGCTCTCCGACAGACGGTTCAGGGCGCGGATGTGGGACTGGACAGCGGTACCGACACTGCTGCCGCGGCGGCGCGGCATGTCGTCCAGCGCCCACTGCTTGGCTGCCTCGCGCAGCCAGGGCTGGCTGATCTTGGTGAAGTAGAGCCAACCGGTCTGCCCGAAGGCCAACAGGTCCCAGACGTCCTTGCGGCGCTCGCTCTCCGGGGTCATTCGAGCTCGTTCGCAGTCCCGGACGATCGTGGTGCGCAGCTGGCGGTTCAGGCCGTGCAGACCATCGACGACCAGGTCCTCGACCGCGGCGACCTGACGCTCGCGCAGAAGGTCGCAAAACGGACGGAGCTTGTAGTAGCAGGTGCGGGCGCCGTCGCGGACTCGCTGTTGGAGGCCGAGAACGACCTCCGCGACCACCCGCTCCGGCAGTCCCCGCAGGTTGACCTCCCGGCCCACGTCGATGGGCGGAGCGGTGTGCCGCCAGCGTTCCTCGTCGACGGTGCCGTGAAGTCGGCGCAGGGCTCGCAGCCGGGACAGGTGGGCCTCGCAGTACGGCGCGACCTCGCTGGAGCGCTGGCGCAGGCACGCGGCGGTCCCGCAGCGCCCGATGGCCGGCAGCGGAGCCGTGGTGGGGTGGGCGAGGAAGTCCTCCATGGACAACTTGAGGACGGTGATGCGCCGGTGATGGTGGGCGGTGCACAGCTGGATGGCGGAGGTCCGCCAGGGGCGCGGGCAGTCCGGCACGATGCACTCGCCGATTCCCCAGTGGCGCCCGGGCCTGACTTCGGCGGTCGCCAGGTACTCCTCGATGGGCAGGTTGCTGCGCTGCCAACGCGGTCTGCAGCCCGAGCACAAGCCGCAGGAGTAGGTGGTGGCCCGGCCGCATCCGGGGTGGATGCAGACGGGGACACCCATCTGAGGGTGATCCTTGGGAAAGTGGAGCACTCGGACGTCGGCGTCCCAGCCCAGCAGCTCCAGGAACTCCTGCTCGACCGCCGCCCACAACGCGGTGACGATCGGATCACCGCTCCCGACGCCGGTCCGGGTCGGCAGAGCGGCGGTCACCGGGTGCCCTCTGCGGTCAGCTCGCGCGGGCTGGCGACCCGTTCGACCGCTTCCCGCAGGCGGGTGGGTGCCGGGTGCAGGTACGGCTGGGCAGAGGCGGGATGGTTCTGGCCAAGCAAGGCCTGGATCTCATCGAGCGTGCCGCCGGCGTCGGCGACGTTGCTCGCGAACCCGTGCCGCATCCGGTGCGGCGCGACCGGCCCTTCCAGACCGGCCCGGGCGGCCAGAGCTTCGATGAGGTCGCCGATCGCGTCCGGGGTGACCGGTGATCCCAGCGGCGCGCGGAACAGGTTCACCAGCAGGAAGTCGCTGCCGCCGGCCCCGAGCCGCTCGTGGCGTTCGGCGACGTACTGGTCGAAGGCCTGCACCACCAGGAAGTCCAGCGGCTGAACCCACCGGCGCCGCGACTTCGACCACGCCCCGTTCGAGTTCTCCCGGCGCACCACGTGCAAGTGGGCTCCCTCCGACGTGCAGCCCAGCGCCCGCGAGTCGATCAGGAGGTGGCAGTCTTCCCTGCGCAGCCCCGCGACCTGACCGCGGCGCAGCCCTACGCGGGAGAGCAGCAGCACGATCAGGCGGTCCCGGGCATTGCGGCACTCCCGGAACATCGCCACCACCTGCTCATCGCTGGTGCGGTCAACCGCCGACACAGGCTCCTGGAGTCGATGCCGGGCCTTCAGCCGGTAAGCCAACCCGGTCCCTTCGCCCCGCGCCTCCTGCGGCAAGCCTCGGGTGTCGGCGAGCTCGTAGAGCACGCCCAGCACCCATTTCGGCGCCGCGCCGTCGCGGATCGCGTGGGTGAGAAACCCCCGGACGCCGGTCAGGATCCGGTTGACCCGGCGCTCGCCTCGCACCGGCTCGGCTCCCGGCCCCATCCGCACCGTGCCGATGGTGCCGTCCGGCTCGATCGGGGTGTACTGCAGCCACACCATGAACAAGCCCAGGTCCTGTGCCGCCTCCGGCCACTGCCGCCCGGTCCGCACACACCAGGTGAGGTACAGGGCGGCATCACCGGCGTAGCCCTTGGTCGTTAGCTCCGCCCGGTTCTGCCCGAAACGCAGATGGCGAAGCCAACGGTCGGCCGGATGTACAACCTCCAAGCGGTCATCGACAACTGTCCAGTACCGCACTCCGGACGGCATTCGAATCGGAAACGCTCGCACTTCTCACCTCGGGCTCTGTGAACTCAGCAACGACCAGCCACAGAGCAACACCCCCCGAGAACCGGCTCCCGACTCCCAACGAGGCGCTCTAACCCAACGTCACGCCACAGGGCCGAGACCCCCCGAGAACGGGAGGGGGAGGTCGAGGTGGATCGCGACGGCCCGGCAGCCGTGCTGGTGCGCCAGCTCCACCAGCTGCGCCCGGTGAGCTGCTTCGGTGGAGGTGTTGTCGACGTAGGTCGTCAGGCCTCGGCGCAGTCGCATGGTGAGGATGTGGTGCTGGAGGAGTACGGCGTCGGGGGTGGCGCTCTGGTCGCCCGGTTCGGAGACGGTGGCGCGCAGTCGGTCGAGGGAGACGATCCGGTGGGAGGGGATTCCGGCGGCGGCGAGCAGCGTGGTCTTGCCGGAGGCGCTGGCGCCGATCACGGCGACGAGGTCGCCGGCGGTCCGGACGGTGTCCAGGGCTCGGGTCTGGGTGGTCGTCATGCTGGTGGTCTCCCGGGTGGTGTGCGCTGGTGAGTCAGCAGGCGAGGACGGCGGCGGCGATGGTCTCGAAGCCGTGGTGGACGGCGCCGTCCATGCAGTACGCGCCGTTGATGCCGTGGTCGGCGAGCCGGTAGAAGCGGCCCTTGCCGGTGGCGTCGGCGAACCGCTGGAGAACGCCGTTCGGCACCCTTCGGTCGATCGCGTAGTGCGTCAGCCCCGAGATGGCGAGGGCGGCGGCGACCGGGCCGGGGCGCAGGCGCAGGCCGAGCGCGCGGGCGCCGAGCAGAAGGGCAGCGGCCTGGGTGCCGGTGTAGGTCAGGCAGTGGACCGCGCAGGCCCGGCGGCCGGCGGCGGTGCCGTGCGTCGCGATGACTTGTCCGTCCTCGTCGAGGACTTTGGCGGGGGCGGCGTCGGTGGCGCCCTTGGTGCGGGCGCAGTGGTCGGACTGGACGAGGTGGTCGCCGATGTCCGCCCCGGCGCGGAGCAGGGCGTAGGCGGCGGCGAAGCGGGCGGTGCGGGTGGTGGTCATGGCGGGTGCCTCCATGGTTGGTCGGGGTGCCGGCCGGGCGGCCGCGCGGCTCGCCGCGGCGCCGCTCCGTCGGGCCTGGCTGGCTCGGAGGGTGGGGCGCCGTGGCGGGCAGCGTCAGCGCCTGGAGGGGCGGGGGCCGAGGTCGGTGTGCCGGGCCGGGTGTGGGCGGCGGACCGTCACCGGTAGGTCCACGGTCGGGTGGTGTCGATGCGGTCGGTGTCGAGGACGACGGCCAGGCCGTGGTGGTCGCTGGCGCCGCGCGGGTCGTCGAGCAGGGTGTAGGAGTCGATGACCGGCGCCAGCGGGGTGGAGACCCAGAGCTGGTCGATCCGGTCGTCGTTGCCGGTGCGGCGTAGCAGGTCGGTGTCGCCGGTCTGCTGGTGGAGGTGCCAGGCGACGTCGGTCAGGCCGTTGGCGGCGAGTTTCCAGGCGACGCGTCGGTCGGGGGCGGGTTGCTGGTCGAGGGCCGGGTCGGTGAGCAGGGTGCGGGAGCCGCGGTTGTAGGGGCGCATGCGGTGCCAGGCGGGGTCGGGGCCGGCGGCGGGTGCGTAGTTGATGTCGCCGCCGAGGATGCAGTAGGCGCCGAGGCGGTAGGTGCGGCTCGCGGCGAAGTCGGCTTCGGCGACGGCTCGGTCCGCGCTGTACGGGGTGAGGTGCACGCTGGTGACGGCGAGTGGGGCGGGCAGGCCGGGGATGGTGAAGCCGGCGGTGCCGAAGCCGTGATGGGTTTCGTCGGCGGCGTAGTCGGTGGTCCAGCTGGTGCGCTGGCCCAGGGTTTCGCGCCGGTAGAGGAGTGCCGTGCCGCGGCCGGAGCGGGCGGGGGCGAGGAGCGCGTCCAGGCCGAGGTCGTGCTCGGCGCGGACGAGCTGGCGGTGTCCGGCGTCCGCCCAGCCTTCGGCTTCCTGGAGCAGTACCAGGTCGGGGTCGGCTTTGGCGATTCGCTCGGCGAGCAGCGGCCAGCGGTCGTCGGGGGAGCCGTCGCCGGCGTGCAGGCCTCCGCGTTGCAGGTTCTGGACGACGATGGTCAGCTTCATGGTCCTCTTCTTCGGGTGTGGCGGATCGGATCTGGGTGTCGGTCGCGGTGGTGTCGGCGCCGGTGGTGCTGGCCGCGGGGTGGCCGTGAGGTGGGCGCTTGGTACGGCGTCAGCGCGGGATGGAGACCCGACCGGTCTTGGACGTGGCGCGGACGTCCGGTCCGCTGGCCGGGGCGTCGGGGGAGGCGGTGACGGTGACGTCGCCGGACATGGAGCCCGCGGTCACGGCGCCGGGGTTCGCCGCGCACACCCGGATGTCGCCCGACATGGTCTGCAGCTCGGCGAAGGCCGGTGTGCTGCAGCAGTACTGGTGGTCTCCGATATTCGGTGGTGCTGAATAGGTCAGCACCAGGCGCTCGGATGCAGTGGTCGGCGAAGGTTCGTCAGCACCATGTCGTAAGGTCCACGGCATGATCACGCGTCCCACAGGGCAGGCGGATGGGCCGTACGACGCCGCCTTCCTACCGCGCCAGCAGATAGTCCTTCGGGCGCCCGAGCGACCGATCACTGATCCAGTGGCGAAGCTCGGCGGAGAGCCTGTCTGGCTCTCCGAACCAACCTGGCCCGTGGACCCGCGCACCAAGGTCCCCTTGGTGTTCATCGGTCAGTTCCCCATCCCCGGCGACGAGCTCCGTCTGGCCTACCTCTTCCTCGACGAGGAGGACCAGATCATGGGTGGGATGAACCCGGAGGCCGGAGACGGCGTGCTGCTGATTCAGCCGGGCGGCCGTATCCCCTCCTTCGCCGTCATCGGGCCGCCGGGAACGCACGGTCGGACGCTCTGGCGCTGGGGGCCTGACGAGTCGGAGATCCCTGTCGAGTGGCACGTCGACCTGCAACTGGTATCGCCAGAGGTCGACCGTTCGATTGATGAGCAGGCCGCATGGGAGCGGAGCATGCGTGGCGAGGGTCCTGACGTCGAGCTTCCTGGCGGCGAAGATCTGCACGACTACTTCGGCGGTTCCGCCTGCTACCCCAACTGCGACGCGCGGGTCGAGTCCCCCTGGCAATTCCTCTTCAAGATCAGCGACGCTGGCGAAGCTGAGGACGATCCGTACTTCCTCAACTTCGGCTACGGCTACGGATTCGCTTTCGTCAGCCCTGATCACCGCGAAGGACGCTTCTTCTGGGAATGCTCATAGTCGCCGAGCCAGCTCAGCTGCGTACTCGTTCCTGTTGGCTCCTGCCGACCAGAACTGACCGCTGGCGATGCTGATCCCCAGGAGCCGATGGAGGACGGCGGGAGGCATCTGAGCGGAGAGATCAAGCAGAGCTGCCTTCCGACCGACCCCAGGTGGAAGGCCGATCGTTCGAAGCCGGGCGCCGAGGCGGCGCGCGGTCAACGGTCGTGCCGGCCGCTGGCTCGGGAAGAGCCAGGGAGCGTCGTGCTCGTTGCCGACGGCCGGATGGTCCCGGCACTGGTCGACGAGTTGGAGAACAAGGCTGTCGAGGGGTTCGGGTAGCTCAAGGGGAAGCTGTTGGAGCTTCAGGGCGACGCCTCGCTCGCTCTGGATCACGTGCGCGGTGGTGAGCTGGCAGATCATGGGGGCCTTCTGGGCGTAGAGCAGGACCAGCAGGCCGGCGAGCCGGAGCTGGTCGATCAGCCAGGTGCGGTCCCCGCCGGTGAGGTCCGGGGCGGCGGCGATGGCGCCCAGGCGGTGGACGTCCTGCACGCCCGCCGCGAGGAAGGCGTCGACCCGCGCGGCTTCCGCGGCGGTGAACTCCTCGCCGATCCGCCGGGCCTCGTCCGCGAGCGGGTCGGCGGCGTAGCCGGCGGAGCTGCGCCGGTCGAGCGCGATACGGGCCAGCTCCCAGTCGGTGGCGTCGGGCAGGACGCTGTCCTTGCGGAAGGTGCGCTCGGGTCGGACGAACGGCTCGTAGACGGCCGGGGTGGTGTCGGTGGTCACGGTGTCCTCCGGTGTTCGGTGCGGCCGGGCGGCCGGCGTCGCGTACCACGGCGCCCGCCGCCCCGGCCTGGCTGGCACGGGGGTGGCGGGCGCGGTGGTGGGCAGCGTCAGCGCCCGGTGGTGGTACAGACGGCGGCCAGGATCCGGTCGTGGTCGAAGGCGAGATGCTGCGCACTGGGCAGGCAGTCGAGCCGGATCCACTGGACGGATGCGGCGTCGTCCCCGGCGCGTGCCTCGGCTTCGGCGGGCACGCCGACGAGGTAGGCGACGCTGACGTACCGGCCGCGTGGGTCGCGGTCGGGCTCGTCGTACACGCCGATGAGCGTCAGGTCGGTGGCGTTGACCAGGACGCCGGTCTCCTCGTGGAGTTCGCGGACGGCGGCTGTCCGGGAGGTTTCGCCGATGTCGATGTGGCCGCCGGGCAGGGCGAGCAGGCCCTGGTGCGGCGGCCAGCCGCGCTTGATCAGCAGGACGCGACCGTCGGGGCGAACCGCGACGACATCGGCGGTGTAGCGGATCGTCTCGGCCCTCTCGTGTCCGGACTCGGTGGCCCCGTCGGTGCTGGTGGTGTCGGTCATGGACTCGCTCTCCAAGGGGTGGGCGGGTGTCGGCCGGGCGGCCGGCGCCGCGCACCACCGCGTCCTGCCGTCCGGGCCTGGCTGGCCGGGGTGGCGGGCGCGGTGGTGGGCAGCGTCAGCGCCCGGAGGTGAGCAGGTTCCAGAGGATGAGCGCGGTGATGCCGATGATGATCAGCAGCATCTGCGGGGAGAGGCTGCGGGAGTTCTCCAGCCGCTGGATCTCCGCCCACAGGGCGTCGGCCTTGGCCTGGAGGCCGGTCCGAGACGAACTGCCCTCCTCCAGGCCGGCGATGGTGGCGGACAGGGCGTGCAGCTTCGCGTAGGCGGCGGCGATCTGTGCGTCGCGGGATATCGCCCAGGACAAGAGGGTGCTCCTTCGGTCATGGTGCTCGGCGGGTACGGGCGGGTGATACGGCGCGGGCGGCGGCCGGGCCGGCCGCCGCCCCGGGCGGGGGTCGGTCAGTGCTGGTCGTCGTCGGGGCGGCTGGTGCGCCGCCCGTCCCGGTCGACGACCAGGACCGTCTCGATGCGCGGCTCGGGCCCGGCCACCGCGACGGCCGGGGCCTCGACCGTCACGCTCGGCGCCTTGGCCGCTTCGTTGATGACGGTCGTGTGGGTGGTGATCCACGAACCGGTCAGCGCGAACGCGACCAGCGCGCCCCACAGCACCACGACCAGGCCCGCGGCGACCGGGCGGCCGGGACCGGCGGTACCGTCCCAGACCGTCGCGCACGTCACCGCGCCGAACGCGAGCGCGCCGAGCTGCGCCCCGGCGGACCCGGCGGTGCGCAGCGCCCGCCACAGGATCAGCAGGCCGGTGGCGGCCCAGGCGCCGTAGAGGGTGCCGGGTCCGGCGGGCAGGCCCTGCCCGCGTTCAGTGAGGCTGCGGTGGATCGGGTCGTCGACGGTGTGCCAGACCTCGGCGGCCGGGTGGGCGACGTTCGCCGGGTCCAGCAGCCACCGCGCGGCGGCGAGGACGTACGGGCCGACGGCGAGCAGCAGGACGACGACGACGGCCAGGGCGCCGAGGGCGGCCAGGACGAGCGCGGTGCCGGTGTGGTGGGCGAGCCGGCCGGGCACGACGTCCCGCAGCCGGCTGCGCGGCTGGGGGCGGTGCCAGATCATGTCCGGCCGCTCGTCCTGCTCGGGCGGGCCGGCCGGGGGCAGGGCGCCGAGTGCGGGGAAGACCAGGTCCTCGTCGTCGTGGTCGTCGCGCTGGGGCTGGTCGGGGGTGTGCTGGGGCACGGCGGTGGCTCCTCGGCGGTCGGCTGGGGCGGGGGTGGTTCAGAAGAAGGCGAGCTGCACGCGCTGCGCGCGGGCGGGGGCGAGGTCGGGCAGGCCCAGGAAGTCGGCGGGGGCGGGGCCCTTCTCGCCGGCGATGTGCCAGTCGGCGAGGGCCTGGGCGTCGGAGACGGTCAGCTCTCGTCGTCGGTGTCGTCGGGGCCGGAGAGCTCGCAGGTGGAGTAGCCGGTGTCCAGGAGGAGGCAGTCGCCGTAGTCGTTGGCGTGCTCCAGGACGAGTTCGGCGGTGCCGGCCCAGCCGGGGACGACGGCCGTCACGGGGGCGTGGTCGGGCAGGCCGGCCAGGACGGCGGCGAGGTCGCCGACCGTCAGCACTCCGGCCAGGCCCGCACGCCGGGCGACGGCGGGCTGCGGGCACGGCGCCTCGCCGTGGGCGGCGGCCAGGGCGGGCAGGTGCAGGTCGAGGGCCAGCGCGTTCGGGTCCCGGTCAGGTGCGATGGTGTGCAGGACCAGGGCGCCGTCCCAGACGGCGGAGCGCACCGGCCAGGCCGCGCGGCGGTTCCACTGCGGGACGCCGCAGACGACCAGCAGGTGGTCGGGCAGGCGCGTGATGCGGACGGCGAGGTCGCCGGCGGTGAGGCGGGCGGCGCTGTAGGGGGTGCCCTCGATCCGCCAGGGCGCCTGGCGGTCGACCAGGGGGCGCTTCGCGGCGGCGGCCTTGAGGGCCTCGGTGATGGCGGGGAGCGCGGCGGCACCCATCTCCTCGGGGCTGGCCGGGTCGGCGGTGACGGTGACGGTGGTGTTCACGACGTCCTCCAGGCGGATCGCGGTGTCGGCCGGTCGGCCGGCGACGCCCCCGGACGCACCGCGCCCGCCCGGCCGAGGTTCGGCGGGGCGGGCGGTGCGCGGGCCGGGGACGAGACCGGACGGCCGGTCAGAACATCGGGAGAACCTCCGCGGCGGGCAGCTCAGCGGCCGATGCGCCGGGGGCGGCAGGGGACGGGTCCCACTCGATGCGGGAGTGTGCCCAGTTCATCTCCAGCATGTCCTCCAGGGACAGCCAGCTGACCAGGGTCCGGCCGCCGAGCTCCATGGTCATCCGGCCGTCGGGATGGAGCGTGCAGTCCTGGGGCTCGCAGCCGTCGGTGTGGACACGGAAGCGGCGCGGGCCGCTCGCGCCGGTCGGGTCGGTCATGTCTACCCTCAGCTGATGTTGTTGGTGATGGAGCCGCGCCACCCGGCGGACTGGCGGCCGATGGTGGTCTGGTGGGTGCGGTGGACCAGGGCGAGGACGGTGCCGGTCGCGGACGCGCCGTCGCCGCGGGCGCCGGCGCCCGCCCCGGAGGCGGAGGCGGAGGCGGCCGAGCGGAGCTTGCCGAGCAGGCCGGCGACGCCGAGCACCACGGCGGCGACGAGCACGGCCGCCCACTTGAGGAGGTCCCCGAGGGCGTCGGCGTGCGGGGCGACCTCGGCGACGGCCGCACCGAGCATCCACACCGCGCCGCCGGCGGCCAGGGAGGCGATGGAGCCGTACAGGACGTACTGGCGCACCGCCAGCGACAGGCCCGGCTCGACGGCCGGTACGGCCGCGGGGGCGGGGGCCAGGGTGTCGACGGCGCGGCGGTGGTCGGCCAGGCGGGCGGCCATGGCGTCCAGGTGGGCGCTGACGTCGAAGACGGGCACTGCGGTGGCCTGGCCGTCGACGATCGCGGGCACGCACGTGGCGTCCCCGTGGTCCGCGTTCAGCGGCACGGCGACGAGCTGCCCGTCCAGGGTCGTCGGCGCGTAGCCGCGCTCCAGGAGGATGACCTGCGAGTTGTTCGGGGTGTCGGTGCCGGGCACGGTGGTCTCCTTCGGGGAAGCGGGTGGGCGGGGCGCCGCGGCGCCTTCTGGGGCTGCCGGACCGGCCCGGTGGCGGGTGGGTCCGGCAGCCCCCGGAGAGGCCGGGAGACAGGTGTTCAGGGGTGCCGGTCAGTCCTCCTCGCCGCTGTGGCGGCGGGGCAGGTGCTCGGCGGTGTCGGGGCTCAGGTAGTGGTCGCGCAGGTCCGCCCACTGCCAGGTCTGCAGCGTGGTGTCGCGCACCGCGAGGGCGGTCCCGACGGCGAAGCGGCGGCCGGTGGCGACCAGGCGGAGCAACTGCTCGACGGTCGGCTTCTGCTGGGCCATCAGTTCGTCGGCCTCGTCGATCAGGAGCAGCACGCGCGGCTCGGCTTCGGTCGGGGTGTGCTCGTCGCTCCGGGCGGCGCGCGCGTCGACCAGGGCGAGGGCGTCGGCGAGCATCTGGGCGGCGCCGTCGTGGCCGGTTCGGCGGTCGGCGCCCACCAGCTGGGTGTGGGGGTCGATGGCCCAGATGACGGCGGTCGGGTCAGCGGCGTAGGCGGCGGCCAGGTGCTGGAGGCGGTGGGTCTTGCCGGAGCCGGTGGGGCCGACCAGGAGGAGCTTGTGCATGAGGGGGTCCTTTCTGAGGCAGGTGCTGTGTAGACGGGCGACAACGGCGTGCTGTGGTCGTGGAGGGACCGGCTCGCGGTCAGGGCTTGACGGAGCTGGTGACCTTGGCTCCGCCGTCGAGGGCGGAGCGGATCGGGTCGGCGAGGCCGGTGGAGGCGAGGAGGAAGCCGAAGACGGCGGCCACGATCGCGGCGCCGACGGTGGCGCGGCGGTTGCGGACCAGCAGGACCAGGACGACGCCGGCGAGTACGACGCCGGAGACGGAGACGACCACGGAAGGGCTCCTTCGGGGTTGCGTGGAGCGGGCCCGGCCGGTCGGCCGGGCCCTGTTGGCGGGTGGTGGGTGGTCAGGCGTCGGCGGGCTCGGTGACGAGCTGGTAGACGCCGCGGCCGACCGGCTCGACCCAGCCCTCGCGCTTGAGTTCGCCGACCTCGGTGTTGACGGACCCGGGGACGTACTCCGGGCACAGCACGTCGCGCAGCTGCTTGAGGCTGCGGGGGCCGTCGGCCAGCAGGTCGAGGATCCGCTCGCGCAGGGTGGGCCCGCTGTCGAACAGGGCGCCCAGGTCCGGGCCCTCGTCGCCGCCGGCGGCGGGCACCTCGAAGGTGAGCTCCGGCACCTCCGCCGGCGCCGGGGCCGGGGCGGTGCCCGGGCTGCTGTCGGGGGTGGGGACGCCGTCCGGCACCGGGCCGGCGGGCGGGTTGTCGCGCAGCGCGTACGCCTTGCCGGCCGCCTCGGCCTCGCTGTCGGTGATGGCGGTCGGCGGCTCGTCGCCGTACAGCTCGATCAGGTCCGGGTAGATGCCGTTCTTCTTCTCCGCGTAGAAGGTGCGCATGAACTTGGCCCGGCCGTCCAGGAACATGTACGCCATGCCCGCGGTCGACTGGCCCTCGTCGTCGTCGGTGCCCTCGAACAGGGCCTCGATCTGGCCGTTGTCGTAGATGCGGGCGGGGATGTTCTCCAGCTGGAATCCGGGCGGGGCGACGCCGTCGAGGCCCATGTCGCGGGTGCTGCTGGAGGTGGTGCGCATGAGGAACAGCACGCCGACCTTGCCCTGCTGGCGGATCGCCTCCTCGTCGCCCAGGTCCTTCAGGTGCAGGGACTGGACGGCGAGCCGGATGCCGATGCCGACCTTGCGGCCGGTCTTCTGGATGTCGGCGATCAGGTAGGCGGCGACCTTCTTCTTCTTCTCGTCCGGGTGGGACAGAAGCCGGTTGATCTCGTCCAGGGTGATGTTGATCAGCGGCCAGGGCTCGCCGAGGGCGAAGTCCCCGCGGCCCAGCATGTTGGAGACGCCCTCGCGGAACTTCATCACCCGGTGCGCGGACCAGAGCATCTCCAGGGCCTCGTCCTCGCCCTTGGCGAACCAGTTCACCCGCCCGTCGGCCTCCGGGAGGCTCATGCCGCCCTGGATGTCGGCGACCCAGGAGACGACGCCCGAGCGCTTCTCGGCGGCCAGGATCAGGTTCAGCAGCACACTCTTCCCGGCGCCGGTGACGCCGGCGACGATGCCACGCAGCGCGCCCTGACCCGGATCCCACAGCCGCATCACGGCCGGGCGCCCGTCGTGGCACACCCCGACGGCGACCCGGCCGTGGTCGTCCATCGTCAGGTCGGCGACGGTGGCCTTGCGGACGCTCATCAGCGGGTTGATCCGGTACACGGAGACCACGGCCTGGCGCAGCCCGTCGGTCTCGATGACCAGGCGGGTCGGGTCGTCGACGTCCAGGGCGGAGCAGATCTCGCTGTGGGGGAGGCGGATGCGCTTGCCGCGGGGGGCGGCGGCGAGGATGACGATCCGGTTCTCCTCGATCCGGGCCCGCACGAACTTCATCCCGGGGGCCGCGCCGCCGGGGCAGCTGACCGCGCTCTCCCACAGCGCCTCCAGGCTCTGGAACTGCCGGGTGGTCTCGCCGACGGTCGGGGTGACCTGCAGCACCATGCGGCCCGGGCCGGAGCCGGGCAGCGAGGTGAAGGAGACGCTCTCCTCGGGCACGTCGAACGCGGCCGCCAGGTTGCGCAGGCTCAGCTGCGGGACGGCTTTGCCGGGCTGCGCGACGATGACCGCCCGGAAGTCGGGCAGTCCGTCCTGGAACTGCTCGACCGCGTCGAGCCGGGTGCCGGGCGCGAGCGCGACCTGGTCCCACAGCCGGGCGAGGAACGACGGGTAGTCCTCCGGCTGCCCGAGAACGGCGGCCTGCTGGGGGAGGGCGGCGACCAGGCCGGGCAGCGCCTCCTCCGTCAGGGCGGCGGAGCGGGTGAACGGCGCGGCGGCCGCCATCGCCGCGCCCCACAGCGCCGGGCCGGCGATCTCCCACCAGGCGGTTCCGGGGGCGGCGAGCGCGGCCGCGTAGACGGCGGAGCCGGACAGCGCCGGCAGCGCGCGGAACGCGGAGCGCAGCAGACCCAGGCCCGGCGCGCTGCCGTCCTTGGGGGTGGCCTTGCAGTACAGCCACAGGCCGGTGCCGGCGGCGGTGCCGAGCGCGCCGAGCCAGGAGAGCGGGCCCTGGTCGCACTGGGGTCCGATCGCGGTGCCAGCGGCGGCGACGGCGTAGGCCAGGCGCTCGCCGTTCATGCGGCGGCGGATCGTCCCCGGGGGCACGGTCGTGGTGGTGGCGTCGGTGGCCGGCGCCTGGGTCTGCTCGGTGACGGTCACCGTCGCCTTCCTCTCTTGCGGGGTGTGGGGCGGGGCCGCACCCGGTGGTGGGTGCGGCCCCGTCGGGGTCGGTGCGGTGGTGCGGGTGGGTCAGCGGACCTCGTAGAAGCCGGGCTTGGCCATCGGCACGTCGGAGGCCTGGGCGGCCTCGTAGATGCCCCGGTACTCGCGGTCGTGCGCGGCCTCGAAGCCGCGGGCGGCGCTCTCGGTGGCGTCGGCGGCGGACGCCATCTCCCCGGACGCGGTGGCCACCCGGCTCAGCGCGGCGGAGACCTCGAGGATCTGCGCGGTGAACCGCGGCGCGACCTCGGCCTGGCCGCACATCTCCGACAGCTCCCGCGCCTGGCCGGCGTTGTTCTCCATGTGCCGCTGCAGCGACCACATGCCCTCCTTGAGCTTGAGGGCGCTCGCGGTCAGCTTCACCGTGCGGGCCGCCAGGGCGAGGAACCCGAGTGCCCCGCCGCCGTGCCCGACCTCTCCGCCGTCGTCGTACGGCTCGATGTCGCTCATCAGCTACTCCTTCTCCGTCTCAGTTCTCGTTGTGGACGCGGGCGGACGGGGTGCGCAGCCCGGCGTCGGCGGTCGCCTGCTGGATCGGTTTGTAGTGGTCGTTCATCGCCTGGTCGGCGCTCTCGGCCTGCTCGGCCGCCTCCAACGAGCTGACCTTCATCTCGTCGGCCTTCGCCGCGACCACGTCCATCGACTCCGCGAGCCGGTTCATCGCCGCCGAGGTCAGGTTGCCGATGACGTTGTTCCTGGCGCGCAGGTCGGCCGCCAGGTCCTCCAGCTCGTAGCGGACCCGGCGGGCCTCGGCGGCCAGGGTCACGCAGGTGTCGTGCGCGGCGAAGCCCTCCTGGGCGAGCCTTTCGAGCTTGTCCAGGACGTCGTCGAGGGTGATCTCGGTGGCGTGCTCGGAGGACATGCCGTCCACCTGGCTGGATGCGGTGGTCGTGGGCAGGGACACGGTGGTGCTGCTCCTCGTGTTCGGCCCGCTCTGCGCGGGGACCATGGCCGCCGCGGCTGCGGCGGCCTGCTGGGCCGGGGGCCCGGCCGGCACCGCCGACGCCGTGGCGACCGGGGCTGCCTGGGCGGGGGCCGGCTCCGGAACGGGCGGCATCGGGATCGGGCGGCGGGTGCCCGGCCGCTTGGTGTGCGTGACCGGCGCCGGGCCGAGCGCGGCCGGCCCTGTCGAGGGCAGGCCCTTCTCGGCATCGTGCTCCGGCGGCCGGTTGCGGGAGGCCCCGGCGTCACCGACCTGGTCCTCCCGGACGATGGTGAACACCTCGCCGCCGGCGCTCGCCATCCCGGCCGCCGCGAACGGCGTGCTACGCCCCGCCGTGCTTCCGGCGGGGCCGGCGGCGGAAGCGCCGGTGTAGACGCCGTGGGTGAAAAGGTGGTCCCTGGTGAAGCCGCCGGTGAAGAACCCGCCGGCGGAGAAGCCGCTGGTACCGGGCGGCGGGGCCGTCGCCTTCTTCGCCCGGGACCTGGCCCGGGCGAACGCGGCTCCCCAGCCGCCGCGCGCGCCCTTCTTCCGGGAAGCCGGCCCGGCGCCCGCCGCCGACGGCGCACCGCGCCCGACGGTCGTACCGCCGGGGCCGGCGGTGAATCCGCTCCCGGTCGGGGCAGTCGCCCCACCGGCTGGCCGGCGGGCCTTGGCCCTGGCCCGGCTGAAGGCCGCGCCCCAACCGCCGGGGGCGCCGGGACCGGTGGCGTGCATCGCGGAGGCCGCCGCCGCGACCCTGCGCGCCGCCTTGTTCTTCTGGGCCCGGCGGCGCTGCTTCTTCGAGAGCTTCGCGATCACCGGCGTGTGGCTGCGCATCCGCTTCGCCCACCGCTGCGCGAAGGCGGCCCCGACGGCCTGCCGGAAGCCGTGCTGTGCTCCGCCCTTGCCCGGCGCGGCGGCGCCGGACGGGCCCGCACCGGGCTTGCCCGGTCCGGGCCGGCCCTTGGCCTTCTTGCCCTTGCGCAGGGTCCCGGGCGCGCTGGACGTACCACCGGGCGCCTTCACCCGGCCGCCGCCCTTGACCGGCGCCGTGCTGCCGGACTGCCCGTTGCTGCCCGGCCGGCCAGCTCCGCTCCCGCCCTTGGACTTCCTGCGCTTGCGCAGGGTGCCCGAGGCCCCACCGGAGCCGGACGCACCGGTCGGCGCCTTCACCCGGCCGCCCTTCCCACTGCCCGGCTTGCCCGGCGCCCCGTTGCCGTTCGGACCGGGCCCGGACTTACCGGGCCCGCTCTTCCCGCCACCCTTGCCCCGACCCTGGGTGTTCCCGCCGTTCTTGCCGCCCGGGCCGCCACCGCTCGACCCGCCGGTACCGGCGGCGTTCTTCCCGGTGCTCCCGTTCGTCCCGTTGCCGTTCGGACCGGGCCCGGACTTACCGGGCCCGTTCTTCCCGCCCCCCTTGCCCCGACCCTGGGTGTTCCCGCCGTTCTTGCCGCCCGGGCCGCCACCGCTCGACCCACCGGTGCCCGCGGTGCTCTTGCCGCGAGTCTTGCCCTGGGCGGCAGGCCCGCCACCCTGCGACGTGCGGCGCACCGGACCGGACGTGTTCTTGCCCGGGCCCGCTCCGCCCTTGCCGGTCTCCTTCTTGCCGGTGTCGTTGCCCTTGGACGAGCCACCACCGGCGGAAGCACCCGGACCGGAACCCCCGGAGCCGCCCTTACCGGTGTCCTTGCCCTT